>CANGQZ010000050.1 GCA_947455865.1 Sphingomonadaceae bacterium
CCGCTCACCTTCGATCTCGACCCAGCCCGAAGGCACACCGATCTGGTGGTAGCGCACCACGTCCGAGCCGACCCGGAAGCCGTCCTTCTCGCGCTGCTTGTGGCGATCCTCGAAGAACGGCGGCATTTCCGCGGTGAAGGTGATGTCATAAGCGATCGGCTGCTGGTCGTTCCGGGCAAGCGCATAGCGGACCTGCCGCAGCGGTTCGATGATCTCGTAAGTCAGCGGGCCGACTTCGGTGGTCATCGGATCGTCGCGCAGCTCGCGGTTGGCGCGCACCGTCCATTGCTCGTTGCCGCGGGCGACACCGGCCCAGCCGTCGAGCACGCCGCGGTTGTGATAGCGGCCCAGCCCGAAATCGATCGCCAGCGTGCCGTCCTTGCGCACGATCGCGGACCAGATCTTTTCGGTCCAGCTGTGATCGGCGGTGACCGTGGTGGAGAAGGTGTCGACGATCTGGTGATTGAGCATCTCGTCGAGGGCCGTGATCATCCCGATGTCTTCCATCGCGTTGCGCACGTAGCGGACAGGCGAGTTCGGCAGCAGTGCATTCATCTCGGGAGCTCCAGTCAGTGGCCGGCGTCCGGGCGGGGTGCGCCGGCCGGGCGGATCGCAGAATTTCCGGGAAGGATTTCGAGTGCCAAGATCGGCTCGTTGCTGATGCCCGGCCAGCCCGGTACGGGCGGCAGGTGCGACAGACGCGCCGGGCCGAAGCGAATCACGACAGCGTCTTTTCCTCGCCATCCTTCCCGGGCCGAGGTTCTAAAAGCGTCCGACGATTTCGTCTAGGAATATTGCGTCGGTTGGCCGAGGCGACAGGCCGATTGGCCTGCGCAGCATTACACGAGCGCGGGAAAGGCGTTCTCGGGCAACTCGCCCACCGTCTTGCGGGTTCCCGCGAAGTGCTTCTGCACTGCACGATCGGCCGCGGCCGGATCTTTATCGACCACCGCGCGAGCGATCTTGCCATAGCCTGAGGCATGGGTCTGGCGTTGGCGTTCGGTCTGGATCGTTTCGATCTGGGCGCGAAACAAGTCGGTCCGGGGCAGCGGAATGACCCGGCCGAGTTCGTGGTTCTGGCCGATCTCTACCAGCACCGAATAGAAGTGTCGGCGGTCCTCCAGATAGGCTGCCCGGTTGCGTTGCCGGCTGGCATCCTCGACCGCTGCTGCCGCTGCGAGGAGCGCATCGGCCTTTTGCGGCGTGTCGCACTTCTCGGCTGCCAAACGTGCTGCGAGCCGGCATAGCGGCTCGAGTGTCTGCAGCAGATCGAGCACGGTCTTGCGATCGAGCGTGGCGATGTAAGCGCCGCGGAAGCGATTGAGCGTGACGATCCCGGCCGCGGCCAGATGCTTGAGTGCCTCGCGCAGGGAACCGCGACTGATCCCGAGCCGGCGGGTCAGGTCAGGCTCGACCAGATGCTGCCCCGGGACGAACGTTCCGGCACGAATGCCGCGGATGATCGTTTCGGCCACCTTGTCGGCTGCGCTCGTGTTGTCTGGATTGCTGGCATCTTCGTTGGCCACGGATATCACGCGACCCGAACTGTCCTGCGCCGTGCTTGCCATCGTGGTTCCATGCCGCTTGCCTGCAACTTCTTAGTCATATCGGCGAGTCAGGTCTACCGACAACGCCAATTCGCCCGGCATACCGTCATATCAAAATGTCCGACGAAATAGTGCTCGTCACGACGTTCCCTGCCCCTGGCTGCTGCAACCTCGGCAGACGGGACCTTTATTGAGGGAACGGCTCTGGCCAAACCAAAGGGCGGCAGACTGTGGTCCGCCGCCCCAAGGAAATTTTGGAATAGGTGCCTTAGTAACGGAAGGAGAACGAAGCTCCGTAAGTCACCGGCCTGCCCGCCATGCTCCAGCTCGCATCGCCGTAATAGGTCGGCGAAGTGAGATAGTACTTGTTGAACACGTTGTAGCCGTAAACGGAGAACTTCCACTGGCCGTCGTTGCCGCTCACGCCTGCCCGAAGGTCAACCGTGGTATAGGACGGAATTTCGAACCAGTCGGCGCGCAGTGTGGCGTTCTGGAAGGTGGCGTTCGATTTGCCCTGATAGACAACCGTGCCGCCAAGGAACGGCTTCACGCGGCCGATCTCCCATTCATACTGCACGTCAGCATTCGCGCTGACATGCGGCGTAAACGGCAGTTCGGAGTCCTTGAAATTGCCGGTGAAGCCCATGTTGTTGTAGACCGCGAAATCACCGGTGTTGGTTTCGAGCGTGTCGTAATCGCTGGTGACCTTGCTATCCATGAAGGTTGCGCTGGCCCCGATGGTCAGGCCGTCGATCGGCTCGGCCCCGAATTCGATCTCAGCCCCGTAGACTTTCGACTTGGGGATGTTGACCAAGCGTTCCAGTAGGCCCCAGATCTGATCGAGGACTTTGGCGCGAACCTGCTTGTTGGTGTAGCTATAATAGAAGGCCGCAGCGTTGAGGTGCACGCGGCGGTTGGCCAGCGGCATCTTGAAACCAGCCTCATAGGAGACCAGCTTTTCCTGCACGGCTGGCACATACTGCGAGATGACCGAGGCGCCCAGGTTTGAATAGACACCAGCCTTGTAGCCTTGGCTGACCGTTGCATAGACCAGCCCGCCGTTGTCGAACTTGTAGTTCAGGCCAGCGCGGAACGAAACGTTGTCTTCGGTAAAGCTGTCCTTGAGCGGATCCTTGATCGGCACGAAGTTCGGATAGCCGGGACGTCCATCGCCGTTGACGAAGCTTTGGCCGGGCTGAACCACGCAGTCAGGATTGCCGCCTTCAAGCGGATTGAAGATGTTGCAAAGCGCGTTGAAAATCGCGTTTGTGCCATAGTACGGCACGAACCCGTTCGTGGCCGTGGCCAGCGGCTCAAGGTAAGCGTAAGATGCGCTAAGCTTGTTCTTGGTGTAGCGGACGCCACCACTGATCGTCAGGCGATCAGTAATCTTGTATTCGGCATTGCCGAAGATTGCCCAAGTCTCGAGCTTGTTGCTGAAGTCTTGATGGGTGTTCTGCACCGGGCCAAGACCTGTAGTGGCCCAGTTGAACGGATCTGCACCGAAGAAGTCGTACAGGATATAGTCGTTGTTGTCGATCGTCGTTACGTGGTCATAGTTGCCGCCGACGATCCAGGTGAACCCGCCCATTTTGCCGGACAAGCGAAGTTCCTGATTGAAGGCTTTAACCTTGCCATCCGTCCGGACCCCGTAAGAATCCGAAGTAGTGCCGGAAAGGTTGACGGTGTGATGAACCTCCTTTTCGGCATAGGAGGTGATCGAGGTCAGCTTGATGCTGTCGCTGAAGTCGATATCGGCCCGCAGGTTGCCCTGGAAGTACCAGTCGCGGTTCGGCTTCAAGAAGCCCGGCCCCCACGATCCCGCGCGGGCATTGGCAACATTGGGCGATCCCAGAGTAATCAAGGCGTCGCGCTGCCACCCGAACTGCGACCACGGCTGCGGGAACTCATTGATCGAGTTCGTCCCGTTCATCCGGGTGACGGCATTGTTCTGGAAGCTCAGGAAAGTCGAGTTGTAGCCGGGGCCGCCCGGGGTGGTAAATTGCGCATAGAGTTCGTCATTCACCACGCCGAAGGGGTTGGCGGTCGAAGGATTGGAATTAGCCACCGCCAGGGCGGCGGCGCTATAGACGTTGTACGGTGAACGATCATAATGCGGCGCCTGCGGATCCGACTTATCGCGCGCCCCGGTCACGGTGGCCTGGATCTTTACCCGGTCGGACGGGGTGAAATCGAGCGAGAGGCGGGCCATGAGCTTGCGCTCGGCACCGAGAGTTTCCTCCGACTGTTGCGAGGGAATGCTCTTGATGATGTTGTACTGCCATGCGCCGCCCTCGATCGCCTTGACGGCAAGGCGGGCGCGCAAGGTATCGCTGATCGGACCGCTGACAAATCCCGATGCAGTCAACCGGCCGAATCGCTCGTATGAAGCGTCGAAGCCAGCCTTCAGTGTATCGGTCGGCTTCGCGACGATGTAGTTGATCGCGCCGCCGGTGGAGCTTTGGCCGAACAGGGTACCCTGCGGCCCCTTCAGCACTTCGACCCGCTCGATATCGAGGTTCAGCGCGTCGGACATGATCGGATAGTTGCGCGAGATTTCGTCCGTGTAGATCGCCACGGCCGGCGATGCACCGATCGTCGAATCGTAAAGTCCGATGCCGCGCAGCGTGTAAATCGGGGTCGCAAAGGTCGATTGCGTGGCGATGAAGCCAGGGATCAGCTTGCCCAGATCGGACACGTCCTTAATCCCGCGGTCAGCCAGCGAGCTTGCCGAGGCGGCCTGGATGGTCAGGCCGACGTCGTTGATCGACTGCTGGCGCTTCTGGGCGGTGACAACAATCTCGCCGACCGAGTAAGACCTCTCCGTTTCGGTTGGAGCCGAAGCTCCGTCGGTGGCTTGCGCCCAAGCGGATCCGCCCGACAGCGCGAGCGCCATGCCCGACGTGCAGGCAAGCAAGTAGCTGAATTTTGTCATTATAATCCCCCTCACCAGAGTTGCGAGGCTTTGCCAGATGAATTTGGCTTAGGCCGTCAAACCGCAATTAACCCTGGCTTTATAACGCCGCATTCCCAGAATGTCAAAATCGTTTGACGATTTTACCGACGATTGTTCACATTTCTGAACTCGCATGTGGCATTGCGCGGCCACGAAATAATGCGGCAGAGGCAGCAAATTGGGCCGAATGGTCGACCGTCGCCGTGTCGGGCTTTGGTCCATGTGCCGTCCTGCTGGAAGAGGCGGAGCTGCCCCCGAAGCGCAGGCGGAAGAATACAAGGCCGGTTGTCGTTTGCATCCTTCGGACGGATCCAAAACCGCCTGCTTCTGGCCGGGATTACTGCCTGCGGGAGCGGATTGCCCGTCGGACGTGATCGTAGTACGATCCCTGAGCGATCCGGCCAATCATGCGCCGGTACGAACATGACATGTCATAAAGACGGTGCGGGAAAAGGATCAGCGTTGATGGCGACCAAAGCAATCGAACCCGAGATCGCACTTGCGCCGGTGCCACGCCGGCTGATCGACCGGATTCCCCCGATTCCGGCGCGAACCCGCCGCAACGGTCCGCTCACCCGCCACCGCTTGCTGCGCTTCTACGCTGCGCTGGCGTTGATCAACCTTGCCGCGCTCGCCCCGGTGCTGCTGGGGATGAGCCCGCAGTGGAAGGCGTTCGGCCTCGGCGTCATGTTCCCGGGCGGCGGGTTCCTTTATGCCGGCGGGATAGTCGGCGTCATTGGCGCACTGCTCTCGCTTGCTGCTTTCGCTGTCATCATGTTCATCTGGTGGGCGCGCGGGGTGATCCTCGGTCCGCCGGGTGTGCTGGTGGGCACGGCGCTGCTTTCGGCCGCATGGGTCGGCGGCGGCGAAGGTGTCGCCGCAATGGAATTTGCCGTCCCGGTCGGGGTCGCTGCGCTTTACGGCTACCTTGCGCTCAAGCGCCGCAGCCGCTTCGCCGAGCAGCAGGCGCGGGGCGCTGAACTCAACAAAGCGCTCGAAAAGGTCGAGCCGATCCTGCGCGATTGGCCGATCGAAGCCAGCGCCGAAATGGCCGAGGGCCAGATCAAGGAATTCCGCCGGATGCTCGATCTGGCGCTCCAGCCGGTCGATAGCTGGAACGGCTTCGGGATGAACGACACGTGGCAGGACGGCGCGCTGCGCTATCAGATCTGCACGATGAGCTGGAACCTGGCGATGGGCCAGTACAGCCAGCTGCCGGCCTTCCACGGCTATCTCAATCAGGCGCAGGAAAACCTGATCCGCAAGCATATTGATCGCAAGACCTGGAACTATTGGTACTGGGAAAGTCTCTGGGGCAATTTCCAGATCCAGAAGAACCCGGTCACGACCGATAACATCATGCTGTCGGGCTTCCTCGGCGTGTCGCTCGGCCTGTTCGAGACCTCCAGCGGCACCTCGCCTTTCGCCGCCCCCGGCGCGCTGACCTTCCGCTGGGACGAGAAGACTGCGTTCCCCTACAGCCATGAAACGCTGCTCAAGGAAGTGGTCAAGAACTACCAGCGCTACGATCTCGGCTGGTTCCCGTGTGAGCCGCGCTGGATCTACTCGATGTGCAACCTCGTCGGCCGCACCGCGCTTGAACTTCACGATGCGCGCCATGGCACCGGGCTCGCTGCAGGCATTGCCGACCGGTTCGAAAAGACGATGGAAGAAGAAATGATGATGGCCGATGGCCGCATCAAGGTCTGCACGTCCTCGCCCTTCGGGTTCCAGGTGCCCAGCCTGTCCGGCCTGTTCGGCGAGACCTGGGGCATCCGCTTCATGACCCCTCACGCGCCGGAACAGGCCGAGCGCCTGTGGGAAGTGATGAAGCGCGATTTCATCCACCGCAAGGCGGACGGCACGCTCGAACTGAAGCTGCTCCCGCTCGGCTGGGATACCCGCAAGCCGGCCAACTTCTCCTTCGAACAGTGGCCCGAGCTGATCCCGCAGACGATGGTGCTGTGGGCCGCGCTCGAAATGGGCGACGCCGAGATCGTCGAGGCGGCGCGAATTTCGATGGACAAGGACTATGGCGCCGGCATGGCCGACGCGATGACCTGGAGCCGCCGCAACACCGTGCGCGACATGGTCACGAAGGGCCTGCCCGAAGCCTGGAAGAACGGCCCGCTGCTGGCCGATGCGCGCTATCCCGATGTGATCGTCACCCGCGCGGTCAGCGACGGATCAGCGCTCAGCCTCGTGCTCCGCGCCGGCGGCGAGCCGCTGCAGACCGAACTCGGCTTCTCGCGCCTCGCTCCGGGCCGCACTTACCGCGTGGTCCAGACCGGCCAGACCGTCACCGCCGGTCTCGACGGCACCGCCCGGCTCAGCTTTGCCCTCGCTGAGCGCAGCGAACTCGATCTCGTGCCCGCTGCCTGAACCGGGCCGACTGAACCATGGCCTGTTGCATCGTCGCCGCGTTGATCCTCGCCCATATCATGGCGACGTTGCGGCGCTGGGCGGTTTTCTGGGGGCTGGCCAAGCCCTATGAGGGTGAGGACGCCGATACGATCTTCCGCCGCATCCGCCAGTGGCTGGCGCGGCCGGGCGTGCGGCTTGCGGTCACCGCGCTGATCGCGCTCGAAATCGGCGCGTTCGGCTCGTGGGTCTATTTCGCGCACGGGACACACCTTTACCAGCTCGCCGATCAGTCGCTCGGGGCGATGCGCGGCCAGACCATCGTCTATGCCGGGGTCTGCGATCGCAGCGGCGCGGACCGGATGACCCGGATCGTGATTCAGGATGGCCGCGTTGCCGCGCGGCAGGATATCGGCTTCGTCAATGTCAACAGCAGCAAGGCCAGTCCGGGGATCTCATGACCGCAGAATTTGCTGGCAAAAGCGCCATCGTCACCGGTGCCTCGCGCGGTATCGGGTTCGCCGTCGCCCGGATGCTCGCCAGCCGCGGGGCTTCGGTGGTGCTGGTTGCGCGCGATCCGGCCCGGCTCGCGGCCGCAGCCGCTGAGATCGGTGCCGGGTGCCGCCATGTCGCCGGCGATGCGTCCGATCCGGCGGTGGCGCAGGCGGCGGTCGACCTCGCGGTCTCCGGCTTTGGCCGGCTCGATGTCATCGCCAATATCGCCGGCTGGTACCCGACCGGGTTGGTCGAACAGACCACCGATGCTGAGTTTGCTGAAACGATTGCCAGCAACCTTGGCAACACCTTCGCGCTGTGCCGCGCGGCGCTGCCCGAACTGCGCAAAACGGGCGGCACGATCGTCAACATGTCTTCCACCGCCGCGCGCTTTCCCACCCCGGGGCTGGCGGCCTACAGCGCGGCCAAGGCGGGCGTCGAGGCGTTCAGCCGGGCGCTGGCGATCGAGGCTGCCCCGAGCGTACGGGTCAACGTCGTTGCCGCCGGGCCAACCCTGACCGAAACCGTGAGGGCGCTGGTCGAAAGCGACACCAGCGGTGCGGTCCGCGCGGTGACTGATAACTTGCCGCTCGGGCGTATGGCCGAAGTTGACGAGATCGCCGAAGCGGTGTTGTTCCTGGCTTCGCCGCGCGCCGCAGTGATCACCGGGCAAGTGCTCTATGCCAACTGCGGCGGGCACATGGCCTGAACGTCAGGGTGTGATTGCAGCTCACCTTCGGCGCGGCAGGAACCCCCGCGCCAGCCAGTCAACCAGCGATGCCGCGAGTGTCTCAGCCGAATCCGGCCCGCCCGGATCGTGCCACCGCGCCGGCCAGTTAAGCGCTCCGGCCAGCGCAAACCCTAGCAGCTTGGGGTCGCCCGGCGCGATCGAGCCATCGGCCATCGCTTCTTCGATCAGCGTACGCATCGCCGCGTCGATCCGGCGTTTCAGGGCGCGGAACTGCTGGCGGCTGTCGGGCGCCAGCGCTTCTTCGCTCGTGCGGATCACGCAGCGGCCAAAGTCGTCCATGTTCACTTCGGCATAACGGCGCAGAAAGCTGGTCAGCCGGTCCGCCCCGCTGCCTGGCGTCCCGCGCGCTGCCTCTGCCGCCGCGATCAGCTGCGATAGCCCGATCGTCACACACTCCAACAGCACCTGATCCTTGTTGCCCAGATAATGATAGATCGTTGGCTTGGAGACTCCGAGTCGGGCCGCGACGTCGTCAAGCGAGGTCTGGTGAAAGCCGCGTTCGTTGAACATCTGCACTGCCGTGCGCAGCACTGCACTGCGTTTGGCTTCGCGTTCCTCCTGCCGCTGTTGCGGGGTCGGGAAAGGAGAGTTGAGTTCGTTCAAGGCGGTTCCCGTGGCTTGCTTCGAGCTTGACAAGAAACGCGCTGGAATGCAAGTTACTCGCCAGTAGATTTTTGCCCTGACTGGGCCAGGAGAGGACGATATGGAAATCAACGGTGTGGCCGCGATTGTCACGGGCGGCGCTTCGGGTCTTGGTGCTGCTACAGCCGAACGGCTGGCGGCAAAGGGCGCGAAAGTTACCATCTTCGATCTCAACGCCGAACTCGGCGTGGCCAAGGCCAAGGAAATCGGCGGGCATTTCGCGTCGGTCAACGTCACCGATGAAACTGCGGTAGACAACGCGATCCTCGAGGCGGAAGGGCTCCACGGCAAGGCGCGCATCCTCGTCAACTGCGCCGGCATCGGCCCGCCGGCCAAGGTCATCGGCCGTGATGGCAACGCGATCCCGCTGGGAGATTTCAGCAAGATCATCACGATCAACCTGGTCGGCAGCTTCAACGTCCTGTCCAAGTTCGCCGCGCGCATCCACGATGCCGAAACGGTCGGGCCGGAAGAGCGCGGGGTCATCATCAACACCGCCTCGGTCGCCGCGTTCGATGGTCAGATCGGGCAGGCCGCCTATTCCGCTTCGAAGGGCGGCATCGTCGGGATGACCCTGCCGATCGCGCGTGAATTCGGCCGTTATGGCATTCGCGTAATGACGATTGCGCCGGGCATTTTCTGGACGCCGCTACTCGCCGGTCTGCCGCAGGAAGCGCAGGATTCGCTGGGCAAGCAGGTGCCGTTCCCCAGCCGGCTTGGCCAGCCGTCGGAGTATGCCCTGCTGGTGGATAGCATCGTGTCGAACCCGATGCTGAACGGTGAGACAATCCGTCTCGATGGGGCGATCCGGATGGCGCCGCGCTGATGGCCGGCGTCGGCATGGAGCGTACGCTCGAGATCGCGGACAAGGTTGAGGCCTTCGTCCGCGATGTGGTCGTGCCTTACGAGCAAGACCCCCGGCGCGATCATCATAACAGCCCCACCGATGAACTCGTCGCCGAACTGAAGGAAAAGGCCCGCGCCGCCGGTGTGCTCACCCCGCACATCCTGCCCGATGGCTCGCACCTCAACCAGCGCGAGACGGCGATCGTGCTGCAGCGTTCGGGGCTGTCCCCGCTCGGGCCGCTGGCTTGCAACACCAACGCCCCGGATGAGGGCAACATGTACCTTCTTGGCAAGGTCGGCAGCCCCGAACTCAAGGAACGCTTCCTTGCGCCGATGGTCGAAGGCCGCAAGCGTTCGGCCTTCTTCATGACCGAACCGTGGGAAGAAGGCGGCGCGGGTTCCGATCCTTCGATGATGATCACCACCTGCCGGCGCGACGGTAATCACTGGGTGGTCAGCGGCCGCAAGAGCTTCATCACTGGCGCAGAAGGCGCCGGGATCGGCATCGTCATGGCCAAGTCGGAGGAAGAGGACAGCAAGGGTGGCGCCTGCATGTTCCTCGTCGATTTACCCGATCCGGCGATCACGATCACCAATGTGCCCAACACCATCGACAATTCGATGCCTGGCGGCCACGCCGAACTGACGATCGACAACTTGCGCATCCCGTCCGATCAGATGCTTGGACAGGCGGGGGAGGGCTTCAAGTATGCCCAGATCCGCCTCTCGCCCGCGCGTCTGTCGCACTGCATGCGCTGGCTCGGCGCCTGCGTCCGCGCCAACGAGATCGCCACCGACTATGCCAATCGCCGCAAGGCCTTCGGCAAAGTGCTGGTCGATCACGAAGGCGTCGGCTTCATGCTGGCGGACAACATGATCGATCTCAAGCAGTGCGAACTGATGATCGATTGGTGCGCCAGCGTGCTTGATACCGGCTCGCTGGGCGTGCCGGAAAGTTCGATGGCAAAAGTCGCGGTGTCCGAAGCGCTGATGCGCGTGGCTGATCGCTGCGTCCAGATCATGGGCGGCACCGGGGTAACCGACAAGACCATTGTCGAACAGGTATTCCGCGAAATCCGCGCGTTCCGGATTTATGACGGCCCGACCGAGGTTCACAAGTGGAGTCTTGCCAAGAAGGTTAAGCGCGATTGGATCAAGGCCCATGGCGGCTGACGGCAACACCCCCGATGCGATCGCCGCCGCCAACCGCGGTGCCGGGGAGGTCCGATCGGCATTCGATCAGGCCGCGCTCGAACGCTGGCTTGCCGCCAACGTCCCGGGTTTCGCCGGACCGCTCACGGTCGAGCAATTTAACGGCGGCCAGTCGAACCCGACTTACCGGCTGACCACGCCGGGCGCGCGCTACGTGCTGCGCCGCAAGCCGCCCGGTGCGACGCTGAAGGGCGCGCATGACGTTGTGCGCGAGGCGCGGGTGCAGCAGGCCCTCGCCCCGAGCGAGGTGCCCGTCGCCCGCATCTTCGGCGTCTGCGACGATGACAGCGTGATCGGCAGCGCCTTCTACGTGATGGACATGGTGGAAGGCCGGGTGATATGGGATGCCGCCTTCGGCGAAGTCCCCAAGGCAGAACGCGCCGCCTACTACGACGAGATGAACCGCGTGATCGCCGCGCTCCATTCGGTCGATCATGTCGCGCTGGGGCTGGCCGATTATGGCAAGCCGGGCAATTACTTCGCCCGCCAGGTCGGCCGCTGGACGCGCCAGTATCTCGAGGACGATCTCGCCGGGCGCGATCCGGATATGGATGCGCTGGTCGAATGGCTCCCGGGGGCGATCCCCGAAGGCGACGAGACCACCATCGTCCACGGTGATTTCCGCTGCGACAACATGATCTTCCACCCGACCGAGCCGCGTGTCCTCGCCGTGCTTGACTGGGAACTCTCCACGCTCGGCCATCCGCTCGCCGATTTTGCCTATCACGCGATGATGTATTCGATGCCCGCCGATATCGTTGCCGGGCTCGGTGGGCAGGATCCGGTCGCGCTCGGGCTGCCGACCGAAGCCGAATATGTCGCCACTTATTGCGCCCGGACCGGCCGCAGCGGTATTGCCGATTGGGATTTCTACGTCGCGTTCAACTATTTTCGCCTCGCCGCGATCTTCCACGGGATCAAGGGCCGGGCGCTGCGCGGCACGGCTTCCAACGCCAAGGCGCACGAACGGATCACGGCGTTTCCGCGCCTGACCCGGCTCGGCCGCGAGGCGATGGAGCGCTGCCGCTGATCCCCTGTTTTTCCCGAATTCCCTGACCGGAGTGATCTGACATGCCCGAAGCTTACATCGTTGAAGCCGTCCGCACCGCCGGCGCCAAGCGCAATGGCGCGCTTGTCGGCTGGCATCCCGTCGATCTCGTCGCCGAAGTGCTCAACGCGCTGGTCGATCGCACCGGGATCAATCCCGCGGTGATCGATGATGTGATCGTGGGCTGCGTCACGCAGGCCGGTGAACAGGCCAACGCCTTCGGCCGCAACGCTGTGCTCGCCTCGAAGCTGCCGCAGAGCGTTCCGTCGGTCACGATCGACCGGCAGTGCGGTTCTTCGCAGCAGGCGATCCAGTTCGCTGCGCAGGCAGTGATGTCGGGCACGCAGGATGTGGTGATCGCAGCCGGTGGCGAGAGCATGAGCCGCGTGCCAATGTTCTCCAACTATACCCTCCACGGCAAGGAAGGCATGGGCGTCGGCCCGTTCTCTACCCGCGTGCAGGAACGCTTCGGGGTCCCGGCGTTCAGCCAGTTCGATGGCGCCGAGATGATTGCGCGCAAGTACGGTTTCGAGCGTGAGACGCTTGATCGCTACGCACTGCAAAGCCATCAGCGCGGGGCCGCAGCCACTGCCGCCGGCGCGTTCGATGCCGAGATCGTGCCGATTGCAGTGGGCGATGGCTGGCACACCCGTGATGAAGGCATCCGCGCCGATGCCACGCTCGAAGGGATCGGCTCGGTCCGGCTGCTGCAGGAAGGCGGGGTAATCTCCGCCGCCAACGCCAGCCAGATTTGCGATGGGGCGAGCGGCGTGCTGATCGTCAACGAACACGCGCTCAAGCAGTATGGCCTCACCCCGCTGGGGCGTATCGTCAATATGACGGTGACTGCTGGCGATCCGGTGATCATGCTGGAAGAACCGCTTCCGGCCACGCAGAAGGCGCTCGCCCGCGCCGGCCTTAGCATCGACGATATTGATCTGTACGAAGTCAACGAGGCTTTCGCTCCTGTCCCGCTCGCCTGGTTGAAGGTGATCGGCGGCGATCCGGCCAAGCTCAACGTCAACGGCGGCGCGATCGCGCTCGGCCACCCGCTCGGCGCGTCGGGCACCAAGCTGATGTCGACGCTGCTCCACGCGCTCAAGGCGCGCGGCAAGCGCTACGGCCTGCAGACGATGTGCGAAGGCGGCGGCATGGCCAATGTGACCATCGTCGAGGCGTTGTAATGGGGTTGCAGACCCGGATCACCGAGCTGCTCGGGATCGAGCATCCGATTATTCAAGGCGGGATGATGTGGGTCGGCCGGGCCGAACTGGCTGCCGCTGTCTCCAACGCGGGCGGGCTCGGCATCGTCACCGCGCTGACCCAGCCGACGCCTGACGATCTGCGCCGGGAGATCGAGCGCTGCCGGACGTTGACCGACAAGCCGTTCGGGGTGAACCTGACCATTCTCCCTTCGGTCAGTCCGCCGCCCTATGCCGAATACCGCCGCGCGATCATTGATAGCGGGGTGACCATTGTTGAGACGGCCGGTTACAAGCCGCAGGAACACGTCGACGAGTTCAAGGCGCACGGGATCAAGGTGCTGCACAAGTGCACCGCCGTCCGCCACGCGCTCTCGGCCGAGCGGATGGGGGTCGACGCGATCTCGATCGACGGGTTCGAGTGCGCCGGCCATCCCGGCGAAGACGATATTCCCGGCCTCGTCCTGATCCCCGCAGCGGCCGACCGGGTGACTATCCCGATGATCGCCAGCGGCGGCATCGCCGACGGGCGCGGGCTTGCCGCCGCGCTTGCCCTTGGCGCCGACGGGGTCAACATGGGCACCCGCTTTTGCGCGACGGTCGAGGCGCCGATCCACCAGAGCGTCAAGCAGTTCATCGTCGACAACGATGAACGCGCGACCAACCTGATCTTCCGCAAGTTCAAGAACACCGGACGGGTGGCGAAGAACTCGGTTTCGGACAAGGTGCTCGAAATCTCGGCACAGCCCGATTCTCAGTTCGAGGATATCCGCCCGTTGGTCTCGGGTGCCAAGGGCCGCGTCGCGCTCGAAACTGGCGACATCGATGCGGGGCTGGTCTGGGCCGGGCAATGCCAGGGCCTGATTCACGACATCCCCACTTGCGCCGATCTCATAGCGCGGATGATGGCCGATGCCGAAGCGATCATCACCCGCCGTCTCGCCGGCATGGTCAGCCGCTAAGGAGAAACTGCAGATGTCGAACGGCCCGCTCACTGGCCTGAGGGTGGTGGAATTCGTCGGGATTGGTCCCGGCCCGCACTGCGCGATGTTGCTCGCCGATCTTGGCGCGGAAGTGCTGCGGGTCCAGCGCAAGGGCGGCAACGGCTGGCCCAACCCGGTGGCCGACCGCAACCGTTCGACCATCGAAGTCGATATCCGCAGCGAAGCCGGACGCGAACTTTGCGCCAGTGCAGCGGCAGCTGCCGATGTGCTGATCGAAGGCTTCCGCCCCGGGGTGATGGAGCGCGCCGGACTCGGCCCTGAAGTGCTCTGCACCGCCAATCCGCGGCTGGTTTATGCGCGGATGACCGGGTGGGGGCAGCAGGGTCCGCTGGCCCAGGCCGCCGGCCACGATATCAACTATATCGCAATCACCGGCGCGCTCGCCGCGATGGGCAAGCCCGGCGAGCCAGCGGCGGTGCCGCTCAACCTCGTTGGCGATTTCGGCGGCGGCTCGATGTTCCTTGCACTGGGTATCCTCTCGGCGCTGTGGGAGCGCGAGCGTTCGGGCACCGGTCAGGTGATCGATGCCGCGATCATCGATGGCACTGCTTCGTTGATGGGCTTCTTCACCGGCCTTGTCTCGGGCGGCTACATCTCGGTCGAGCGAGACCGCAACATCCTCGCCGGTGCTGCGCCGTGGTATCGCTGCTATCTGTGCAAGGATGGCAAAGAGATTTCGGTTGGGGCAATCGAACCGCACTTTTTCGCCGAATTCCTTACCAAGCTCGGGCTGTCGGATCTCGCCCCGATCCAGTTGGACGAGGCGCGCTGGCCCGAACTCGCCGGCGCCTTCGCCCGCGCCTTTGCCAGCGAGGACCGCGATCACTGGGCCGCGCTGTTCGCGGGCAGCGATGCCTGCGTCGCCCCGGTGCTCACCGTCGCTGAAGCCCCCGCGCACCCGCATCACGCTGCGCGCGGCACCTGGACCCAACACGAGGGCGTGGTCCAGCCAGCTCCCGCGCCG
>CANGQZ010000051.1 GCA_947455865.1 Sphingomonadaceae bacterium
AGATCGACCAGCCCCGGCGTCACCAGAAGGCCCTTGGCATCGTAGACCAGATCGTCGGGCTGCGGCGTCACTTGCGGCCCCACCGCCACGATCCGGTCCGCTTCCGTGCGCAGCGCCCCCGCCACCGGCGCGCCTTCCGGCAGCACTAGCCGGGCGTTGATGATGGTCAGCGGGCGCGAGATCATTCCCACCCCTCCACGCCGCGGGCATATCGGGTCAGCACGTCAAGGCAGGCCATGCGGATCGCCACGCCCATTTCCACCTGCCGCGTGATCAGCGAGCGCGCCATGTCGTCGGCCACGTTCGAATCGATCTCGATCCCGCGGTTCATCGGCCCGGGGTGCATAACCAGCGCTCCGGGGGCGGCCTTGGCCAGCCGCTCCAGCGTCAGCCCATAGAGGTGCCGGTATTCTCGCGGCGAGGCGATGAACTGGCCCTCCATCCGCTCCTGTTGCAGTCGTAGCATCATCACCACGTCGGCCCCGGCCAAGGCGGCATCGAAGTTGTAGAACGGGGTGACCTTGAGCCCTTCGATCTCCGCCGGCATTAGCGCCGGCGGCGCGCAGACGCGGACATCGGCGCCCAGCGTGGTCAGCGCATGAATGTTGGAACGCGCGACCCGGCTGTGCAGGATATCCCCGCAGATCACCACGCGCAGGCCGTTGAACGGCTCGCCGCTCTCGCCCCGCTCGCGCAGCGCGCGGCGGATGGTGAGGGCATCGAGCAGGCCCTGAGTCGGGTGTTCATGCTGGCCGTCGCCGGCGTTCAGCACCGGGCAGGCCACCTTGTCCGCAATCAGCCGCACCGCGCCTGAACTGGCGTGGCGGATCACGATCGCGTCGGCGCGCATCGCGTTGAGCGTCAGCGCGGTGTCGATCAGCGTCTCGCCCTTCTTCACGCTCGAAGTCGCGGCGTGCATGTTGACCACGTCGGCGCCGAGCCGCTTGCCGGCGATCTCGAAGCTCAGCAGAGTACGGGTCGAATTCTCGAAGAAGGCGTTGATCACGGTCAGGCCGGCCAGGGTCGTCGCGCGCTTCTGGGGTTGGCGGTTAAGCTCGACCCATTGTTCCGCCTCGTCGAGCAGGAACAGGATCTCGTGCGGGGCCAGCCCGGCAATGCCGAGCAAATTGGCATGGGGAAACGCCGCACCGCCCGCCGGATAGCGGCTTGCGGGGGAAGGCGGCGGCGCTGTCATCGAAGATCAGCCCTTAACCGCAAGGTGTCCGCCCCTCAAGCCGCATTGCCAAACTGTCCACTGCGCTTATCTGTTGCGCCATCGCAGGTCGGGCATTTTCCCGTCGGAAATGGGCGCACACCGCATGATTTTCGCTCGCAGGGTCTGGAAGTTCCTCGTCGCCATCAAGGACGGGCTCGTCTTGCTGCTCCTGCTCCTGTTCTTCGGCGTGCTCTATGCGGCGTTGACGATGCGCCCCAGCCCGGGCGAGGTGCACGATGGCGCGCTGCTGCTCAGCTTGCGCGGCAGCGTGGTGGAGGAACCGGCCCGGGTCGATCCGCTCGCCTTCCTTACCTCGGGTGACGAAGCGCCGGACAAGCAATACCGCGCCCGCGATCTGGTCCGCGCTCTCGATGCCGCCGCCAGCGATGCGCGGATCAAGGCGGTCGTGTTCGATCTCTCCGATTTCAAGGGCGGCGGTCTCGTCCATATGACCGAGATCGGGGCTGCGGTGGACCGTGTGCGCGCCGCCAAAAAGCCGGTGCTGACTTATGGCGTCACTTATGACGACGATGCGCTGATGCTCGCCGCGCATGCCAGCGAGGCGTGGATCAACCCGCTCGGCGGTGCCTACATCCTCGGCCCCGGCGGCCAGACCCAGTATTTCGGCGCGCTGCTCGAAAAGCTGAAAGTCACGGTCCACGTATTCAAGGTCGGCACCTACAAGGATTTCGTTGAGCCCTACATCCGCGATGCGATGTCCGATCCCAGCCGCGAGGCGAGGAAGGCCGTGCTCGATGCGCTGTTCGGGGCATGGCGCGCCGATGTCGCGAAGGCCCGCCCCAAGGCCGATTACAACCGCGCGATCACCGATCCTGCCGGCTGGATCGCGGCCGCCGGCGGCGATGGCGCGGTGGCGGCGCAGCGTGCCGGGCTGGTCGACAAGATCGGGGATCGCACCCAGTTCGGCGAGCGGGTCATCCAGCTTGTCGGCAAAGACACCGCCAGCGAGGCGCCTGGCGCCTTCGCCCACACCAATCTCAAGGCCTGGCTCGCCGCCAACGCGCCGTCCACCGCCGGCAAGAAGATCGGCGTGATCACCATCGCTGGTGAAATCGTCGACGGCAAGGCCGGCCCCGGCACGGCCGGGGGGGATCGCATCGCCGCACTGCTCGATGGCACTGATACGGCGGGGCTTGCGGCGCTGGTCGTCCGGGTCGATTCGCCCGGGGGCTCGGTGATGGCCTCCGAACGCATCCGCACCTCGCTCGCACGGATCAAGGCCCGCGGGATTCCCGTCGCAGTGTCGATGGCCAACGTCGCGGCCAGCGGCGGTTACTGGGTCGCCACCCCCGGCGCGCGGATCTTCGCCGAACCCGGCACCGTCACCGGCTCGATCGGCATCTTCGCACTCGTTCCCACGTTCGAGCGGACGCTGGCGGATTACGGGGTTAAGTCCGACGGGGTGCGCACCACGCCGCTTTCGGGCCAGCCCGATCTTCTCGGCGGCCTGACCCCGGAGGTTGAGGCCGCCGGGCAGGCGATGATCGAGGCAGGCTACCGCCGCTTCATCGGCCTCGTTGCCTCCTCGCGCGGCAAGACCCCGGCACAGATCGATGCCATCGCGCAGGGCCGCGTCTGGGATGGCGGCACCGCCCGCCAGTTGGGCCTCGTCGATCAGTTCGGCTCGCTCGCCGATGCACTCGGCTGGGCCGCACAGCAGGCCAAGCTCGCCCCAGGCCAGTGGCACGCGGTCTATCTTGGGGAGGACCAGAACCCTTACGGCTCGCTACTCGAAAAGCTCACCGGCGGCGACGACGATAGCAGCGCCCCATCCGAAGCCGATGTCTTCGCTCATCTCGCCGCCCGCCGTCAGGCCGCGCTTGGCGAGGCGCTTGCCAGCGCCAGCCGCCTGATCGGCACCCGCGGCGCGCAGGCTTACTGCCTCGGCTGCCCTCCGGCTGCCGTCGCCCCGCCGCCCAGCAAGGAGCTCAAGGGCTGGCTGACGATGATGAATGGGCTACTGGGCGCATAACGATCCTCCCTGTTTTTGCGGAACGCACAAACGGGGAGGATCTGAGCCAGCGCTACCCTCGCATCTCGTCCGGAACCGTCCCCGGCTCATCAAAGTCCGGCGTGTCTTGCGGAAACCCCTCGGGCTCGTCCGGCATTTCCCCAGGCGTAATCGCCGGCGGAATTTCGCCGGGAATGCCCGGATCGATCGGCTGGTTCGGTTCGAACGGGGGTGGTTGCGTGGCCATAAGGAGTCTCCGTTTACGTGATTCTCCAGCGTCCCATCGCCCTTATAGTTCCCCTCGCGCTCCGGCGCTTGCCCTTTCGCGCGCTGGCCGCTACGGGCGGCGGCTTGATATTCGGGCTTCGTCGGACCGCGGGCGTGGCGGAATTGGTAGACGCGCTGGTTTTAGGTACCAGTATCGCAAGATGTGGGGGTTCGAGTCCCTTCGCCCGCACCAGTTTCAGCCACTCATCCCGCCCCGCCGCGGCACCATGCGTTTAAGAAGGCACAGGATTGTCATGCAGATTGTCGAGACCACCAACGAGGGTTTGAAGCGCGCCTACACCGTCACGATTTCCGCCGGCTCGATCGCCGCGCGGGTCGATGGCGAGGTCAAGAAGATCGCCCCGCAGGTGCGCATGCCCGGCTTCCGCCCCGGCAAGGTGCCCGCCAACCTCGTGCGCAAGATGCACGGCGCGTCGATCCATCAGGAAGCGCTGCAGACCTCGATCCGCGAAGCGATGGACAAGCTCGTCATCGAAAACCAGCTGCGCCCGGCTATGCCGCCGCAGGTCGAACTGGGTGAGGGCTATGAGGAAGGCAAGGACGCCGAGGTGACGATCAGCCTCGAAGTTCTGCCCACAATCCCCGCGCCCTCGCTCGAAGGCCTCAAGCTCGAAAAGCTGGTGGTTGCTGTCGCTGAGGAGCAGGTCACCGAAGCGGTCCAGCGGATCGCCGCCGGCGCCAAGAGCTTCACCGACGCCCCCGAAGGCAAGCTGGCCGAAACCGGCGATCAGCTGATCATCGATTTCCTCGGCAAGCTCGATGGCGTGCCGTTCGAAGGCGGTGCTGCCGAAGACGCGGCGCTTGAACTCGGTGCCGGGCGCTTCATCCCGGGCTTTGAAGAACAGCTGGTCGGCGTGGTCGCCGGCGAGGAACGCCAGATCACCGTCACGTTCCCGGCCGATTATCAGGCCGAAAACCTCAAGGGCAAGGACGCCACCTTCGATATCACGGTCAAGGCCGTGAAGATCGCCGGCGAAACCGTGCTTGATGACGATTTCGCCAAGAACCTCGGGCTTGAGAGCCTTGAGCAGCTCACCGGACTGCTGCGCGGCCAGCTTGAGCAGGAAACCGCCGGGCTCACCCGCACCCAGATGAAGCGGCAGCTGCTCGATACCCTCGCCGCCGGTCACGATTTCGAAGTGCCGCCCTCGATGGTCGCGGCCGAGTTTGACCAGATCTGGCAGCAGCTGGCGCAGGAAGCCAGCCAGGAAGCCGATCCGGCCGCGGCCTTTGCCGAAATCGAGGCCGAGAAGGACGATTACCTGCGCATCGCCGAGCGCCGCGTCCGCCTTGGCCTGCTGCTTTCTGAAATCGGCCAGGCCAACGGGATCGAGGTTAGCCAGCAGGAAATGGGCATGCTCATCCAGCAGGCCGCCCAGCAATACCGCGCCGAGGATCGTCAGCGGTTCATGGAATACATCCGCAGCGAACCGCTCGCCGCCGCACAGCTGCGCGCGCCGCTCTATGAAGACAAGGTCGTCGATTTCCTGTTCGATACCGCGGAAGTGACCGAACGGACGGTCACGCGCGAGGAACTGCAGGCCGCGATCGAGGCTGAAGAGGGATCGGGCATCGCTGCCGGGGGCGGGCATGTCCATGGCCCCGATTGCAACCACGATCACGATCATGGCCATGATCACCCCGCCGAAGCGGCACCGGCAAAGCCGAAGAAGGCTCCCGCCAAGAAGAAGGCGGCTGCTGACGCGGGGCCGGCTCCCGAAGCAGCAGCAGAGGCTGCTCCCGCCGCGCCCAAGAAGAAGGCTCCCGCCAAGAAGAAGGTCGCCATCGCCGACCAAGCGGACTGTATTCTGCCTGCCGGTAGCCCGCCGCAGACCTGCTTTGCAGGGATGCGGCAGGGCGACTGGTCGATGCCTTGAAACGACGCTGCGCGATGAGAGTCAGCGCGGCCCGGGGCGGAGCGAACGGAGTGCTCCGGGCAGTCCGTTTGAACGCGGGATGTTCGCCTTCAGCAATTTGCCAAAAAAAGGGGCCCGCCGACTGGCGAACCCCTTTTTGATTCCGTTCCCGCGTGCAGGTCAGGCCAAGTGGCTCGACCGGTCGAGAAAACTGGAGCTTACCGGTTTCAGAGCCTGATCCCGATGAGATCGGCGAACGTCAGATCGACACCGAGATGGCGGGTGTTGATCTGGATTTCCATGTCGTAGATGCCATTGTGCTGCGTCGAAATCCGCAGGATCTGCGCGTAACCGCTGGTGGAATCGGTTCCGGCGTAGAACTTGGAAAAGTTGACGTCCGCCTGAGTCAGGCGGAGTGCGGTCAGGCCGATCTTGTCGACGCCATATTCGAAATCGGTAATCACGTCGCGATTGGCTGTCCCCGCCAGCGAGTCCGATGCGGTCGTGTAGATGAAGGTGTCCTTGCCGGTGCCGCCGCTGAGCGTGTCTTTGCCCGCACCGCCGGTGATCTGGTCGTTACCGTCGCCGCCGTAGATCACATCGTTGCCTGCGCCGCCGCCGATACGGTCATCGCCGACGCCGCCCAGAAGCAGGTCGTTGCCGTCGCCGCCGTTAAGCGCGTCGTTGCCGGCGTTACCGGCCAGCTTGTCAGCGTCAGCTGCGCCGCCCAAGTTATCGTTTCCGCTAAGACCGACAACGGTGTCGTTACTGCCGCCGGCGAAAACGGTGTCCGCGGCTGCCGTTCCGACGATTTGGTCGTCGCCGCTAGTTCCAAGAATAGCCATGTGTCGCCTCCAGATGTCGGGTGTCTAGTGATTCGGGCTGGTGCATGCGCGCCGCCGTGCCCGCTCGGCAACGCGCTTCCCGATACTTTGAACGTTAACGAAGATCAGGGCTTGGGCAAGTAGTTTGTCGGTATTTGCGTACTTTATTGTGCGAATTTGGTACTTTTGACTGGTTTTTTGGGCGGTTTGGTGCAATCAATGGTAACGATCGTGGTTAACATGACCGATACGAGTCCAAACCGTGACGGCGACGCCTCGAAAGCCGCCCCAAGCTTGGCGATGAAGCGGAATTGGCTTCCGCCGAGTCGCGGCTGCCAAGCTTGACCGATTGGTTGCGGAGTCGTGGCATCTCGCAAGACCGCAGAGTTACTTTGGCCTATACTAAAAGATATAGAATGCCGCGAAGTAACGCGCTGGCGTACCTGTGGGTGTGCCTGCGTTGAACCTCAGGGCAGAATGCCCAGCAGGTCGGCCAAGGTGATGGCAATGCCACTGTGCCGCGTGTTCAACTGCACCTCAAAATCATAGACGCCATCATGATGCGTGGAAATGCGCAGCAACTGGGCATAGGCATTGGTGGCGTTGGTGCCTGCGTAATAGTGCGAAAGATCGATGTCCGCCGCGTGCACCTTGAGTGCGCTAATCCCGATCTTGTCCACGCCGTGCTGGAAATCGAGGATCACGTCCCGATTGCCTGCGCCTGCCTGTGAATCTGCAGCCGAATTGAAAATGAACGTATCCGCGCCATCGCCACCAGACAGGATGTCGCGCCCGCCACCACCAACGATTGCGTCGTTGCCGGCGCCACCATTGATCACATCGTTGTCGGCCCCGCCCGCAAGTGTATCCTTGCCCGCGCCGCCAAGCAGCACGTCGCTGCCGACATTTCCGTTGATGATGTCGTTGCCGGCGTTGCCCTGCAGGTGATCGCTGTCCGCGCCGCCGCCGATCGTGTCGCCCCCGCCCAGTCCGATCACCGTGTCATTGCCGCCGGTCGCGAAAACGGTGTCATTGCCGCTGGTGCCGGTGATTTGCTCGTCAGCTGAAGTTCCCACTATTGCCATATGTCGCCTCCTGTTGCCGTGATGGATGGAGAGATCGTCGTTGCCGCGATGGCTCAGGCAATTGGCCTGACGGGCTGGATGCAATCACCCCACGATGGGCACGCAAGAAACTAACACAAATCCGCAAATGGCAAAGTAAATGCCGCAATAATGGCGCTAAAAAATGCGTATAATGCGAAATATATAGGTTATATTACTTAGATAATGATCAGTATATAGTTATATATACATAGAGACATGGTTTGGACCCGCAATGCTTCTGCCTGACATGCCTCGCGAATCTCCATGCAGCCCTTCGCCGCGCTGGCCGGGCCGGCATTCGCGGCTGCGCAATGGTCAGCTCGGTGCATTTCCCGGTTAATGCCCTTGAACATCGGCGCAGGGCACGCGACATAGGCCGTCCAACCGTATGAGGACCTCCATGCTCGATCTGTTCGGTGCCGCCAGCGCACAGGGTAAGTTTTCCGTCGATCCGGTCACCGGCGCGCTCGTCCCGGTCGTGGTCGAGCAGACCAGCCGCGGCGAACGCAGCTTCGATATCTATTCGCGCCTGCTGCGTGAACGCATCATCTTCGTCACCGGCGAGGTGGAGGATCACATGGCCTCGGTGATCGTCGCCCAGCTGCTGTTCCTTGAATCGGAAAATCCGTCGAAAGACATTTCGATGTACATCAACTCGCCCGGCGGCGTCGTCACCGCCGGCATGGCGATCCACGATACCATGCAGTACATCCGCCCGCGGGTGTCCACGGTGTGCATCGGCCAGGCCGCCTCGATGGGCTCGTTCCTCCTCGCCGCGGGCGAGCCGGGGATGCGCATCGCCCTCCCCAACGCGCGGATCATGGTTCACCAGCCGTCTGGCGGGGCGCGCGGCATGGCCTCCGACATCGAGATCCAGGCGCGCGAAATCCTGCGGATGCGCAAGCGCCTGAACGATCTCTATGTGAAATACACCGGCAAATCGCTCGACGATATCGAGAAGGCGATGGACCGCGATACTTTCCTCGAAGCCGACGAGGCGCTTGCCTTCGGCATCGTCGACAAGGTGTTTGAGAGCCGCCCCGCCAGCGATTCGATCAGCAGCGGCGCCGATCCCACCGCGTAAATGCGCGGGGGCGGTGTGACAGGAAAGGCGCAAGGCATCCGCTTCAGGGGTGCGTAAGGTTTGCCCGCTTAATACGCGGGATTGATTATCACCGGCGCCGGATTAGAGTCGGCGAGTCTCCCTGCGGGAGGCGAAACAGGAAACGGCATGACCAAACTGAGCGGATCGGACGCCAAAAGCACGCTTTACTGCAGTTTCTGCGGCAAATCGCAGCATGAGGTGCGCAAGCTGATCGCCGGCCCGACCGTGTTCATCTGCGATGAATGCGTCGAGCTGTGCAACGATATCATCCGCGAGGAAACGAAGGCCGGGATTGCCGGCAAGAAAGACGGCGGCGTGCCGTCCCCGCGCGATATCTTCCAGACGCTCAACGATTACGTGATCGGGCAGGACCGCGCCAAGCGCGTGCTCTCGGTCGCGGTCCACAACCATTACAAGCGCCTCAAGCACAGCGGCAAGGGCGGCGATGTCGAACTGTCGAAGAGCAACATCCTGCTCGTCGGCCCCACCGGCTGCGGCAAGACCCTGCTGGCGCAGACCCTCGCCAAGACCTTCGACGTGCCTTTCACGATGGCTGATGCCACCACGCTGACCGAAGCGGGCTACGTGGGTGAGGACGTCGAGAACATCATTCTCAAGCTGCTCCAGTCGTCCGACTACAACGTCGAAAAGGCGCAGCACGGCATCGTCTACATTGACGAGATCGACAAGATCAGCCGCAAGGCGGAAAACCCCTCGATCACCCGCGACGTTTCGGGGGAGGGCGTGCAGCAGGCGCTGCTAAAGCTGATGGAGGGCACCACCGCCTCGGTCCCGCCGCAGGGCGGTCGCAAGCATCCGCAGCAGGAATTCCTTCAGGTCGATACGACCAACATCCTGTTCATCTGCGGCGGCGCTTTCGCCGGCCTCGAAAAGATCATCGCGGACCGGCTGCAGAAGCGTTCGATCGGCTTCGGCGCGCACGTCGCCGATCCGGACAAGCGCCGCGTGGGCGAACTGCTCCAGAAGGCCGAGCCGGAAGATCTGCTCAAGTTCGGGCTGATCCCCGAATTCGTCGGCCGCCTGCCGGTGATCGCCACGCTCGAAGATCTCGACGTGCCGGCGCTGGTCAAGATCCTGCGCGAGCCCAAGAACGCGCTGGTCAAGCAATATGCCCGCCTGTTCGAGCTTGAGGACGTCCTGCTCACCTTCACCGACGATGCGCTCGAAACGATCGCCAAGAAGGCAATCGAGCGCAAGACCGGCGCCCGCGGGCTGCGCTCGATCGTTGAGAGTATCCTGCTCGATACGATGTTCGATCTGCCGACCGAGGAAGGCATCGCCGAAGTTGTGGTTGATCGCGATGTGGTTGAAGGCCGCAAGGAACCGGTCCGCGTCCACAAGGGCAAGGAACAGGCGGCCTGAACCAAGATCCTTCCTGTCCGCGCAGCGGATGGGGAGGGTGACCGCCCGCAAAGCGGGTGGTGGAAGGGGCAGAAGGCTAACCGCCTAAACCACTGCCTCGCTCGCCAGCGCACAGCTTGCGTCTGCCGCACGTTCCACTTGCACCGTTGCATGGCCGATCCCGAAATCGTGCTCCAGTTCGTGTGCCAGCTCGTGCAGGAAATCGTCACCGGGGCAGCCGCCGGGCATCACCAGATGCGCGGTCAGCGCGGTTTCGGTGGTGCTCATCGGCCAGATGTGCAGGTCATGCACCGCGCTCACGCCCGGCTGCCCGGCGATGAATGCGCGAACCTTGGCGTGGTCGATCCCGTCGGGCACGCCCAGCAGGCCCATCCGCACCGAATCCTTGAACAATCCCCATGTGCCCCAAGCGATAACGCCAACAATGATCAGTCCGGTCACCGGATCGATCCACAGTTGGCCGGTGCGCAGGATCAGCAGGCCGGAAATCACCACCCCCAGTGAAACTGCCGCGTCGCCCGCCATGTGCAGGAACGCGCCGCGGATGTTGAGGTCGCTGTGCCGTCCGCGCATGAACAGCAGCGCGGTGATCGTGTTGATCGCGATCCCCACCATTGCCACCGCCACTACCGTGCCGCCCGCCACCGGCGCCGGCTCGAACAGGCGCCGCACCGTCTCCACCGTGATCGCCCCCAGCGCCACGAACAGCAGCGCGGCATTGGCCAGCGCCGCCAGGATCGATGAGCTCTTGTAGCCATAAGTGAACCGCTCTGACGGCGGCCGCGCCACCAGCGCGCTCGCGATCCAAGCGATCACCAGGCTCAGCACGTCAGAGAGGTTGTGCCCGGCGTCGGCCACCAGCGCCATCGAGCCGGAGAGGAACCCGAAGGTCGCCTCCACCGCCACGAACGCGGAATTGAGCGCGATGCCGATGGCAAAGGCCCGCCCATGCCCGCCGCTAGGGGGCGGCGCGTGGTGATGATGGTGGTGGTGGTGATTCCCGCTCAAGGCGCGATCCTTTCCCGCGCCCTGTCGCACAGCTGCCGCAGTGCAGCAAGTTTGCGCGGGGTTAGAGCGGCGTCCGCGAAGTTTACAAAATATCCCCGCTCACCCTGAGCCGATCGAAGGGTGTGGCCGCCAGCGCTCGGCCAGCATGCTTCGACAAGCGCGGCATGAGCGGGGTTAGATCAGAATTCAGCCCCTACGCAGAACGATCCGTTCACTCGCCCCCAGGCGCGCTGAACGTCACGCGCAGCCCCGCCACCACCGCATCGCGGCTACCCGGCAGGCGGTCGGTGGTGCGGACGAACTGGAAATCGGGCTGGATCAGCAGCCACGGTGCCAGTTGGTCCTCATAAGTCACCTCCCATCCGCTCTCGACCGGCCGGCGCGGCTGGCCAGCATCGGCCTCGTTGGCGCGAAACTTGGGCGAGAGGAATCCCTGATGCAGCCCCATCGAAAGCCGCGCCTTGGGCCGGCTCGGCAAGAACGAACTCAGCAGCACCCCGGCTTGCCACGCGCCCGCAAACGTCCCGGTGTTCCCGTCGGAAATCCCCGCGCGCAGAAACCCGGTCAGCTTGTCGGAACCAAGCGGCTGCTCGATCAGCAGGTATGCGCCGTGGGCTTGTCGTCTGCGCGGTGCCCCGTCCAGGTCGATCTCGCGCAGATCATCCTGCGGCTTGGTGTAAGTCCACGCCCCGATCGCCAGCTTGCCGCGCCGAGTCAGCCCCGCCTCGGCAATCAGCAGGGCGCCCTCGCGCAGCAGCGGCTTCGGCCCACCCGGATCGCCAAACGTGCCGGCTGCGGCGTTGATCGCGGCGAACTGGACATATCCGCCTTCGCCCGTCGCAAACCGCAGCGCGAAAGTCGGTGCGGTCGAAGGGAAGATCGAAGGGCCGGCGGGCCCGGTCGCAGCCAGTTCGCTGCCGATCCCGAACGGCGGGGCGATCAGCAGGCCGGCGGCATCGCTCGCATAGAAATCGTCGTTTAGATCGATGAAGCCCACTTTGGCGGTCAACCTCAGCGCCGGTATTTCCTGCTCGAGATAAGCTTCGAACAGGCGGAGCCGGTTCAGCGTCACTTCGGAATTGTTGATTCCCTCCAGCGTTCCGGCCAGCACATTAGGCTGCGCGCCGATCCCGGCTTGCACGGCGGTCTGGATGCTGGCTCCGTTCCACCCGGCGGCCTTTTCCAGATCAAGCCCGGCGGAAATCGTCAGCATATCGACATAGCGCGTGCCGCGATCCGGGCCGTCGATCACCGCCACCACATCGGCCATGTAATTCGCCGAAAGATCCAACGCTCCGGCCGTCGCGGCAAACGCTGTTGGCATCAGCGCCGCCATCCCGACAAGGGCAGCGGCGGTCGGGCCCAACCAGCGGCGGACCAACATTCTAATGAACAAAGGCATTGTTGTGATCGACCTTGGCACGGTGCCCGGTGCGCCGCCCCGCAGAACACGAAGGGGGGAAGGGTTCCGGCCCGCGAATCGGCGGACGCACCGTGCCTGTCCTAAGTATCCGCCCAAGCTTTCACCGCCGGTGCTGGATGCCTAGGGGTTGGCCCGGATGGCTCGCCGTCATTCGTAGGCACAGTCGTCGAAGTCGGACCGCCGCACCACGCCGCTGCGTGCCGCAATTGCATTGCCGTGGCGGCGGACGAAGCCCGTGGCACCCACCACGTCGCGGGTCTTGGGCGAGGGCAGCGCTGCCGCGATCCGGGCCGCCTCCACGGTCGAAAGCCGCGCGGCCGAATGGCGGTAATAGCGCTGCGCGCCCGCTTCTGCCCCGTACGTGCCGATCCCGGTCTCGGCGACGTTGAGGTAAACTTCCATGATCCGCCGCTTGCCCCAGATATTCTCGATCAGCACGGTGAACCACGCTTCCAGCGCCTTGCGGAAATAGCCGCCGCCCTGCCACAGAAACACGTTCTTGGCAGTCTGCTGGCTGATCGTCGATCCGCCGCGGATTCGCCCGCCGGCTTGATTGCGCTCCCATGCCTTCTGGATCGCATCGACGTCGAAGCCGTTGTGGCTGCAGAACCGGCTGTCCTCGCCCGCGATCACCGCCGCCACCATCGTCCGGTCAATCCGCGATAGCGGGGTCCACTGCTGGTTGAACCCGTTGGGATCGAGCACCATTGTCGGGGTCACCACCACTGGCAGCCACCTCAGCGCGATCACCAGCAGCAGGCTTGCTACGACGAACCAGATCATTGCCCGTGCCACCCACCACGCCGCGCGATAGGCGCGTGAACGTGGCGCGCGCGGGGCACGGCTTGAGGCGGCGCGCTGGGGCGGCCAGGTGAACAGGCGCTTCATCTGGGTATGGCTTTAGCCGCTGGAACCGCCCGCGCCAACAACGCGAAACCGCGCCGCACCGGGTGGTGCGACGCGGCTTCGATTAGGCTCGCGCTGGTGCGCGGGCGCCGGACGATCCTCAGATGAAGATGATGTCCGTGGCGACGTCGATGTGGATGTTGTTGTAGAAGAACACCTGCGCACCGGTCGACAGGGTGATGCGCACGTCGTCCGAACGGCCGTCGCCGTCCCAGTCGGTGACCTGTTGCTTGCCGATGATCGAATCGCCGGCGCTCAGCAGGATGTGGTCGGTGCCGTGTACGAAGTCGGTGATCGTGTCCTTGCCCTGGCCAACGCCCGCGCCGCCAGCCTTGGCGACGAAACGGGTCAGGTCGAAGGTGTCGGCACCGTCGCCGCCGGTCATCTTGTCGATGCCCAAGCCGCCATTGATGGTGTCGTCGCCGGCGCCACCGATGATCTGGTCGTTGCCCTGTTCACCCTTGAGCGTATCCGCACCCGAACCACCGTTGATGGTGTCGTCGCCGAGGCCGCCCGACATGGTGTTGGCGGTGGCATCGCCGTTCAGCGTGTCGGCAAGCTTGGTGCCCACCGACTTGACGTCGGCCACGGTGATCAGCTGCAGCTGGCCCTTTTCGACCTGCTCGGTCGGCACACCGGTGGTGGTGTGCACCTGATCGGTGGTCAGGTAAGCCTTGGCGCCGGTGATCCCCAGAAGCGCGGTGACATCGATGATGCCCGAGTTTTCTTCGTCCTGGGTGATGAAGCCGGTCTGGCCCGTCGTGAACTGGTTCACGTTGTGCGAGGTCAGCGCCGTCAGCGTGTCGGTGGTCGGATCGTATTCGAAGATGCGGCCGAGGTGCGCGTTGTTGCCGATGTCTTCCTCGATCAGGATCTTGCCGGTGGCGGTGACGGTGATGTTGTCCATCATCCGCGGGCCGACCGTGCCGTTCACCGGCAGCTGGTTGCTGTCGAGCACGGCTTCGATGGTGCCACCCGCCGTCGGGTTGGTGATGTCGTCGTACGTCATCTTGTAAAGACGCGACTGGCCGGTCGCCGAAGCGGTGGTCACGAACCAGTAGACGTTCGGGTTCAGCGTATCCCAGGCGCCGTCTTCCGGACGGTTGAAGCTGGTCACGCCGGCCGCTTCGCTGTTCGCATCGAGCGTTGCGCCGGTGAGGGCGCCAACCACGCCTTCGTCATAAAGTTCGAACCGGCCGCTGGCGGCGGCGGCATCGCTCTCGTTGCTCAGCGCCGGGGTGGCGTTGACCAGGTTGAGCACGCGCACGCCGTAAAGATGGCCGCCATCCAGGCCGGCCTTCTCGAACTCGGTGCCGGTTGCCTGCTTCTCACCGACGTAGACATAGACTTGGCCGTTCTGGCCATCGTCCTGACCGATGGTGATCGTCTTCTTCTGTGCAAACGGGCTGGCAAGGTTGTTTTCCCACGCGAACAGGCCGCAATCGGCGAATTCGAATGCCTTACCGGCATCGACGCCGGTCACGAACACCGCGAATTCCTTGCTCTCGACGTTGGTTTCTTCACCGGTCATGAAGATCCGGTCCTGCGTGCCGTAAGCAACGTCGTCGGCGGTCGACGCGGTGCCGTTGGTGTCGACCCAGTAATAGGCCGAAACTGGCGCGAGGTCGGCCGAGCACAGGCGGCCCATGGCATATGTCGTCGTCAGTTCGAACTCACCGGTAGCGTCGTTCTCCAAGTAAAGCTGCTTGATCAGGTCCTCGCCGTGCGTCACCGCCAGCGTGGTCTTGTCGATCGTCAGCTTTGAGACATAGGCACCCTTGGCGCCGTGATCGCGCACGATGCCTGATGAGCTGGTATATTCATGGTTGACGACCAGCGTGAAGGTGCCGTCGCCATTGTCGAA
>CANGQZ010000052.1 GCA_947455865.1 Sphingomonadaceae bacterium
CGATGCCGCGCACCCGCTGGGCTGCAGCCATCACCAGAAGATCGTGGTGATTGATGATCGGTTCGCGGTATGCGGCGGGATCGACATGACCACCGATCGCTGGGACACGCCCGAACACCGCGAACACGATCCGCGCCGGCTCCGCCCCAATGGCCGTCCCTATGAACCGTGGCACGATATCACCATGCTGATCGAGGGGGATGCCGCTGCCGCGCTTGGGGAACTTGGCCGCGACCGCTGGCACCGCTCAGGCGGCGCTGCCCTGCCGCCCAGCGCGCCACAGGCGGAAAGTCCTTGGCCGGAACGACTGGTCCCCGAATTTCGCGACGTCGAAGTCGGGATCGCCCGCACGTCGGCAGCATGGAACGGCTATCCTGAAGTGCGCGAGGTGGAAGAACTGTTCGCCGAGCACATCGCCGCTGCGCAGCGATTCATTTACGCCGAGAGCCAGTACTTCGCCTCACGCCGGGTGGCCGAAGCGCTGGCCTTGCGGCTTGACCAACCAGATCCGCCGGAAGTGGTGTTGATCAACCCACTCACCGCCGATAACTGGCTGGCACAGGCGGCGATGGATGGCGCGCGCGTGCGGCTGCTGCACGCGGTGGCCCAGCATGATGTGCAGCGCCGCCTCAGGGTCTTTGTGCCGTATAGCGGGACGACGCCGATCTACGTACATGCCAAAATGATGATCGTGGACGATGATATCCTGCGGGTCGGCTCGGCCAACATGAACAACCGCTCGATGGGACTCGATACCGAGGCCGATATGGTGATCGATGCGCGCCGGCCGGTGAATGACCGGCCTGAAGTGCGCGCCGCGATCCGGGACTTGCGGCATCGTCTGCTGGCCGAGCATTGCGGCCTTGCCCCGGCCGCGGTGCCGGCGCTTCTGGCCGAAAATGGCGGGATGACCGCGATGATTGCCGCTATGCCGCGCAGCACCCGGCGGCTTGAACCGTTCGCTTTGCGTCCCTTGAACGAGGCCGAAAAAGTCCTAGCTGATTCAGCGCTGCTCGATCCCGAGCGGCCGGGGGAACTGTTCGAACCGATGCGCCGCAAGGGCGGTCTGTTCCGGCTCGGCGGATTTCTCCGCCGTCCGCGTTGAAAGAGGATCGACTGATGATGACTGCGATCACCCCTTGCGCGGACCTGCTCGACGATGACGATGACCTTTCGGTCGGCGCCGACGGCAAGCTCGTCGTGCCCGATCATGTGCAGGATGCGATCCGCACCCTGATCCGCTGGGCCGGCGACGAGCCGTCCCGCGAAGGATTACGCGATACCCCGCGCCGCGTCGCCCGCGCCTGGCGCGAATACTGTCAGGGTTATAGCGAGGATCCGGCGATCCATCTCACCCGCATTTTTGAGGAAGTGGGAGGGTATGACGAGATCGTGCTGCTCAAAGACATTCCGTTCCAGTCGCACTGCGAACACCACATGGCGCCGATCACCGGCAAGGCGGCAATCGCCTATCTCCCGCGCCAGCGTGTCGTCGGCATCTCCAAGCTCGCGCGGGTGCTCCACGGCTATGCCCGCCGCCTGCAAATTCAGGAACGTCTGACTGCCGAAGTCGCCCAGTGCATCTGGGATCATCTCCAGCCCCACGGCGTCGCGGTGGTGATTGAGGCGCAGCACGGCTGCATGACCGGGCGCGGGGTCAAGACCCCGGGCGTCAACATGGTCACCAGCCGTCTGCTCGGCTGCTTCCTCGACGATCACCGCAGCCGCAAGGAAGTGATGAGCCTGATGGGCTATTGACGGGCACCGCAAGCGCGGTGCCCGTATTTCACTCAGAGCTGTTCGAGCAGGTATTCGGCCGAGCTCACCTTGAATTCACCTGGTGCTTCAACATGCACCTGCGTGACGGTGCCGTCCTCAATGATCAGCGCGAAACGCTGACCGCGCTGGCCGAGCCCAAAGCCCGAACCGTCCATCGTCAGCCCGAGCGCTTTGGCGAAGTCGCCATTGCCATCGGCCAGCATGGTGATCTCGGGCGAGCCGGTCGCCGCGCCCCATGCCTTCATCACGAACGGATCGTTGACCGCGGTGCAGACGATTTCGTCGATCCCCTTGGCCTTGAGCGCGGCAGCCTTTTCGACGAATCCGGGCAGGTGCTTGGCCGAGCAGGTCGGAGTGAACGCGCCGGGCACCGAAAACAGCGCGACCTTGCGTCCGGCGAAGTAGCTGCCGGTTTGCACCGGCTCGTTACCGTCTGCGCCGGTCTTGATCACTTTGACGTCGGGCAGCGTGTCGCCAACTGCAATGCTCATGGGGTTCGTCCTTTCCTGAATCCGTGTTTGGATGCGCCAGCCATATGGCGGCGTGCGAGCGAATCGCAACAGCCGATACGCCAGCCAACCGGGCTCACGCCACGGCATGGTTAAATTCGCTTTACGCCGCCTCTTGAAGATCGGGTAAACGTGCACGGGCACAATCCGCGGCGTGGGGGGAACCACGCACGGAGACCACGATCATGACCAGGACGGGAAAGATTGCCGCAATCCTTGCGGCCGCCATGCTGAGCGCCGCCAACACACCGGCGCAGGCCGCGCCTCTCGAAAATGCCGAAAAGCTGCGCAAGCTCGATATCATGCTGATGGTGACCGGGCTGCGCTGCCGCACCACGCCCGACGATTTTCAGCGCGACTTTCAGGCCTTCGAAGCCGCACACCTCGGCCAACTCAACAGTGCTACAAGCGATCTGCGCAATTCGCTGGTCGAACGCTACGGGCTCACTGGCGCCACACGCGCGCTTGACCGGATCAGCACTGCGATGGCCAACCGTTATGGTCAGGGCCACCCGGCATTGACGTGCGGCGAACTCAAGGCCGAAACTCGCGAGCTCGCCCGGCTCCGCGGCGAGGCCGAGCTGGTGGCCGCGGCCGACCGGCTGTTGATCCCCGACGCGCCCAGCCACCTCGCGTTGGCGGGGCGATAATTGCAACCCATATAAAGACATCTTTATATTATTTCGGGGAACGGCTAAGGGCGGTGCCATTGCGGTGCCGCCCCCATCCTTGCGGCATCTGCCTGATCCGTTTCGCAGGAGAATGCCGTGTCTGCCGCTATCCAAGCCGCCAAAGATTATGTGATCGCCGATATCGGCCTGGCCGATTATGGCCGCGCCGAAATCGCCATTGCTGAAACCGAAATGCCCGGCCTGATGGCCCTGCGTGAGGAATTCGGCCCGTCGCAGCCGCTCAAGGGCGCGCGGATCACCGGCAGCCTGCACATGACGATCCAAACCGCGGTGCTGATCGAAACCCTCGTCGCGCTTGGTGCAGAGGTCCGCTGGGCCACCTGCAACATCTTCTCGACCCAGGACCACGCCGCCGCCGCAATCGCCGCGCAAGGCATTCCGGTGTTTGCGATCAAGGGCGAGAACCTCGGCGAATATTGGGATTACGTCGGCCGGATCTTCGACTGGGGCGATGACCAGACCGCCAACATGATCCTCGACGATGGCGGCGATGCCACGATGTTCGCGCTGTGGGGCGCGCGGGTTGAAGCCGGCGATACCCTGTTCGAACCGAGCAACGCCGAAGAGATCGAGTTCGTCCGCGCGCTCAAAGCCTTCCTCAAAGCTAAGCCGGGCTACCTCACCATGTCGGTCGCGCACATCAAGGGCGTCTCGGAAGAAACCACCACCGGGGTCCACCGGCTCTATCAGATCGCCAAGGACGGCAAGCTGCCGTTCCCCGCGATCAACGTGAATGACAGTGTCACCAAGTCGAAGTTCGACAATCTCTATGGCTGCAAGGAATCTCTGGTCGATGCGATCCGCCGCGCCACCGACGTGATGCTCGCCGGCAAGGTCGCTTGCGTTGCCGGCTTCGGCGATGTCGGCAAGGGCAGCGCGGCAAGCCTCCGCAACGGCGGCGCGCGGGTGATGGTCACCGAAATTGATCCGATCTGCGCGCTGCAGGCGGCAATGGAAGGCTATGAAGTCGTCACCATGGAAGACGCGGTCAGCCGCGCCGACATCTTCGTCACCGCCACCGGCAACGCAGATGTGATCACGGCCGATCACATGAAGGCGATGAAGAACATGGCGATCGTCTGCAACATCGGCCACTTCGACAGTGAGATCCAGATCTCGGCGTTATCGAACTACAAGTGGACCGAGGTGAAGCCCGGCACCGATCTGGTGGAATTCCCCGACGGCAAGCAGATCATCGTTCTGGCCAAGGGTCGTCTGGTCAATCTCGGCTGCGCGACCGGTCATCCCAGCTTCGTGATGAGCGCCAGCTTCACCAACCAGACGCTGGCCCAGATCGAACTCTTCACCAAAGCCGCGCAATACGACAACAAGGTCCACGTCCTGCCCAAGCACCTCGACGAGAAGGTTGCCGCGCTGCATCTTGAAAAGCTCGGCGTGAAGCTGACGAAGCTCTCGCAGCAGCAGGCGGATTACATCGGGGTGACGCCGCAAGGGCCGTTCAAGCCCGATCACTACCGCTATTGATCAGGCGGCAGCGGAGGCTTTCGGCGACGGGCGGACGAACATCACCAGAATGATCGCCGCCGCCGTCACTCCGCCGATCACCATCCACGCATCGTTGATCGCCTGAACCAGCGCGGCTTTCTCCACCAGTGGGCGGACCATTTCCTGCGTGAACTCATCGGGCGGCTGCCCCAGCTGTTCCAGAAAAGCATCGCGCGGAATGCCGATGGCGGTGGCGGTCGCCACATCGCCCGCGAGCAGCCGGTCAACGATCTGCTTGCCGTGCGCGGCGCTCCGGCTGAAGATCACCGTATCGATCACCGCCAGCCCGACCGCACCGCCAAGGTTGCGCATCAGGTTGAACAGTCCGCTGCCATCGGCCACCAAAGGCGCGGGCAGCAGCCCCAGCGCCAGCCGCGTCGGCGGGAGCAGGCAGAACATGATCGCCGCACCGCGCAGGATCTGCGGCACCATCATTCCTTGCGAGTCGGTGTTGATGGTCTGCTGCGTGCTCGCCAGCAGCCCCGCCGCAAACAGCGCGAACCCGGCGCAGGTCAGCAGCCGCGCGTCGATCCGCGGTTCGAGATAGACCGCCAGCGGCGCGGCGAGCAGCTGCGCAATCCCGGTCGCCAGCATAATCTCGCCGATTTGCAGCGCGCCGTGTTGGCGCACCAATCCAAGAAAGAACGGCATCAGATAAGTCGAGCCGAACAGTCCGATGCCCAGCACGAAGCTCAGCGCGCAGCCGATGGCAAAATTGCGATCGGCAAAGCACTTGAGCTCAACCAGCGGCCAGCGCGAGCGCAGCGTCTTGGCGATGAAGCCCGTGCCGCACAGGCCCGACAGCACCAGTAGCCCCGCCACGCGCGGGGCGCCCCAGCCCAGCGCCGGGGCATCTTTCAGTGCCAGTTCCAGCGCGCTCAGCGCCGCCGCCAGCGCGGCCAGCGCGATCGGATCGAACGAGCGGGCGCTGCGCTGGTTGGCTGCCGCCCCGCGCAGCATCACCGCCGCCCCTGCAGCCGCGAAAATTCCCGGCGCAATGTTGATCCGGAAAAGCCAGTGCCATGACCAGGTCTGTGTGATCCAGCCGCCCACGATCGGGCCGATGGTCGGGGCCAGCACCGCCATCACCCCGGCGATGGTGGTCGCATGGGCCTGCGTACGCGGCGGGAACAGCAGGAACACCGCGGAAAACACCGCCGGGATCAACGTGCCCCCGGCAAAGCCCTGCACGATGCGCCAGCCGATCAGCGCGGCGAAGCTCTCGTTCTGTGCGCATCCCGCCGAAGCAATAGTGAACACCGACACCGCCGTAACGAACAGCCAGCGCATCCCGAGCAGGCTGGTGAGATAGCCCGTCAGCGGGATCGCCAAGATTTCTGCGGTGAGATAGGCCGTCTGCACCCACACCATCTGGTCGGGCGCGATCCCCAACGCCGACTGGATCGTCGGCAACGAGGTTGCGACGATCTGGATGTCGAGGATCGCCATGAACATGCCAAGGCACATGATGACGAACCCGATCCAGGTGCGCAGGCTCGCTTCGGGCAAAACGTCAGCTTTCATTCAGAGCCTCGCGCCAATATGAGCTACCCGTCCGGGCAGGTGGCCGGCATCGATTGCCATCAGCTAGGAACTCATATGCGGAAGCTTCGTTTCTTGCACAATCGCGATAGCCGGTCAGCCGGTCTGAAAGGACCGCTATGCCGCCGACCGTAACCTTGCTTTCGCTGGCCACCGCCACCCCGCCGAACGCGCTCGATCAGGATGTCGCGCTTGCCTCGGCCCGGGCATTGATGGCGCACAAGTTCGGCGATTTCGAACGGATGACTGCGGTGTTTGCCAATGCCGGCATTCTGCACCGGCAACTGGCCCGCCCGGTCGAATGGTATCTCGCCCCGCGTGACTTTACCGAGCGAACCGCCGTCTATCTCGAAGTCGCGCTCGATCTGTTTGTTGAGGCGGCCGGCAAGGCGCTGGCCGAAGCGGGGATTGGTGCCGAAGAGATCGATACGATCGTCACCGTCTCATCCACCGGGATTGCCACCCCCAGCCTCGAAGCGCGCGCCATGGCCCGGATGGGCTTTCGCAGTGATGTGGTCCGCGTGCCGGTCTTCGGGCTCGGCTGCGCTGGCGGCGTTTCCGGCCTCGCGCTCGCGGCGAAGTTGACCGGCGGCGCCCCGCGGTCGACCACGCTATTCGTCACGGTCGAACTGTGCAGCCTCGCCTTGCGCACCGCGACGGTCGACAAGGCGGATATCGTGGCCGCCGCGCTTTTCGGGGACGGCGCGGCCGCCTGTGTCCTGCGCGCAGGGGACGAAGGCTTTGCCGTTATCGCCGGCAGCGCGGAAACGACCTGGCCGGGCACGCTCGATATCATGGGCTGGCAGATGGAACCGGACGGGCTCGGCGTCGTGCTGAACCGCGCCATCCCGGCCTTCGCTCGCCGCAATCTGCCCGGGGCGATGACGCAGATGCTGACGGGGCAGGGACTGCAGATTGGCGATGTTGACCGCTTCATCTGCCATCCCGGCGGCGCCAAAGTGGTCGATGCCATGGAAACGGCACTGGGGCTTAATCAGGGCACGCTCAATCATGAGCGTGAGGTGCTCCGCGATCACGGCAACATGTCCGCCCCAACTGTGCTGTTCGTGCTCGATCAGGTGCGCAAGGGCGAAATGCCGCCGCTGGCGGTAATGACCGCGTTCGGCCCGGGCTTCACCGCCAGCACCGTCACCTTGCGCCGCGCGGCATGAGCCTGCCTTACGCGATCCTGCTGCTGGTCACGCTTCAGCGGTTGGCCGAACTGGTCATTTCGGCGCGTAACACGGCGCTTCTGAGCACGCAGGGCGCGGTCGAGATAGGGCAGGGGCACTATCCGGCGATGGTCACGCTTCATGCCGCATGGCTGGTCGCATTGTGGCTCACGGTCGGCGGACGGCCGGTCAACCTCCCGCTGCTTGGCCTGTTCTTGATCCTGCAGGCTCTCAGGGTCTGGGTGCTCGCCACGCTCGGCCGGCGCTGGACCACGCGGATCATCGTCCTGCCCGGCGCGCCGCTGGTCACCGGCGGCCCGTTCCGCTTCCTGCGCCACCCGAACTACTGCGTGGTCGTCGGCGAGATCGCAGTGCTTCCGCTGGTGTTCGGACTGACCACCCTCGCGCTGGTTTTCTCTGCGCTCAACGCCGCGATGCTCTGGGTCCGCATCCGCAGCGAGACGCAGGCGCTCTATGGGCAGGCCAGCTCAGCCGCCTAGCGCGGGCGGAGCGCCTCGCGCTCGGCCTTGATCCGCAGCATCGCGGAATGGCACTGCGGCGAGGTCTGCTCGATCTTGGCGATCATGCAGGCTTCCACCCGTTTTCGGCTGAAGGTGCGCGTTTCGGCGGGGCAGAGCCGCTTCGCCTCCTGCGCGCAGGCCCGCTTGCCCAGATCAGGCTCGGCATTGGCCGCGCCCGCAAGCGCGAGCAGGGCTAACCCGGCCAAAACGGCGGGCAGGGAACGGAGAGCGGTCAACATCATCGGCGGCCTGATCATAGCGCCATCTGCATAGCGGGACCAGTTGAATGCGGCCTGACTCGCGGCAGCCCGAGGCCGGACCGGGACGGGCAGCAAGATCCGCCACAATCGCCGCAATCCACAGCCGCCCCATTGTAAAACCCCACCCCCCGGCATAGCCACAGATTCATGGTTCTCTCCCACGCCGTGCTGGTTGCGATCGGGTTGCTGCTGGCCGCGTGGGCGGTGGCGGCGGCGTGGTTCGTGATGGCGGCGCGGGCACGGCTCAAGCGGGTCGAAGCCTCGCTGCGTCAGGCGCGGCGGATGGCGCGGATGGTGGAGGAAAGCCCGGCGCTGCCGCTGCTGGTGCGCGCCGATGGCCGGATCGAAGCTTCGCCCCGGCTCGCCAAGTGGCTCGGGCTTGACAATATCCCGCAATATCTCACCGAACTGGGTCAGGATGGCCGCCATGGGGGCATTTCCACCATCCAGCTCGGCGAACTGGCCGAAGCGGTGCGCCGCACTCAGAAGACCGGGGCACCGTTCCGCCTCGCGGTCACGCCGCAGGGTTCGCGCCGCGCGCTCTCCTTGCGCGGTCATCTCGCCGATCCACAAGTCTCGCCCGGCGGGGCGGCGCTCGTCTGGGTGTTCGATTTTTCGGAAAGCGAAGGTGAACTCGTCCGCCTGCGGGAAGAGGCGGCGCGGGCGCGGGCAGACTTTGGCGCGCTGGTCGGCCTGATCGAGGCCGCGCCGATGCCGATGTGGTTCCGCGACCGGGCCGGGCGCCTGCGGCTGGTCAACCGCGCCTATGTCACCGCGGTGCAAGGCGGCAGCGCCGAAGCAGTGGTTAACGGCGGCACCGAACTGGTCGAGCCGGTCGACGGGCTTTCGGCCGCGCAGATCGCGCTGCAGGCGGCTGACCGCGCCACCCCGGTCGAGCGTGAGGTCGCCGCGACCATCAACGGTCAGCGCCGCACCTTGCGGGTCAGCGATCTGCCCTTGGGCGAAGAGGGCGTGGCCGGCTACGCGGTCGATATCGAGGACATGGAAGAGCTCGCCCGTGCCTTCCGCGCTTTCCGCGAGGCGCAGCGGGCGATGCTCGATCAGCTCTCCGCCGGGGTCGCCCAGTTCGATGCCACCCGCCGGCTGACTTTCGCCAATCAGCCGTTCCAGCGGATTTTCGCGCTCAAGCCTGCGGTGTTGCTCGATCCCCCGCCGTTCGAACGCCTCCTTGATATCGCGCGTGACGGCGGCCGCGTGCCCGAAGCGCGCGATTTCCCGGCATGGCGGCGCGAGAAGGCCGGCTGGTTCCAGCGCAGCGAAGCGGCGGAGGAAAGCTGGTCGCTCGCCGATGGCACGCACTTGCGCGTCGTCGCGCAGCCAATGCCCGATGGTGGGCTGCTGCTGATTGTTGAGGACCGCACCGAACAATTGCGCCTCTCCGCCACGCGCGACACCCTCCTGCGCACCCGCACCGCCACATTCGATAGTCTGTTTGAATCGCTCGGCGTGTTCGCCCCCGATGGCAAGATGCAGCTGTGGAACCGCCGCTTCGCGCAGGACTGGGGCTTGGAGGCTGACTTCCTCGATACGCACCCCAAGATCGATCTGCTGCTCGGACGAATCGGCGCGCGGCTCAAGCGGCCGGCGCAGGCGAAGCTGGTTGGCGATGTGATCCGCGCGGCCACGCTCGATCGCAAGCAGACCGGGAGCCGGGTGGTGCTGGCCGACGGACGCACTCTCGAATTCGCCGGGGTGCCGCTCCCCGATGGCAACGGCCTGCTGACCGTGCTCGACATCACCGATAGCCAGAAGGCCGAAGCCGCGCTGCGCGAACGCAACGCCGCGCTGCTTGAGGCAGATGCGGTGAAAACCCGCTTCCTCGCCAACATGAGCTACGAATTCCGCACACCGCTCACCTCGATCGGCGGGTTTGCCGAACTGCTCGAAACCGGGCTCGGCGGCGAACTCAACACGGCCGGCCGCGAATATGTCGCCGCGATCCTCAGTTCGGTCGGACGGCTTGGCGAACAGATCGAAAGCGTGCTCGATCTCTCGCAGAGCGAGGCCGGGCTGCTGCCGCTGGCGCGCGAGGAGATCGAACTGCTGCCGTTCCTCACCCGTCTGGTCGAAGATCGCCGCCAGACGCTCAAGGACACCGGCCTGACGCTCGATCTGCGCGGAGACAAGGCGGCCGGAAAGATTACGGGGGACCGGCGGCGGCTGGCCCGCGCGCTCGGCCACCTTATCGATAATGCCAACGCTGCCACCCCGCGCAGCGGACGCATCTTGGTCGATCTTTCGCCGCTGCGCAGCGGCAGCCGGGTGGTCATCTCCGACAACGGCCCGGGGATGGATTCGGCCACCCTGGCACGTGCGCTTGAAGGGTTGAAGCTCGCGCCCGACGGCACCTCCTACGTTCGCCGCCAAGGGCTTGGCTTGCCGCTCGCCCGTCAGCTGGTCGAGGCGCACGGCGGCACGCTCGAACTGCTGTCCGAACCGGGGCAGGGCACCAGCGCCATCGTCACCTTGCCGTGAGGGTGATGCTGCCCGATCTGGCCGCGATGCAAGTGCTGGGCAGCCGCATTGCAGCGGCCTTGCAACCGGGCGACGTGGTCGCGCTGGCTGGTGGGTTGGGCGCGGGAAAAACGACGCTCGCGCGCGCCATTCTTGCCGGGCTGGGTTATGCAGCGGAAGTGCCGTCGCCCACCTTCGCGATCATCGAGCAATACCTCCCGCCTACAGTGCGCCTGCCGCTGGTCCATGCCGATTTCTACCGGCTGCGCGATCCCGCCGATGCTGCAGAACTCGGCCTCGACGATTATCGCGCTGGCGCGGCACTGGTGGCAGAATGGCCGGAAATGGTCGGCGGCTTCGCCCACGAGCCGGGGTGCCTGTCGATCCTGCTCGAAACTGCGGACGAAGGCCGGATCGCCATTGTCGAGCCGGGTGCCGATTGGCTAGGGCGTTGGGGATGAGCGCGATCGTTCCCGCCGGCGTAGAGCCGTTCCTCGCCCAGGCCGGCTGGACCGGCGCCGAGATCGAACCCCTGCCGGGCGATGCTTCGTTCCGCCGCTATTTCCGTATCCGCCGCGGGTTCGAAACCGCGATGCTGATGCACGCCCCTCCACCCAACGAGAACCCGGCCCCATTCGTGCGCGCCGCGCACTGGCTAGACGAAAGCGGGCTGCGTCCGCCGCGCATCCTGCACGAACATCTGTCCGCCGGCCTCGTCCTGCTTGAAGATTTCGGCGACGTGCGGATGCGCGACTATCTCGATGCCTGGCCGCAGGACGAAACCGAGGTCTATGCGGCGGCGATCGATGCGCTGAAGGCGCTTCACCGCCTGCCGCCGGGCCCGTTTACCGACTATTCGCTGGCGGAGTACCAGCGTGAGGCCAAGCTGTTCATCGATTGGTACTGCCCCAGCCAGAACCTCTACGTCGATGGCCGCGGCTGGGTCACCGCGTGGGATGAAGTGCTCAAGCCGCTGCTCGGCCGCCAGCGCCCGGGGGTTACGGTGCTGCGCGATTACCATGCCGAAAACATCATGCTACTCGGCGCGCTGCACAAGCAAGGCCTGCTCGATTTTCAGGACGCACTGATTGGCCATCCGGCCTACGATGTCGTCTCGCTGCTGCAGGATGCGCGGCGCGATGTCACGCCCGAACTCGAAGAGGCGATGCTCGATTATTACCTGCAGGGCCACACCGATCCGGCCACGTTCGTGGGCGATTACGCCCGGCTCGGCGCGCAGCGCAACGCCAAGATCGTCGGCATTTTCGTGCGGCTGTGGAAGCGCGATGGCAAGCCGCGCTATCTTGATCTGATCCCCCGGGTGTGGGCGCTGCTTGAACGCGATCTGACTCACGCCGAACTGGCCCCGGTCGCGCGGTGGTTCGATGCCAATGTGCCCGATGCGCTGCGCGCGGCGGGCGGGGGGAGCTTCCCGGCATGAACGCGCCTCTGGTCTCGGATACCGCGATGGTGCTCGCCGCCGGGCTCGGCAAGCGCATGCGCCCGCTCACCGCAAGCCGCCCCAAGCCGCTGGTGCCAGTGGCGGGCAAACCGCTGATCGACTGGAGCCTTGACCGGCTGGTAGAGGCAGGGATCGGTAATGCGGTGGTCAACGTCCACTACCTCGCCGATGCGCTGCAAGTTCACCTGGAGCATTACGTCAAGCTCAAGATCGCCGTTTCTGACGAGCGCGATTTGCTGCTCGAAACCGGCGGCGGGCTGATCAAGGCGCGCGAACTGCTGCCCGATCCGTTCTACTGCCTCAATAGCGACAACATCTGGCTCGACGGCCCGCGCAACGCCTTCGCCGAACTCAGCAGCGCGTGGGATCCGGATCGGATGGATGCATTGCTGCTGCTGGTGCGCCACCCCGATGCCTTCAATTACGAAGGCAAGGGCGATTTCCACCTCGATCCGCTCGGCCGCATCAGCCGCCGCCGCTCGGGCCGGATCGCACCCTATATATTCACCGGCATCCAGCTGGTTTCGCACCGCTTGCTGCGCGAGGCGCCGGCCGGGCCGTTTTCCACCAACATCCTCTGGAGCCGGGCGATCGACGAAGAACGTCTTTATGGCTGGGTCCACACCGGCAAATGGTTCGAGGTTGGCACGCCGCAGTCGATCGCGCCCACCGAAGCGCTGCTGGCGCAGAGTTGAGCGGACACGTGGCCGAACGCAGCGGGCCACGGCTCTACACCATCGCCGCCCATCGCGGGTTCGCCGATGCACTCGTAGCCGGTCTTATCCCTCGCTACGCCGAGCGCGATCTTGGGCTGGCCCGGTTGACCCTTCTGCTGCCCAGCCGCCGCGCGGTGCGCACGGTGACCGAGGCATTCGTGCGCCTTTCGGGCGACGGACTGCTGCTCCCTCGCATGGCGGTCGTAGTCGATCTCGATCTGGACGAAGCGCTCGGCCCGCTGCTCGATCCGCTCGGTGCGGCCGATGTGCCGCCGGCTGCGGATCCGATCCGGCGGTGGCTTCGGCTCGCGGACATCCTCGGCGAAACTTTGGGAACGGATGCCCCCAAGGGCCCGGCCTTGCTCCGCCGCGCCTTCGAGATCGGGCGGACGATGGACCGTCTGCTGGTGGAAGGCATCGGCCCGGAAGAACTGCTGGCCGAAAAGGTGATCAGCGTGGTCGGCCTTCAGGCGGAGCACTGGAAAGACAGCACCGCCACTTTCCTGCGCGTCCAGCACGCCTGGCTCGGCGAATTGACGGCGCGCGGCGAGCTCGATCCTCCGGCGCGGCGCAATGCGCTGTTCGATCATGCCGCGCGGCGCTGGCGGACAAGTGCCCCGCCGCATCCGGTGGTCGCCGCCGGCGTCACCAGCGCCTCTCCGGCGCTGGCACGGCTGTTGCGCACAGTCGCCGATCTCCCGCAGGGCGCGGTCATCCTGCCCGATCTCGATCTCGCGCTGGCGAGGCCGGTGTGGGATGCGCTTGGCGTGGCGGGCGCGCCCGCTCAGCGCGGCGATCCGCCGCTGGGCAGCGATGATGCGGTGACCCATCCGCAATACCATCTCAAGCTGCTGCTGAATCGGATGGGGGTGAACCGCGAAGAGGTCGAACCCTGGCACCGCTCGGGCATGGCCGCTGCCCCGCCGGCGCGCAGCCGGGCAATCTCGAACCTGTTCTTGCCGCCCGCCGCCAGCGCCAGGTGGTTTTCGCTTAAGGCTGACGAGCGGCGCCTTGCCGGCGTGCGGCTGATGGAAACCGCGCATCCCGGAGAGGAAGCGCAGGCCATCGCCATCCTGATCCGTGAGGCACTGGAAACCCCCGAACGCCGCGTTGCGCTGATCACCCCCGATCGCGCGCTGGCCGGGAGGGTGGTGGCGCATCTCGGCCGCTGGGGGATCGCCGCCGACGATACGGCCGGCCTGCCGTTGCCGCAAACTGCGGCGGGACGGCTGTTGCTGCTGCTGGCAGAGGCGGCGGGCAATGGCTGGGCGCCGGTGCCGCTGCTCGCGCTGCTGGGCCATCCGCTCTGTGCGACGGGTGAGGGGCGCGTCGCGTGGCTCGGTCATGTCCGCCGGCTAGACCGCCTGTTGCGCGGACCGCGCGCCGAACCCGGGCTGGCGCACTTGCGCAGCGTGGTGGCGGGCCGCGAGAACCCCGCATTCTCCGCCTGGTGGGCCGAGTTCGAAACGGCTGCTGCCCCGCTCGAATGGCACGATGACACTGTGCCCCTCGCCGATGCGCTCGGCGCTCTGGCGACCGTTGCGGAAGCGCTGACCGGCGGCGCGGTATGGTCCGGGGCCGATGGCCGGGCGCTTGCCAGCTTCGTCGAGGAATTACGCGCAAGTGCGCGCGGCGTCGGCACCCAGCTTGCCCCGGACGAGCTTGTCACAGCCCTGCGCGAAGCAATGGAGCGGGTGGCCGTCCGTCCGCCGTGGGGCGGCCACCCGCGCGTGGCGATCTATGGCTTGATCGAAGCGCGGATGAGCCGCGCCGATCTCGTCATTTGCGGCGGGCTCACCGAAGGCAGCTGGCCCGGCGCGGCCGCGCCCGATGCCCTGCTTGCCCCGGCGGTGCTGCGCGCTCTGGGGGTGCCCGGCGGCGATTTCCGCATCGGCCTTGCCGCGCACGATCTTGCCGCCGCGCTCGGCGCACCGGCGGTGGTGTTGAGCCACGCCCGCCGCGATGCGGCCGGGCCGGTAATCCCCTCGCGCTTCGTCCTGCGGGTGCGGGCGATGCTTGGGCAAAAGCTGCTGGCCGAGCATCTCGAAACGCTCGCCTCGCGGCGCGCGCGCGAGATCGACAATGCTCCTGCCATCGACCCCAGTCCCCAGCCCGCACCCCGGCCCACCGCGGCACAGCGCGACGTGCCGCTCCCAGTCACCGCGCTCGATCGGCTGCGCGGCGATCCCTA
>CANGQZ010000053.1 GCA_947455865.1 Sphingomonadaceae bacterium
CGCGGTAGAATGTGCCGAGGTTGGGCGCAGTCACGATCACCGCATCGGCCGGCAGCGCGGCAAGCGGGGCCGCGGCAGCGGCAACGACGGGCGCGGCAGGCGCCGCAGCGGCCATCGGCGCAGGAGCCGCCGCAGGCCCGGCAGCCGCAGCAACCGCCACCGGCGCGGCAACACTGCTGTGCACCGCCGGATCATTGGACAGCAGCAGATCGAAGCTGCCGCTGCGCAAGTGGAGGACTTTGACCCCCGAGCGCGAAAACTCGTCGAGCAGGCGGAGCAGCGGTTCGGCGGGTGCGGTGTCAGTCATGGGCCCTGCGCAAAAAAGGGGGGCGGTGCCTTAGCACCGCCCCTCAGGGTGGAACGGTCAGAGCCTAGGCAGGGACGGCCACTGCGGCGTCGCTCAGCTTGGGCGCAACTTCGTTGGCCAGCAGGTCCATCGAGTGTTCCCACGGCTCGGGATTGTCGATGTAATCGTGGCTGTAGATCAGGAGTGTGCCGAACGGCCCGCCAAGATCGCCGAACCAGTGTTCGATTTTCTGGCGCACCGTTTCCGGCGAGCCGACCAGCCAGACATGTTCGGCGAGGTATTTGCGATCGACGTCGGCCGGATCCATCGCCGGATCGTGCAGCAGGCCCTTCATCACCCCGAAGCGCACATAGGTCGGCTTGAGGTAGGTTTCCCAGGCCAGGCCGATCCCGCCGTTGACCGCCAGCTCGTAAGCCTCGGCGTCGGTATCGGCGACGATTACATCGCGCACCACGCGGTGCATCGAACGATCGGCGACCCGGCCATGCTCGGCCATCTTTTCCTTGTAGGTCTGGAAGTGGCTGCGCAGGAACGCGTTGCCGGCATAGACCGAGGCCGGAATGTAGCCATGCTCCGCGGCGAAGCTGATCGAAGGCGACGGGGCGGAGAGCCCGGTCATCGCCATCGGCATCTTGCCGCCCCACGGGCCGGTGTTGCGCAGATGATGCCCGTCACCCGCCGGATCGGGATAGCCGGCGTTCCAGAACTGGCCCTTTTCCTGAAAGGGCTTGCCCTCCCAGATCTTTTCCATCTGCTGGATCGCCTCGAACATCATCGCATGGTTCTTGCTCATGTCGGTGATGCCACGCAACGCCGCGTCGGTGGGATAAGCGCTCGAGGCAACGCCAAGCATGTAGCGGCCTTCAAGGATCTGGCTGAGCCACGCGGTCTGGATCGCCAGCGTGGCGGGGTGGTGATAAGGGAGCAGGTGCGCGAGCGGCCCGAGCTTGATCTTCGAGGTCAGCGCGGCAACGGCGGCAATCACCAGTTCGGGGCTGGGGATCGATTCCCAGTCGAGCGTGGCGTGCTCGCCAATCCAGTATTCGCTGAAGCCAACGTTTTCAGCGTGTACCGCCTGACGGATGGCCCAATCGAAAACCTGCTTGGCGCTCCGCTCGGGACGGATAAACGGCGTCTGGAACATCCCAATCTGCATTGTCTGCATCCTTTCGTTCAGGGCATCGTCTGCGCGGATTGATCCCGGTCTCCGATCGATGCCGTCTCCCGCGCCGTCTCGCCAGCCCCCTTTCGGGGAGCCTGATAGCTTGCCTTGTCAGCTTTATTTCGCAGCGCCGGGGGCGTCAATTTTTTTCGATATTTTATCGGGTTTTCTCGAACACCTGTAAGAAAGTTCAATCGCGCCGCAAACTGATCTTCAATCCCTCGGTCTGCAGCTCGATCACCGGCAGCTTGGCCACCTGCATCAGCTTGCGCACCTGATCGAGCTCGGGCGAACTGAGCAGCGGGAAATCGCGCTTGACCGGGCCGGCCGCGCGCATCTTGTCGATGTCCGGCTGAGGCACGAAGGCGCGGTAGATCAGCTCGTCCTCATCCTCGGTGCCGTACTGCTTCTTCAGTTCGGCGAGGTCGGGATGTTGCGGCGGGTTGGCGACGACTTCCTTAGCGCGCGACGAGGCCATGATCTTGTCGAGCACGTCGGCATCGACGGGAGCCACGGTTTCGCCGTAGAAGCCGGCCGCATACTGGATTACTTCGTCGGGCACCGTGCCATAGCGCTTGCCGGTCACGATGTTGAGCACCGCCTGAATCCCGACCAGCTGGCTGAACGGCGTCGCCATGCCGGGATAGCCCAGCTCGCGGCGCACCGCAGCGACTTCGTCGAGCACGTCGTCCAGCTTGTCCATCATGTTGTGCATTGCCAGCTGGGCCTTGAAGGTACCCATCATTCCGCCCGGAATCTGATGCTGGATCGAAAATTCGTCGTACTCGGCAAACTGATCGACGAGGAAACCCGCCGCATGGCCGACCGCGCGGAAGTGGTTGGCGACCGGTTCGAACAGCGATTCGTCCAGCCCGTGGGTATGCCCGCGCAGCTGGATGTTGCGCGCCATGTTCTCGGTCGAAGGCACCGAGGGGCCGTTCGCCATCGGGCGGCTGGCGGTGTGGATCACCGAGACGCCGAAATCGATCGCGTCGAGATAGCCCTTGGCCGACATTCCGAGCAGGTTGTTCGAGTGCATCTCGATCGGCTTGCCATTGGCAACCCCGACCAGCGCGGGAACCAGCGTCGACAGCCGCTGGCGCTCCAGCACGCCGGCGGTGTCGTACAGCAGGATCGAATCGATGTTGGGATCGGCCGCGAGGATCGCCGCCTTCTTGATGAAATAGTCGTCGGTATGCACCGGCGAGAGCGCGAACATGATCGCACCGGCCACCTGCGCGCCGTTGGCCGCCTTCGCCTCCTTGGCCAGGCGGCACATGTTCTCGGTGCCCAGCAGCACGTCATAAAGCCAGAACGAGCGCACGCCGTGTGCGCACAGGCGGCGCACCCACAAGTCCATCAGCGCCCGCGGGGTGATCCCGAAGCTGACGTTGGCATTGGCCCGCAGCCCGGCGCGCACCGGGGTGTTGGGCATCGAGGCGACCAGCAGGTCGAGCCCTTCCCAATAGTTTTCCTGGCAATAGCGGGTCAGCACATCCAGCATTCCGCCACCAGTCAGGTCGATGATCTTGAACCCGGTGCGGTCGATCAGCGGCGAGACCGGCAAGGCCATCCCGGCGCGCATCCGCAGGCCCCAGAGGCTCTGCTGCCCATCGCGCATGGTCTCGTCGAGAAATTCGATGTGGGCCATCCCCACGCTCTCCCTGTGTGGCGCCGCCGCCCGTCGGGGCTGGCTGCGCAAGAAATTCGATTCAGTCCGCGCCGATATAGAACAGGATCGTACCGCCTTCGACGAGCTGCGCATCCTCGGCGCAGACCTGCCGGATCGTGCCGGCAACCCCCGCCTTGACTGAGGTGAACAGCTTCATCACCTCGATCAGGCAGATTTCAGTCTCTGCCGTAACCCGCTGGCCGACTTCGACGAACGGCGGGGAGCCCGGCTTCGGTGCGCGGTAGAACGTGCCGAGGTTGGGCGCGACAATCGCGGTCCATGCGGGGTCGACCGGTGCGCTGGCAACGGCAAAGGGAGCCGCGGTTTGCGCGGGTGCGGCCGGCGTCGCTACTGCACTCGCAGGAACAACCGGCACCGGAGCCGGGGCGGCAACCGGGGTTCCGCCAAGCGACGGCGTCGACAAGTCCTCGGAAAGCAGCAGCGAACCGCCCGGAAATTCAACCCGCAGTTCCTTCCACCCGCCGGCCTTGAACAGCTCGGCCAGCTTCTGGACGTCGCGCAGGATCGCCTCGCTCATGCTGCGGCCCTGCCTGCTTCGTCTTCGGCAGCCAGCATCGCCAGCGTTTCCTGTAGCAGCCGCTCGTTATGCCACGCGGTGCTGCCGAAGGCGTGTTCGATCACTTTGGCACGGCGCAGGAACCGGTGCAGAGCGAGATCCCAGGTGAAGCCCATCCCGCCGTGAAGCTGAATCGCCTCGTTGCAGATCTGGCGCGCGACATCGCCGGCATAGGCTTTGGCCATCGATGCGGCGCGGGCGCGATCAGATGCGTTCTCGGATGCGGCCCAGACCGCGTAATAAGTCGCCGAACGGGCGCTATCGAGCGACACCGCCATATCGGCGCAGCGGTGCTTGAGCGCCTGAAATGAACCGATCGGCTGGCCGAACTGTTCGCGAGTCTTGGCATATTCGATCGCGGTATCGAGCATCCGCGATGCGATCCCGGTGAGCAGCGCGGCGTGAAGCGAGGCGGCCGTATCGATCAGCCGGGCGATTGCCAGCCCCGGCGCGCCAAGCAACGCGCTTTCATCGAGCTTGACCCCGTCGAACCGGACGGCACAGAGCCCGGCGGTGGGATCGATATCCTCGTGCGGTGTGATGGTCACGCCCGCGACATCGGCCGGAACCAGATAGCAGCCCATCCCGTCCCGGCCGCGCGCGATGACCAGCAGCATCTGCGCGGCGGCGGCATCGGCTACTGCGATCTTGCTGGCATTGAGCACGCCGCCGTCAACAGCGGCGCCAAGCGTCGCCGGATCGAAATCCCGGTCCGCCTCATAAAGAGCGACGGCAAAGCGCAGGTCGCCGCCAGCGATTTGCGGCAGTAGCGTGTCGCGCTGGGCGGGGGTGCCATGCTGGACGATCAGATCGGTGGCAAGCAGCGTGGCGATCACGCCGGCCGGCGCCAGCGAGCCGCCAAGTGCCTCGACCGCCAGCGTCAGGTCAATCGGAGCCAGCCCGGCCCCGCCCTGTTCCTCGGGCACCAGCAGCATGAACAGGCCAAGTTCGGCCAGAGCCTGCCACACCGTCGGAGCGGCCTGATCCAGATCGGGTCCGACCAGCGCCGGATGATCAGCGAGCAGCCGGGCGACGGTATCACCAAGGCTGACCTGTTCTTCGTCGAAGGCAAAGTTCATGGCTTACGCACCCTTACCTAGGCAGGCCGAGCACACGCTCGCCGATGATGTTGCGCTGGATTTCCGAGGAACCGGAATAGATCGTGAAAGCCTTGGACTGGAACCAGCTCATCTGGAACTTGCCCAGCGCCGCCGCCTGCGGATCGCTGCCTGAAAGCGGGGCGATCGGGCCGAGCGCGTCCATCGCCACTTCGTACATGTTCTGCGCGGCGTGGCTCCAGTAAAGCTTGGTCATCGAGGCATCGGCACCGCGATCCCCGCCGCTTTCCAGCTTGCTGAAGCTGCGCAGCGCGTTGAGCCGGACGATCTCGATCTCTGCGATCGATTTGGCGAGCTTTTGACGCACCGCCGGCTCGTCAATCGCGTGGCCCGCACCGCGCTGATGGCGCACCAGCGTGCGCAGCAACTGGTCCAGCTCCTGCTTGAAGCGGATCTGCCGGCCCAGCGCGTCTTCCGGCCCGCGCTCATAGGTGAGCGTGGTCATCGCGATCTTCCAGCCGCCATCGATATCGCCGACGATGTTCTCGGCCGGGACCTCGACATTGTCGAAAAAGGTCTCGTTGAATTCATATTCGCCCGAAATCTGGCGCAGCGGGCGCAGGGTGATCCCGGGCGATTTCATGTCGATCAGCAGGAAGCTGAGGCCCTTGTGCTTGGGCACATTGGGGTTGGTGCGAACCAGCGCGAAGCACCACTGCGAATACTGGCCGAAGCTCGTCCAGATCTTCTGGCCGTTGACGATGAATTTGTCGCCCTTGAGCTCGGCGCGGGTGCGGACCGAGGCAAGGTCCGATCCCGCATTCGGCTCGGAAAAGCCCTGGCACCAGACTTCCTCGGTGGAGAGAATCTTGGGCAGGAAGCGCTTCTTCTGTGCCTCGGTGCCATGCGCCAGAATGGTGGTGCCGGTCAGGTTGTGGCCGATCACGTTGATCGGCTCGGGCGCACGGGCGCGGGCCATTTCCTCGGCAAAGATGCCGCGCTCGATCAGCGTCGCGCCGCGGCCTCCATATTCCTTGGGCCAGTTGATCCCGGCCCAGCCGCCGGCATAGAGCTTGCGCTCCCAATCGAGCCGGAACATCGCCTGTTCATGCTCGTCGGAAGGAAGGAACACCGTCTCGCCCCAGCCCTTGGGCAGCGCATCGGCCAGCCATGCGCGGAGCGAAAGGCGGAATTCGGTTTCCGCCGGCGAATAATTGAAGTCCATCTGCGGTTACCCTTTGTCCGCCCTTGCCTGCTGCTTCAGCTCTGTCCTGCCGCAGCCCGTTCGGCCGCACCGGCAAAGTCGGGCGCCCGCTTTTCGCGGAACGCGGCAATGCCTTCGTGATACTCCGGCGTCAGATAGGCAAGGGTCTGAGCATAGCCCTCGAACTCGAGCATCTGCTCGATCGAAGCCGATTGCGACATGTTGAGCAGCCGCTTGGTCATCGCCATCGCGGTGGGCGATCCGGCGACGATCTGCTTGGCGATGATGCGCGCCTCGGCCATCAGATCGTCATGCGGCACCACCTTGTTGGCAATGCCGATCGCCAGCGCCTCGGCGGCATCAACCTTGCGCGCGGTGAAGCACAGTTCCTTGGCCTTGTTGATCCCCACCGCGCGCGCAAGGAAGAACAAGCCGCCAAGATCGGGGACGAGCCCCACTTTGGCGAAGGCCTGGAGGAAGGTCGCCTTCTCGCTGGCGATGATGAAATCGCACGAGAGCGCAATGTTCGCCCCGGCACCCGCCGCCGCGCCGTTGACTGCCGCGATCACCGGCTTTTCCAGCTTGTAGAGCGGCTCCAGCACGTCCCGCAGGATCCAGCGGTGGCGCGCGCGGCGCTGCAGAGGGGTCAGGCCCGGCTTGGCCGCCTTGAGATCGGCCCCGGCGCAGAACCCCCGGCCTGCGCCGGTCAGGATCACGCACGAAACCCCGGTATCGGCGGCGATCTTGGGGATCAGATCCTGCAGCTCGCTATAGAGATTGTCCGTCGTCGCGTTCATCGCGTCGGGACGGTTGAGCGTCACCGTGGCGATCCGCTCGCTCACTTCGTAGATGATGTCTTCGTAGCTCATGTCAGACCCTCTCAGGCGCTCGCGGCTTCGGGTTCGGGCGGCTGGTGCGAAATGTCGCCGTCCATGCTGTCGGGGATCGCGAACCACTGCTCGGGCACGCGCATCGGGATGCGCCAGTCATGCGCCGGAATCACGATATCGGTGCTGTCCATCACCCGGTGCATCGCCCGCTGCCAGTCGCGCTCGCTCTCGCTGCGGATATTGCCGGTCAGGAACGATCCGGTCAGCGAACGCTGCGGATTGGGCGTGGCGCGCGGATCGGTCGGGAACCAGTAGCGATAGTGATCGCCCAGGTCCGAAACCAGCGCGACACGGCCCTTGGCGGTGGTCACGATCGGCACCTGCATGCCCTCGGTATGGCTCGGCACCGAAAGGATGCGGATGCCCGGCAGGTAATCGTGATCGCCATCCAGCAGGCGCAGTTCGCTGGGCTTGCGCCCAACCAGATGCAGCGCGGTCGATTTCCAGTAGTACGGCCGCTGGGTCGGCACCGGATCGATCAGCGCGAACAGCTCCTGCCGCTGCACCACCACCAGCGCCTTGGGGAACAGGTCAAGGTTCTCGCCATGGTCGAAGTGGAGGTGGGTGATGATCACCGTATCGATATCGTCCGGGGTCAGCCCCTCGGCCGCAAGGCCTGCGATGAGCGCGGTATGACCGCCGCCCACGCCGCCGACTTTCAGCCGCTGGCGGATCACCGGAATGTCGCTCATCCCGCTGTCGACCAGCAGATTGCGCTGCCGCCCGTCAACTTCGCCGCGCACCAGCCACACATGCACCGGATCGCGCATGATCCCGCCGCCGTGCGGCAGGTACAGCTCACCGATGCGCAGTGTGGTGATCGTCCACTGCGTCATCCGTCGATCACCTCGAACCGCTCGATGTCCGAAACGCGCCCTTGCCGCTCACCCTTGGTCCACACCGCGCGAACGCGGGTGCCGGGTTTGATGTTCTTCTTGGCGTGTTCCAGATCGTCGATCTCGATCACGTGGATCATCTTGGTCGAGGCTCCATCGAGCACGACTTCGGCATAGACATACGGCACCTGCCGGGTCTGACCGTAGACTTCGATGTTGATGATCGAACAGGCGCGGATCGTGCCGGTATCGGCGCAGGCCTTCCACGTCCCGGTGCGCTTGTGGGTGATATCGTCGATCTCGCGCGGGGGCAGCAGCGCCTCGTCGGCGTTCGATCCGCGCACGCCCATGAACACGCCGTTCTGCTTGATCTCGTCGAACATGCGGCCGTAGTATGGCCCATAGGCATGCTCGTAATCGAGCGCAAAGGCATAGTTCACCACGCCCAGCGGCTCAGGCAGTTCGCCCAGTTCCTTGACCGTGCCTACCGGCGCATCCGCCGCCACCACAAAGCCCTTGATCGCCAGGATCGACTGGCCGGCAGCACCGTCCCATTCGGCCTTGACCCGCTGACCGACTTTGAGATCGGCCAGTTCGCCAAGGATGCGGTGGGTGAACGCGTTCGCGCAGCCATCCAGCCTGATCAGGCCGATCACCGCGCCGTCGACGCGGGTGAAGCCGGTCAGCTCGCCGGTATCGGGCGCTTCGACAAGTGCTTCGGGTTCCTCGCCGTCCTTCGGCGAAAAGTCCTGCGCCGGAGCGATCACGCTGCCGTCCTTGAAGCGCGAGCCGACGATCCGGCCATTGGCGATCTCGACCAGGAAGATGCCCGCCGCCCGGCCCGGGGTGAGCGTGTAGGGCAGCTTGATCTGGCTGTGGAAGGTCGGCAGGTCGATCGGGGTGGTTTCGGGTGCGTAGTACATCTTGATCCCTCCCTCAGGCGCTCAGCACGGCGCAGCCGCGCAAGTTGGCCCAGCCGCCGCCCGACTGCACGAGCGCGAGCTTCGCGTCCTTGATCTGGTGGCTTTCGTTGCGGCCCATCACCTGCGTGGCGGCCTCGATCAGCCGGATGACCCCGACCGCGCCGATCGGGTTGGCGCCCATGCACCCGCCCGAAGGGTTGACCGGAATGTCGCCGTCGAGCTGTGTCGCGCCCGAGGCGACCAGGTCCGCTGCCTGTCCCGGCGGGCAAAGCCCGAGGCTTTCGTAGTAGTTCAGCTCGAAGCAGGAATAGGGTTCCTGAATCTCGACCACATCGAACTGGCGGCGCGGGTTTGTGATCCCGGCGGCGCGGTAGACCTGTCGGCTGGCGAGCGCCAGCGGTTCGGAAACCATCAGCGAGCGTTCGGGGGCGTTGTCCGCCTCGCAGCAATAGGCGATGCCGCGGATCCACGCCGGGCGGCTGTTCGAATGGTGCGCCACCTTGTCGTTGGCGAGCACGATCGCAGCCGCGCCGTCGGAAATCGGCGGCACGTCGAGCAGCTTGATCGGCCAGCACAGCGGCTTGGAGTTGAGCACGTCCTCAACCGTCACGGCCTTTTTCTGGTGGGCGTAGGGATTGTTGATCGCGTTGTTGCGGTTCTTGGCCGCGCACATTGCGGCCGCTTCCTCGGTGTGGCCCAAGACGTCCATCCGGGCGCGCCAGTACGCGGCCGAAAACCCCATGATCCCCACTGCGAACTCGCGGCCCCAGAACGGATCGTACAGGGTCGAGATCGAATACTGCAGCGGGCCTTCCGACAGCTTGTCGTAAGCGACCACGAGCGTGCGCTCCGAATAGCCGCCCGCCACCTGATAGTATCCGGCCAGCGCACCGGCGAACCCGGCGCCGCCGCCGCTGGTCAGGCGCACGACCGACTTGCCCTGCGCGCCGATGGCATCGACCACCCACTTTTCCGGCTGGTTGACCCCGCCGAACAGCACCGGCCCGGTGGCGACCACCACCGTATCGATGTCGTCCATGCTCAGCTTGGCATCGGCCAGCGCCCGGTTGACCGCCTCGCGGACCAGACCGGCCTGACTGACGTCGGTCCGGCGGCGCGAGTGGTGCGTCTGTCCGACGCCGACAATTCCTACTTCACGTCCCATGATCAAACCTCGAGAGTAAAGACGCAGTTGGTCTGCATTGCGAGACCGCCGGTGCCGTGAACGATGGCCTTCTCCGGCCCGGTGGCGCCGCCGCGCACGGGCGCGGCGAGCTGCTTGGCGGCTTCGGCGAGACGGACGAGACCGGTCGCGATCACCGGATCGGCCGGCAGTGCGCCGCCCGAACGGTTGATCCCGTCACCCATCGCCGCATTCAGCCCCTTGCCGGCATCGGCCAGGCCGAGCCCTTCGAGCACGAGCAGTTCGCCCACTGCCGAAGGTCCGCTGATCTCCGCCACGTCGGCCGCGCCGGCCTTGTCCCAGCCGGCTTTGCCGAGCGCCATCTTCGCGGCGGCGGCAACCGAATCGAGCGTGTTGGCGCTGCGTTCGGCAAAAGCGTGGGTTTCCATCGATGTGCCCATGCCGGTGATGAACACCGGGGCCCGGCCGCTGCGCCGCGCGACGTCTTCAGCGCCGAGCAGCACCGCCACCGCGCCGTCGACCGGGCGCGAGAGCATCAGGTTGGTCAGCGGATGCGCCGCCTCACCCGCGCCCAGCACCGCCGCGGCATCGGGCGCATCGCCCATCGCCACGCCGCCATTGGCCGCAGCCGCAGCCCACCGGCGCGCGACCAGATCGGCGAGGTCGCTGTCGGTGATCCCGTAAGCGGCCAGATAGCGCTGCGCCTGCATGCCCAGCGCGGCCTTCTGCCCGAAGCCCACCGGCCGCTGATAGAACGGCTCGACCATCGCCGACCAATAGAGGTCGATCGCCGATTCCGAAGGCTTGGAATAGGCCACGATCAGGCCGACCTTCGAGGCGCCCGAGCGGATCTTGTTCACGCCGTAAAGCGCGGCCCACAGCCCGTCTTCCTCAACCCGGGCTTCCTCCTTGTGATGCGCACCCAGCGCACCAAGGAAGCCGCAGTTCGAGATCGACCGGCCGTCAAGCACGTCGCTGCCCGAATCGATGACGAAGTCGACATCGTCGAGCGAAAGGCCGGTACCCTTGAAAACGTTGGTTACGACAGACGAAATAAGGTCGATATGCTGCGCATCATTCCACGCCGGACGCAACTCCGTCTGCGCGGAGGCAAGCACTGCCACCTGACTGAAACCCATCGGGAATCCTCACCACTACACCGCATCGACTGCCGCGCGACGACTCACTCGTCACGCTGCCCTGTCGACGTTGACCAAGGCTTATGGCAATCGCTCCGCACTTGTCAAAAAAAATTCGACGGTTTATCGGATTCGATAAGGCCATCTATCGGATTATGACGGATTTCCTGCAGGGACCCGTCCATAATTCCGACTTGATTTTTGGAAACCCTCGAAACATCATCGAGGAGCCCGGGGGAAGAGGATACCGCAATGGGATTGGATGTCACGGGGCGATATCGCTATCCCCCACCCGTTCCCGCGTGGCTGGCGCTCGCCGATGAACCGGTGTTTGACGCTGCGCTGCCGATCATCGATCCGCACCACCATCTGTGGACCGAAGGCGGCCACCCCTATCTGCTCGACGAATTCGCCGCCGACCTTACTTCGGGCCACAATGTCGTCGCCTCGGTCTTTGTTCAGGCGCACTATGGCTATCGCACCGAAGGCCCGGCGCACCTCGCCCCGGTGGGGGAGACCGAGAAAGTCGCCGCGATTGCCGAAGACGCCGCTGCTCGCGGCCTGCCGCGTGTCGGTGAGGGAATCGTCGCCTTCGCCGATCTGATGCGCGGGAGCGACGTTGATGAAGTGCTGGAGGCGCACGCCGCCGCCGCCGGTGGCCGGCTGCGCGGCATCCGTCACAGCGTCTCGCGCGATCCGGCCTTTCCGGACGGGATCGTGCTGCGCCCTTCGCCCGCCGGGATGCTCGCAGAACCAGCGTACCGCGAGGGCCTGCGCGAAGTGATCCGTGCCGGGCTGAGCTATGACGCAATGCTTTACAGCCGCCAGATCCCGGAACTGGCCGATCTCGCCCGCGCCCTGCCCGATCTGCCGATCGTGCTCGATCACATCGGCTGCGTGATCGGGGTCGGTCCATACGAAACCCAGATGGACGAACAGTTCGCGGTATGGCGGCGCGACATGGCCGAACTGGCGCGCTGCCCCAACGTTACAGTCAAAGTCGGCGGGTTCGGCATGATCATCTGCGGCGCGCGTTGGCACGAGGCGGACGTGCCGCCCGCGTCCGCAGCCGTGGCCGAAGCCTGGCGTCCGTGGGTCGAAACCAGCCTCGAACTGTTCGGCGCCAATCGCTGCATGTTCGAAAGCAACTTTCCGGTCGACAAGGCGATGTACCCCTACCGCACGCTGTGGAACGCCTTCCAGCGCCTTGCCGCCGGGCTGAGCGAGGATGAACGCCGCGCGGTGTTTTCCGGCACCGCGGCGCGGACTTACCGGATCACCGATCCCCACGCTGCACTGCTGGCGGAGCCCGCCCGTGGCTAATCGCGCCGCCGCCCTGTTCGCCCGCGCCGCCAGCGAGCCCGACCGGATCGCCATCGTCGGCGATTCGCAGACGCTGTCTTACGGCGCATTGGCCGAAGCGGTCACACAGGCCGCAGGCGCGCTCGCCGCGCGCGGCGTGGGTCCGGGCGCGCATGTCGGCCTGATGATGCCTAGCCGACCCGAATTCATCGTCCTCCAGCAAGCGGTGTTCGCCCTCGGCGCGGTGTTCGCCCCGCTCAACATCTTCTACCGCCCCGGCGAAGTGGCTCACGCGGTCCGCGTCTGCGAGATTGATACCCTGATCCTCGCCGACGAACTGGCGGACCGCCGCCCGGGCGAAGAAGACGGCGAGACCCCTTCGCTGCGGGCATTGCTCAGCGTCGAAACCCTGATGGCTGAGGCGGCATCCGCCATCCCGCTGCGCACCCTCGCCCCGGTGGCGCCGGCCGACCCGGTGATGCTGCTCCAGACCAGCGCGACCACCGGCAAGTCCAAGGGCGTGGTGCTCACTGCCGCCAACCTTGCCGCGAACTATGACAGCACGCCGGGCTGGCTCGGCCTTTCGGGCGCGGACACCATCCTCTGCGCGCTGCCGCTCTACAACACCTTCGGGCTGAACCAGTGCATCAACGCGATGCTGCACACCGGCGCAAAACTGGTGATCCTGCCCCGATTCGACGCCGCCCGGGTGATCGCCACCGCGCAAGCTGAGCGTTGCACGTTCATGCCGGCAGTTCCGACAATGCTGCAGAAGATCATCGACGAACCCTCGCTCGCCCCCGGCAGCCTCGCCACCATCCGCCGGATCATGACCGGCGGGGCGCCGGTGCCGGCACCCTTGCTGGCGCGGGTGCTGTCAGTGATCGCCAAGGATGCCCAGGTGCTGACCGGCTACGGCCTGACCGAAGCGAGCGCGCTGGTCACCGTCACCCCCGTGCGGCTGGGGCCCGATGGCGAGCTGGAAAACGGCAACACCATCGGCAAAGTGCTGACCGGCATGGAGCTCGCCGTCGCGGACGATGATGGTGTGCTGCAGCCGCCCGGCACGACCGGCGAATTCGTCATCCGCGGCCCCAACATCATGGCCGGCTATCACCGCGATCCGGAACAGACCGCCGCCGCGATCCGCAGCGGCTGGCTGCACACCGGCGACATCGGCTATGTCGCTGCCGACGGGTATGCCTATATCGTCGACCGCAAGAAGGACTTGATCATCCGCGGCGGCCAGAACATCTACCCCGCCGATATCGAGGAAGCGCTTTACCGCGTCCCCGGTGTGGCAGAAGCGGCGGTGGTGGGCGAGGCAGACGACATGCTCGGCGAAGTGCCGGTGGCATGGGTCGCCCCCGCCCCGGGCGCGGTGCTTGATGCCGATATGCTCGCCGCGCAGTGCAAGGCAGATCTCGCGCCTTATAAGCAACCACGCCTGTTCCACATCGTGCGCGAGCTGCCCAAGGGCCCCACCGGCAAGATCCTGCGCCGGGCGCTGCGGGGCGTCGATCCGGCCACGCTGGGCGGCGTATGATCGAACCGCGCACTGCCTCGGTCTGCGCCGGCATGCTGCGGCTCAACGTAACGCTGTGGGGCGATCCCGCCGCGCCGCCGGTGCTGTTGCTCCACGGCCTGCGCGATCATTCGCGCAGCTGGGACTGGACCGCCAATGCGCTGGCGGATCGCTATTTCCTGATTGCGCCGGATCTGCGCGGCCACGGGGACAGCGACTGGACCGAGCTCGAAGGCTATGCCCTCTCCAGCTACGTGCTCGATCTGGCCGACATCGCCGCCGCTTTCGGGCTGGAACGCTATGCCATCGTCGGCCACTCGCTCGGCGGCGCACTCGGGCTGCGGCTGGCGGCGGCATTTCCCGACAAGGTGGCGGCGGTCAGCGGCGTCGAATGCATCGAAATGCCGCTGGTGCGCGAAGAGCGGGCGAAGCCGGTGCCCTATCCCGCGCGGCTGCGCCAATGGATCGATCAGCGTCAGGCAAACCGCGCCCGCACACGCTCCGGCTATGCCACCCTTGCCGAAGCGCGCGCGCGGATGCTGCGCGAACAGCAGCTGCTCGATGCCGAGACGATAGATCACCTGCTGGCCCATGCGATGCGCCGTGATGGCACCGGGGCGTGGCACTGGAAATTTGATCCCGGCACCCTCCCCCGCCCCCCGTTCGACCAATTCGGGCGCGAGCAGGACCAGATCCTCGAAGCCGTCGAATGCCCGGTGCTGCTGCAATATGGCGATGCCGGCTGGGTGCCGATGCCCCCGCCCGAGCGGATGGCCCGCTTGCGCAATCACCGCGTGATCCCATTTCCGGGTGGAACCCACTGGCTGCATCACGAGCAGCGAGGCAAGTTCATCCGCTGCGTCTCCGATTTCCTCGACCTCGAATACCGGAACCCTCCCAATGCGTGAAGCTGCCATTGTCTCGACCGCCCGCACCCCGATCGCCCGCGCGTTCAAGGGTGCATTCAACGATACCGACGCCCCGCGCCTTGCCGCGCACGTCATGCTCGCCGCGATCGAGCGCGCCGGGATCGATCCGGCGCGCATCGACGATGTGGGCTTTGGGGTCGCCAGCCAG
>CANGQZ010000054.1 GCA_947455865.1 Sphingomonadaceae bacterium
ATCCCGTCGGGGATGCCGCCGAAGATCCACGGCGTGGTGCCGTCGCTCTTGAAGCCGACCTGATCGCCCGAAGTAAGGAACGAAGTGACGGTGACGTTCGGTTCAAGGCCGAAAATGTAGGGGGCAGTAAGCGTTGAAGGACCGATGGGCATGGTACTCTCCTCTGGACAAAGCCAGAGTGCGCTACAGCGCCCATGTTTCCTTACAGTAGCGTGGGTGTTGCGGATTTATGGCGGTTCACTGACCGTTGTATTAACTTTTTGTTAAAATCGACGGCGGTCCGCTGCGAACGGCGACGTTCCTATCTTGCTGCCAATGCGCAGTTTCTCTTCGCAGCCGCGCAACGACCCGCTGGTGCAGGCGCCATTGCTGGGATTTCGGCAAGGGCTCCAAGGGCAGCTTGCGGCCCGCCACGCCAGGTGACATGACATCCCTTTGCGCGGATCATCAAAGCTCGGGAGCCTGCAATGTTGCGTTGGATAATGGCGGCATGGGCCGCATTCGTGCTCTCCGGCCAGGCGCAGGCGCAGCAGGCCGCACCCCCCGTTGCCGCCAAGAAGCCCTACCAGGTCACTTCGCCCAACGGCACCCGTCAGGACGATTATTACTGGCTGCGCGACGATACCCGCAAGAGCCCCGAAATGCTGGCCTATCTCGCCGCCGAGAACAGCTATGCCGATCAGCTGCTTGCCGCGCAGAAGCCGCTGCAGGACCGGCTCTATGCCGAGACGGTTTCGCATCTCAAGCAGGATGATGGCTCGGTCCCCTTTGCCAAACACGGCTACTGGTATTCCGCGCGCTATGCCGTCGGCGCCGATTATCCGGTGATCGAGCGGCGCCGCGGCACCCGCACCGCCCCGGCGCAAATCCTGTTCGATCAGCCGGCCATGGCCGCCGGACACAGCTTCTTCGCCTTGTCAGACTGGCAGGTCAGCCCCGATAATCGCCTTGTCGCCTGGGTGCAGGACACCGTCGGCCGCCTGCAATACCGGCTCCAGGTCAAGGATGTGGCTACCGGCAAGACACTGGCCGATACGATCGACAACATCGAGCCCAATGTCATCTGGGCCGATGATAACCGCACGCTCCTCTATATCGCGAAGGACCCGGTAACGCTGCGCGGCTTCCGCGTGATGGCCCACGTGCTCGGCACCCCAGTGACGGCCGACAAGGTGCTGTATGAAGAGCCCGACGATACCTTCGAGATGGAAATCACGCGCACCGCGGATGACCGGTTCATTTGCATCGCGGTGCACAGCACGGTCAGCGACGAACAGCGCTGCGCCCCGGCCGCCAACCCCCGCGCCTTTGCCGTGCTGGCGCCGCGCGCCCGCGAATTCCGTTACAGCGCCGATCATCAGGGCAGCCGCTGGATCCTCCGCACCAATCGCGCCGCGCCGAATTACAAGCTGGTCACCATTGGCGATGCCGATCTGGCCAAGGGCGTGGCGGCATGGCGCGATCTCACCCCCGCCAGTTCCAGCGTCTTCATAGAGGACTTCAAGCCGTTCGCCAATTTCGTCGCGATCACACAGCGCGCCGGCGGCAACCGCATGGTCCGGCTGCTCACCGCCAAGGGCCGCTCGGTGCCGATCAAAGCGGACGAGCCGGCTTACGCGATGGCGCTCGCGGTCAACGAGGATCCGGCCTCGCCCTGGGTGCGCTATACGTACGGTTCGCTGGTCACCCCCACCACGACTTATGAATTCAACGTCACCACCGGCGCGCGCCGTGTGCTCAAGGTTGCCCCGGTGCCCGGCTACAATCCTGCCAATTACGTCACCGAACGGGTCTGGGTGCCCGCGCGCGACGGCACCCGCATCCCGGTCTCACTGGTCTACCGCAAGGGCGTAAAGCGCGATGGCACCGCGCCGCTATTCCAGTACGGCTATGGCAGTTACGGGCTGTCAATGGACCCCGCCGTCGATCCCGGCCGGATCGGGATGCTTGATCGCGGCGTGGTTTATGCCCTCGCTCATATCCGCGGCGGGCAGGAAATGGGCCGCGTCTGGTACGATCAGGGCCACCTCTTGAACAAGAAGAACACCTTTACCGATTTCATCGACGTCACGCATTACCTCGTTGCCCGGAAATATGCTGCGAAAGACCGTGTCGCCGCGATGGGCCGCAGCGCCGGCGGTCTCTTGATGGGCGCGGTCGCCAACATGGCCCCGCAGGATTACAAGGCGATCGTCGCGCAGGTCCCGTTTGTCGATGCGGTGACGACGATGCTCGATGCCTCGATCCCGCTCACCACCTTCGAATATGACGAATGGGGCAACCCGGCCAAGCAGCCCTATTACGATTACATCCTGAGCTACTCGCCCTACGATAACGTCACGGCAAAGGCTTATCCGGCGCTCTATGTCGGCACCGGCCTGTGGGACAGCCAGGTCCAGTATTACGAACCGGCCAAATGGGTGGCCAAGCTGCGCGAGCTGAAGACAGACACCAATCCGCTGGTGTTCCGGATCAACATGGAGGCCGGCCACGGCGGCAAGTCGGGCCGTTTCGAACGCTATCGCGAGAACGCGGAATGGCAGGCCTTCGTCCTCACCCAGCTTGGCGTGGGCGAAGCAGCGGGCAAATGAAAAGGGGCGGACCCACCGGTCCGCCCCCTCCAATCCCGGTTCTTGAACAGCAATCTCACATCGCCGGCAGCAGCCGCCGTTCGGTCGCGATCCGGGTGATCGCCTTCTGCAGCTTCTCGAACGCGCGCACTTCGATCTGGCGCACCCGCTCGCGGCTTACGCTGTAAACCTGGCTCAGCTCTTCCAGCGTCTTGGGCTCTTCCACCAGACGCCGGTCGGTCAGAATGTGCCGCTCGCGCTCGTTCAGGCTCTGCATCGCCTCGGTCAGCAGTTCGTGGCGATAGGCGGCTTCTTCCGCCTCGGCCACGGTCTCGTCCTGTAGCGGGCGCTCGTCGGCCAGAATGTCCTGCCACTGGCCTTCGCCATCGTCACGCATGGAGACATTGAGGCTGGCATCGCCGCCCATCATCATCCGGCGGTTCATGTTTACCACTTCGGTCTCGGACACGCCAAGATCCTTGGCGATCTTCGCCAGATTTTCCGGGCTCAGGTCCGCGTCCTCGTAAGCGTCGAGGTTCTTCTTCATCCGCCGCAGGTTGAAGAACAGCTTCTTCTGCGCCGCAGTGGTGCCCATTTTGACGAGGCTCCAGCTGCGCAGGATGAACTCCTGAATGGAAGCCTTGATCCACCACATCGCATACGTCGCCAAGCGGAACCCGCGATCGGGCTCGAACTTCTTCACGCCCTGCATCAGGCCGATGTTGCCCTCGCTGATCAGCTCGGACACCGGCAGGCCATAGCCGCGATAGCCCATCGCGATCTTGGCGACGAGCCGCAGGTGGCTGGTCACCAGCTGCGCTGCCGCCTCGGTATCGCCGTGCTCCGAAAAGCGCTTGGCCAGCATGTACTCCTGCTCCGCGGTCAGCACCGGGAACTTGCGGATTTCGGAAAGATAGCGATTGAGGCTCGCCTCCCCGCCCAGCGCCGGCACGGCCGGCAGATTACGATCTTTCTCAGTCACGTTACCAACCCGTCCTTTCGCGTCGGCCGGCAGATGGAGACCCCAAAGCCAATCTCATGGCCCCTTTTATCAGGCATCTCCGGTTGCCGCCACATCGGGGCACTCAAGAAAAACTGTTCACAGTGATCGCAAACCGCGCAGTGCATCGCGCAGTTCCCGGAAGTCATGCGGTAATTCGCTGGCAAAGTGCATTTGGTTACCGCTGATCGGATGGACAAAGCCCAGCACCGCCGCGTGAAGCGCCTGGCGGCGGAACGCCAGCTCGGTGAGCAGGGGGCGCAGGCGCGGCGGGGAGCGTCCATAAACCGGATCACCCAATAATGGATGGCCGATTGACGAAAGGTGAACGCGCACCTGGTGAGTACGCCCGGTTTCCAGCCGGCATTCAACCACTGCAGCCGAACTCCCCAGCGGTTCCAGCACCTTGTAATGGGTCACCGCATGCTTGCCGCGGCCATCCTCGACCAGCGCCATCTTCTTGCGGTTGATGCTCGACCGTGCAATCGCGCCGCGCACCGTTCCCGCCAGCGGCGATGGCACTCCGGCAGTCACCGCCAGATAGGCCCGCTCGATCGAATGGTCGGCAAACTGGCGCGCCAGCCCCTCGTGCGCGGCATCATGCTTGGCAACCACGAGCAACCCCGAGGTATCCTTGTCGATCCGGTGAACGATTCCCGGCCGCGCCACGCCGCCAATGCCGGAAAGCTGCCCGCGGCAATGGTGGAGCAGCGCGTTGACCAGCGTGCCGTCGAGATTGCCCGCCGCCGGATGGACCACCAGCCCGGCCGGCTTGTCGATCACGATCAGGTCGTCGTCCTCGTAAACGATGGTCAGGGCGATATCCTGCGCCTCCGCGCTGGCCGGGGCGGCGGCTGGCACGGCGATGGCAAAGGCGGTGCCGGCGGCCGGCTTCAGCGAAGCCTGCTCCACCGCCCGTCCGCCCAGCGTGATCCGCCCTTCGCCCAGCAGCGCCTTGATCCGCTCGCGCGACAGGCCAGAGGCATCGGCGAGCGCCCGGTCCAGCCGCTGGCCGCTACTGGCGATAACGCCGTCGATGATGCTGCCGGTATCCCCCATTATGCCAACAATATGGGAAGCGATTTGGGCGCAGCAAGAGGGGGCAGCGCCGCAGCGGATTGGGCAGCGACCGGGCAGGTCTGCGTATGCCGCAAGGCCCACCCCCAGCCCCTCCCGTAAACGGGAGGGGCGCCAAGCGCCTATAGCCCCCTCCCGTAAACGGGAGGGGGGCGAGACCTGGTGAGCCTCAGGCGAACCTAGTCGCAGCGGGGTGGGCATCCAGGCCCACCGGCTTGGCGGCCAGTCCGCCGCCAAGCCCACACAATCCCACCCGATTCCGCTCAGGCTGAGCTTGTCGAAGCCTGCCCACCCGCGCTAGCCCTAAACCCATGTCCGTCACCCTTGCCCCATCCGCCCACGCCGCGATCCTCGCTGCAGCTGCCGCGTCCGCGCCGGACGAGGCATGTGGGCTCCTGCTGGGCCACCACGAACACATCGCCGCCGCGCCCGCCGTCGCCAATGTCGCGGCCACACGGCGCACCTGCTTCGAACTCGATCCGCTCGCGCTGATCGCCGCGCACAAGGCGGCCCGCGCCGGCGGTCTGGCGCTGCTCGGCTACTGGCATTCGCACCCGACCGGCCCTTCCGCCCCGTCTGCCACAGATCAGGCGGCAGCCTCGGGCGATGGCCGGGTCTGGGCAATCGCGGCAGACGGTGTAATTCGCCTGTGGGTTGATTTGTCCGGCGGGTTCGCGCCGCTTTCCTACGCGCTCGCGGACGGGTAAGGCACCCCGGCGACGGGCCGGTGGTCATCACTTTTCCGCAAGGGCGAGAAAAGGTTGCTCTGAACCGTGTCAACTGTGTCAACTTGTTCAGTAAAGTGTTCTAATTCATGAACAATCTCGATCTCGCCAGCATGCTTTGCTCGCGCCTGTGCCACGATATGCTCAGCCCGGTCGGTGCGCTGAGCAACGGCCTTGAACTGCTCGCCGAAGAGCAGGATCCGGAAATGCGCGGCCGGATCGTCGAACTCCTTGAACAGAGCGCCAAGACCAGCGCCGACAAGCTCAAGTTCTTCCGGCTCGCCTTCGGCGCCGCCGGCGGCTTCGGCGAAGCGATCCCGGTGCACGAGGCGCGCGCGCTGATCGATGCGCTGGTCGGCAACAACGGCCGGATCGAGGCGCGCTGGGCGCTCGCCACCGATGTCCTGCCCAAGCCGGCGATCAAGACCCTGCTCAACCTTGCACTGATCGGGATCGAGGCGCTGGTGCGCGGCGGTACGCTCGATATCGGCGCGGAAATGCAGGGCACCACCACCGAGATTGCGATCCGCGCCGCCGGGCCGCGCATCGCCTTCGATCCGCTGGTCGGCAAGGCGCTTGACGGCAGCCTCGCCTCCTCAGACCTGTCGAGCAAGACCGCGCCATCGGTGATGATCCGCCAGCTTGCCGAAAGCCTTGGCGGCACGGTCCAGGTCGCGCTGGGCAGCGATGCGCTGGTGCTCGGCGCGGTGTTGCCGGGCCGCTAGGAGGGATCGGGCGTGGACCTGCGCAGCTGGCTCGTCCACCATCAGGTGCCTTCGCCCAACTGGAACGCGCGCAAGCTGTCGCCCGGCGCGAAGCCATGGATGGTCGTGCTGCACTATACCGGCATGCGCACCGTCGCCGATGCGCTCGAACGGATGTGCAACTCCGCTGCCGAAGTCTCGGCGCACTACATGATCGACGAGGACGGGACCGTCACCCAGCTGGTCGATGAAGAGCACCGCGCGTGGCACGCCGGCCGTTCCAGCTGGCGCGGTGAGACCGACATCAACTCGGCCAGCATCGGCATCGAGCTGGTCAATCCCGGCCACGAATTCGGCTACCGCCCATTTCCCGATGCCCAGATCGAGGCCCTGCTGCCGCTGCTCTCCGATATCGTGCAGCGTCACGGGATCGATCCCGCCAACGTCGTCGGCCATTCCGATGTCGCCCCGGCACGCAAGCAGGATCCCGGCGAATTGTTCCCGTGGGAACGGCTGGCCCGCCACCGCCTCGCGCTCGCCGTTCCGCGCCCGACGATGCGGCTGATCTACGATAACCCGGGCGCGTTCTATCTCGCGCTCGAACGCCTCGGCTATGACATAACCAACGAGCGCGCCGCGGTCCGCGCCTTTCAGCGCCGGTTCCGCCCCAAGCGCGTCGATGGCGAGATCGACGGCCAATGCGGCGCTCTGCTGTTCGAGCTGCTGTTGGAACGTGACCTTGGGCGTGCTACCTAGGTGTCAGCCAGGGGGCCGGGCAGCCGCGTCATCAGCTTGCTGATGCCGAGGAAAGTCCGGGCTCCACGAAACAAGGGTGGCGGGTAACGCCCGCCGGCTTCTGCTTCGGCAGGGGTCAGGGACAGTGCCACAGAGAGCAGACCGCCTCGCAAGAGGTAAGGGTGAAAGGGTGCGGTAAGAGCGCACCGCGGGTCCGGCAACGGTCCCGGCATGGTAAACCCCACCCGGAGCAAGACCGAATAGGGGCGGCGCGCTCTTCGGAGCAGGTGTGTTTCGCACCAGATCGCCCGGGTTGGTCGCTGGAGCGCCGCAGCAATGCGTCGCCGAGAGGAATGGCTGCCAGTGCGGATACGGTCTCTCTTCAGGGATACCGTCCGCGCTACAGAACCCGGCTTACAGGCCCCCTGGCGTTTCGATTATGGGCCCTTCGCCTCCGCGAAGGGCTACGGCAGGGGCGGATGCCCCTGCCGCAGACAACTACGGCCGCCCGATGCTGATGTAGGTAAAGCCCTTCGCCCGCACTTCCTCGGGCCGGTAGACGTTGCGCAGATCGACCATCACCGGAGCGGTGACCAGGGCGCGGACGCGGTCGAGGTCGAGCGCGCGGAAAGCGTCCCACTCGGTGACGAGCGCGACTGCATCCACCCCGGCCACCGCGCTGTAGACGTCGGGTGCCATCGTCACCCCGGGCATCATCGGCGCGGCGAGCTCCATCCCTTCCGGATCGAACGCGGTTACTGTCACGCCGGCATCGACCAGCGTCTGGCCGATCGCGATCGAGGGGGCATCGCGCATGTCGTCGGTGTTGGGCTTGAACGTCAGACCCAGCAGCGCAACCTTCTTGCCGCGCGCCACCTCAGCCCCGCCCAGCGCCTCGATCACTTTCCGGCCCATCGCCCGCTTGCGGCTGTCGTTGACCTTGGCCACTGCCTCCACGATCCGCAGCGGACTGTCATAATCTTCGGCGGTCTTGAGCAGCGCCAGCGTATCCTTCGGGAAACAGCTGCCGCCATAGCCCGGGCCGGCATGGAGGAACTTCGAGCCGATCCGGTTGTCGAGCCCGATCCCGCGCGCCACGTCCTGCACGTTGCCGCCCACCTTCTCGCACAGATCGGCGATCTCGTTGATAAAGGTGATCTTGGTCGCCAGGAACGCATTCGCGGCGTACTTGATCATCTCCGAACTGCGCCGGCTGACGAACAGGATCGGCGCTTGGTTGAGGAACAGCGGGCGGTAGACTTCCTGCATCGTCTGGCGCCCGAATGCATCCTCGGCGCCGATCACGATGCGGTCGGGCCGCTTGAAGTCGCCGATTGCCGCGCCTTCGCGCAGGAACTCGGGGTTGGATACCACAGAGAACGCGCATGGCAGGTTCGCCGCTGCCAGAATCCGCTCGACCTCGTCTCCGGTGCCCACCGGCACAGTCGACTTGGTCACCGCCACCGCCGGGTTCTTGAGGTGGCGCCCGATCTCTTCGGCCACGCCGAACACGTAGGAAAGATCGGCATGGCCATCTCCGCGCCGCGACGGGGTGCCGACCGCGATGAAGATCGCGTTGGCGCCGTTGATCCCCTCGGCCAGTGAGGTGGTGAACGCCAGCCGCCCGGCCTTGACGTTGCTCGCCACCAGTTCAGCCAGCCCTGGCTCGTAGATTGGCATGATCCCCTGATGCAGCGCTTCGATCTTGCGCGGGTCATTGTCGATGCACACTACCTCGTGCCCGAAATCGGCGAGGCAAGCGCCGGAAACCAGCCCGACGTAACCCGAGCCAACCATCGCGATCTTCATGAAATGCTCCTGGTATGAGAAGTGATGGCGCCGCCCTCGTCGCGCGCCTCGATCAGCCATCGGTCGGTGCCTTCAAGCCCGAGCGCGGTCAGCCGCCCAGAAAAGAACGCGCCAGTATCGATACCAATGCGGTTGCGGCGCAGTTCGGCCTCTTCGGTGATGGTGTGGCCATGGACCACCACCACCCCGTGATCGCCGGCATGGCTCAGAAACGGTTCGCGGATCCAGCGCAAATCACCCTTGCGCTGCGCTTCCAGGGCCACCCCGGGCATGATCCCGGCATGCACGAACAAATAGTCGCCGATCTGGATTGCATCCTCGAACCCTGACAAAAAGCTGAGGTCTTCTGCCGGGATTGCCGATCGCATCAGGTCCTGCACTTCGCACCAGTCGGCTGCAGCATAGGCCATCGGATCGACCGGGTAACTGAGTACCGTTTCGCGCCCGCCATGACGCAGGAAGGCGCGCAGCACATCTTCCTTGTCGATCGCCAGCAGCATCATTTCCTCGTGATTGCCGGCAATCATTCGCACTGTGCGCCGTCCGGCCCAGTCGCGCGCGGCGGCGATCACCCCGGCGCTGTCAGGCCCGCGATCGACCAGATCGCCCAGCAGGATCACCACGGTCCGGGCCGCTCCGCGCGCGGCATCGTCAGTCTCGATCGCGGCGATCAGCGCGGTGAACAGGTCAAGCCGGCCGTGGATGTCACCGACCGCATAAACCCGTTCGCCGGCGGGAATCGCCGCGACGGCGCGCGCGCTCTCGGGTGCCGCGCGGAGGAGGTTTTTCAAGGATTTCAGCATGTCGGTCCGTCGTTGCAGTGCGGTATAAGCGGCCAACCGCGCGCCGACAACCAATACCCGCAATTCTCCTGATGAGGTCGCGGGCGATAGCGTTGCCAAAAATCCACACCCTTTGCGGCAGTGCAACGAAAATGCCGTTTTGTGCTTGTGCAGCGCAACAGGATTGTCAATGTAGGAGCGTCAACGGAATAACTGTGCCCATCTTATGAGGCGCAGACGCGGTGGCCGCAGGTGGGACGAGGATAATCGCACTATTTGTGAGGGAACTGCCATGATCACCACCGTCCGCGGCCTGCTCGCCGCCACTGCTCTGGCCGGCGCTTTTGTCGCCGCCCCGGCCTTCGCCGATGACGCGGCCCCGCCGAGCGACATCACCATCACCGGCAGCGCCGCGATCGTGTCGCAATACCGCTTCCGCGGTCTCGCCCAGTCGGACAACAAGCCCGCCGTTCAGGGGGCCATCACCATCTCGCATTCGTCGGGTTTCTACGTTTCGACGTGGGGATCGAGCGCCTCGGCCGGTAACGGCCCGATCGACATCGGCGGCACCGAAATCGACGTCTACGGTGGTTACACCCACACTTTCGGCGACATTGGCCTGACCATCGACGGCGGCGTCTATGGCTACATCTATCCGGGTTTCTCTGACGCGAACTACTTCGAGCTCTATGGCTCGGTAGCCAAGTCGTACGGTCCGGTGACCGCCAAGGTCGGTGCGTACTACGCTCCGGCGCAGAAGGTGTTCAACCTCAACTTCACCTCGCCGTCGCGCAAGAATCTCTATGTCTACGGTGAACTTGGTTCGGCCATCCCGGGCACCCCGCTGTCGATCCACTCGCACCTCGGTCACACCGGTGGCGGGTTTAACTACGCCAAGCAGTATTGGGATTATAACGTCGGCATCACCGCCAAGTGGAAGAACCTGGCACTCGATGCCTCGATTGTCGGCACCGATATGAAGCGCAGCGATATACTGAACGGCTTCGCCGGCACCATCGGCAGCGATTGCGAAAGCCTGAGCATCAACGATCCCTGCGTCGCTGACGACGTGAACTACTTCTATCGCATGTCGAAGGCTGTCGGGGTCATCTCGCTGACCGCCAGCTTCTGATCTGACGGCTCCGGCCGGCACCAGACAACGAAGGCCCGCTCCGGCATTGCCGGGGCGGGCTTTTCGCTATGTGGCCAACGCCTAACGCAGATAGAAATCCACTGACGTCACCACCCGCACCTTCTTGTCGGGTGTTTCCAACCCGCCGTCGCCATCGCGGGCGGTGATCTCGAAATAGCCTTGGCTGGCACTTTTGATCCCGCCGACGCCGGCACCGCTGTCCTGGGCGAATTGCTCGGCCGATGCCCGGGCGTTCTTGGTCGCCGCCGCCACCATCTCCGGCTTGACCTCGTTAAGCTTGGTGAAGCTGTAGCTCATCCCTGAGCCTTCCTCGAGCGCCACGCCGCTGCGGACCAGTTCGAACTGCCGCCGCACCGCCTCCTGCGCCCGCCGCACGTCGCGGGTGCGCAGCGTCATCGTCTGGCGCACGGTGATGCGCGGGACCCCGTTATCGCTGTACTGCGAAACGTTGACTCCGGTCGGCTGAAGGTCGGCCGCGGGGAAACCCAGCCCGGCAAAGAAGCCGCGGATCGCCCGGCTGTCGTTTTCGACACTGGCCTGCGCGGTGGCTAGATCGGGCGCGCTGGCCGAATAGTCGATCGTCCAGACCGCCAGATCGGCAGTCACATCGCGCTCTGCGAGCCCTCGAACTGTCACCGAACGGTCGGCGGCACGCGCTCGGGTCAGGCCGTCACCTAGCAGATAGCCACCCGCGATCAGCCCTAGCGCAAGGATTGCGGCGCTACCCAGCCAGCGGCGGGTGGCAGGCTGGCGCCAGAAATTGGCGGTGGCGGCAGGTATAGTTTCCTCGCTAAGATCGGACATTGTCGTTTCCCTCATGGCGGCCAACTTGCCGCTGCCCGCCAAATCGCATTACGGCGATGAACCGTGCTTGAATGTCGATGAACGGAGTCTTTCGTGACCAAGTATTTGCACAGCATGATCCGCGTCAGCGATCCCGATGCCACCATCCGGTTCTTCGAACTGATCGGCCTTGCCGAGGTTCGCCGGTTTGATAGTGAACAGGGCCGCTTCACTCTGATTTTCCTCGCCGCACCGGGGCAGGAAGGGATCGCGGAGGTGGAACTGACCTATAATTGGCCGCCGGCCGACGGCAGCGCCGAAACTTACACCGGCGGCCGCAATTTTGGCCACCTCGCTTACCGGGTGGACGATATCTACGCCACCTGCCAGCGGCTGATGGACGCAGGGGTCACGATCAACCGTCCCCCGCGTGATGGGCATATGGCGTTCGTGCGCAGCCCTGATGGTATTTCGGTCGAACTGCTGCAGGATGGCCACCTCCCGCCCGCCGAACCGTGGGCCTCGATGCCCAACATCGGCGCGTGGTGATGGTTCAGGCTCCGGTTCGCGCCGGGGCCAGCCGCAGCAATGCAAAGCCCACCAGTGCCGACAGGGCTGAGCCCGCCAGAATGCCCAGCTTGGCATCTTCGGCCAGTGCGGGCGCGGCGGGGAAGGCCAGCCCGGTGATGAACAGGCTCATGGTGAAGCCAATGCCGCACAGCGCGGCCACGCCCCACAGCTGCACCCAGCTGGCACCGCTCGGGCGCTGCGCCAGTCCGGCTTTTTCCGCGAGCGCAATCACCCCCAGCACCCCGGCCTGTTTCCCCAGAAACAGCCCCGCGCCAATCGCCAGTGGCAACGGCGCCAGAACAGCGCCAAGGCCGCCGCTGCCAAAAGCGACCCCGGCATTGGCGAACCCGAACAGCGGGACGATGACATAAGCATTCCATGGTGCCAGCCCGTGCTCCAGCCGCAGCAGCAGGCTGTCGCCGGTGCGGTGGTCGGGCTTCAGGGGTATTGTGAAGGCGGCCAGCACACCTGCTACCGTGGCATGAACCCCGGAATGCAGCACGGCGAACCATAACGCGGCGCTCAGCAGCGCAAAAACCACCGCACCGTGTCGGCGCTGCCGCCCGATCAGCGCCATCGCTGCCAGCAAACCCGCAGCCAGCGCCAGCCAGCCCAGTTTGATCGCCGGCGTATAGGCCAGCGCGATGATCGCCACCGCGCCCAGATCGTCGACAATTGCCACGGTCAGCAGAAACAGCCGCAGCGATGGGGGTACCCGCGGGCCGGCCAAGGCGAGCACGCCGACGGCGAAGGCGATATCGGTCGCCGCCGGAATCGCCCAGCCTGCCGATAACCCTGCCGTCCGTCCGGCGATCGCCAGATAGACTAGCGCGGGCGCCGCCATGCCCGCTGCCGCGGCCAGCACCGGCAGCCGGCGCCGGGCGGGATCGGCCAACGCGCCGTCCAGCACCTCGCGCTTGATTTCCAGACCGACGACGAAAAAGAACACCGCCATCAGCGCGTCATTGATCCACAAATCGATCGTGCTGAGCTTGGCCAGCGGCGTCCACGCCAGTGGATCGTGGAACAGCGCGCGATAGCTGTGCGCCAGCGGCGAATTGGCCGCAGCAAGCGCTGCAGCAGCAGCGGCGATCAGCAGCGCTGCTGCACCGGCCTCGCCCCGTGCCCGGTGAATCATCGTCGCGGCTATGCGAGATAACAGGGGCTTTTTGCGCGACATCATTGGTTAAACTCGGGTTGACCGGAAATCTTTGCAAGTCCGCTACAACTCATTACACAACCTACCTAGGGGTTTTACGGGGGGTAGTGCCGCATGGCCTGGTGGGCCCATGCTCTGGCGTCGCTGATGTTCGAAATGTCGCCGCTGCATTGGCTGCAGTTGGCGGAATACGAACTTACGCTGTTTGCCGGGTTCTGGTTTCTAGTCGGCATGGCCGATGAAATGGCGGTTGATTTCGCGTGGCTGTGGCTGCTCCTGCGCGGCCGGGTCCGCTCGCCGAAGCTCACTGCAGAGATCACTGGCCGGCCTCTTGCCGGAGTTACTGCGGTGTTCATTCCGGCCTGGCGCGAAGCCGGGGTCATCGGGGCCACTGTCAGCCATGCCTTGCGCGTCTGGCCGCACGCGGAATTGCGGCTCTATATCGGCTGTTATCGCAACGATCCCGATACCATCTCCGCTGCGATGGATGCATCGCAGGGCGATCCGCGCGTTCGGCTGGTGATCCATGACCGTGAAGGGCCCACTACCAAGGCTGATTGCCTCAACCGGCTTTATGGCGCGCTGAACGAGGATGAGCTGCGCTCGGGCCTCCGCGCTCGCTCGGTGGTGCTGCACGATGCCGAGGACATGGTCCACCCAGCCGCGCTGGTCGTGCTCGATGCCGCGCTTGATGGCGCCGGTTTTGTCCAGCTACCGGTCCGGCCCGAACCGGACAGCGGCTCGCGCTGGGTCTCCGGGCACTATGCCGATGAATTCGCCGAGGCTCATGCCAAGGCCATGGTGGTGCGCGATGCGCTTGGGGCGGCGCTGCCGGCGGCCGGGGTCGGCTGCGCCTTTGGCCGCGAAGTGCTCGCTGAACTGGCCGAGACCCGCAAGGCTGAACTGACCCGAAGCGAGGGCGTGCGTCAGGACCGCCGCGCTGGGCCGTTCGCTGCCGAATGTCTGACCGAGGATTACGAGCTGGGCTGGCGGATCGCCCGAAGCGGCCGCCGCGGCCGGTTTCTTCGGCTGCGCGACGGCGATGGCCAGCTGGTCGCCACGCGCAGCTTCTTCCCTGCCACGATCGATGCGGCGGTGCGCCAGAAGACCCGCTGGGTGCACGGGATCGCCTTTCAGGGCTGGGACCGGCTGGGCTGGTGGGGCCGCTCCTGCGACGTGTGGATGGCGCTGCGTGATCGGCGCGGACCGCTCGTGGCGCTGGTGCTGTTCGTCGCTTACGTGCTGGTGGTGCTGCGCCTGCTGCTCGGCCTTGCAACCTCGGCCGGACTCGTCCCCGGGGCCGTTGTCCCGGCCGAAATGATCTTGCTGACCGCGGTCTGCCTTGCCGGGCTGCTGTGGCGGGTGGTGTTCCGCTTCC
>CANGQZ010000055.1 GCA_947455865.1 Sphingomonadaceae bacterium
AAGGGCATTTCGCTGGCCGAAGCCGGCATCGCCAATTCATGGGTCTTTGCCGCTGCGATTTTCGCCACGCCGGTGTTCGGGCTGGTGGCAGACCGGTTCGGCCGGCGCGCCAGCCTGCTGGTGCTCGGCGCAGCGCTGATGCCGATGACCTTCGTGTTGCCCGCCTTCACCTCGGCCAGCCTGTGGGTCTCAACTGCGCTGATGGGGCTAAGCTTCTCGGTGATCCCCGCGGTGATCTGGCCGGCCACCGCGATGCTGGTCGATCGGCGGCGGATCGGCACCGCCTACGGGGTGATCAACATGCTGCAAAGCGCAGGGATGATGGTCATCAATTACGTGGCGGGCGTGCTGAACGATGCTTTCGGCGCCGGCCCCGCGCATCCACAGGGCTACAATCCGATGCTGCTGCTGTTCGCCGGGCTCAGCGTCATTTCATTCGCCGCAACCCTCGCGCTGCGCGCGCGGGAGCGGCGCTTGCCCGGCGGCGGGATCGAGGCGCGCTAGGCACGGTCTGTCGCACGGCCCCGCTTCAGCATCGGGAACAATCTTGCGCCGCCAGCGTCTAGGATGTTGCCCATACCGGCGCCTTACCAACTGGGGGAGCGCAATGCGCAGCACCATCAAATTTGCGATCATCGGCGGCGTTGCAGTTCTGGCTTTGGCCGGCTGCAAGCAGGAGAACAACTACCCCGCCACTGCGGTCACGTCCGAAGCGACGACGACGTTGGTCGTCCCCGGACCGACCGAAACCGTGGCAGTCCCTGTCCCCGGCGCGACCGCGACCGTGACGGCGACCCCTTCGGGCACCGCCACGCCAGCCATGTAACCAGGCGCCGGTGGGACCAGCCGGCCAATAAGGAAAGCCCTCGCTGCGGCGGGGGCTTTCTTTTTGTGTCCGCGCCGCTCACTCCCCGATCGGCACCACGCTCGCCCCCAGCCGCGCCACTGCGCCGGCATCGTGGCTGACATACAGGATCGGCAGCGCAAAGCGGTCGCGAATCCCCTCGATCACACGCAGCAAGCCGTCGCGCCGCGCCCGGTCGAGCGCGGATAGCGGCTCGTCGAGCAGCAGCATCCGCGGCCCCGCCAGCAGCGCCCGGCCGATCGCCACACGCTGCGCCTCGCCGCCCGAAAGGCTCGCCGGCATCCGCTCAAGCAGCGGGCCAATCCCAAGAAACTCCACCGCGTCGTCCAGCGTCAACCAGCGCTCGCCGGGCGGGGTCAGGCGCCAGCCAAACAGCAGGTTGTCGCGCACCCGGCGGTGCGGGAACAGGCGCAGGTCCTGAAACACATAGCCGCAGCGGCGGCGTTCGGGCGCTAGGTCGATGCCCGCTGCGCTGTCGAACAGCACTTCGCCGCCCACCGCGATCCGCCCGCTGTCGGGCCGCAGCAGCCCCGCCACCATGTCGAGCACGGTGGTCTTGCCCGCGCCCGATGGCCCCTGCAGCGCGGTGATCGCGCTATCGGATGTGAACTGCGCCACCAGCATCCGCCCGCTGCGCCGCACCGAAACGTCGAGTTCAAAAGACATGGCCGCCCTTCGCGCTGCGCCGCACCAGTAGCTCGGAAGCCACCAGCGCACCCAGCGAAAGCAGCACCGCAATCCCCGCCAGCCGCGTCACCAGCGCATCGCCGCCGGGCAGCTGCAGCGCCGAATAGATCGCCAGCGGCAGCGTCTGCGTTTCGCCCGGAATGTTCGAGACAAAGGTGATCGTCGCCCCGAATTCGCCCAGCGAGCGGGCAAAACCCAGCACTGCGCCCGCCAGCACCCCGGGCGCGGCCAGCGGCAGGGTCACGCTGGCAAACGTGCGCCACGGCCCCGCGCCAAGCGAACGCGCCGCCCCTTCCAGCCGCCGGTCGACCGCCTCGAGCAAAAGCCGGATTGCCCGCACCATCAGTGGCAGCGCCATCACCGCGCTGGCCAGCGCCGCCCCGGTCCAGCGGAACATCACCGTCACCCCGAAGCTGTCCTCCAGCCAGCGCCCGGCCGGGCCGTTGCCGCCGAACGCCAGCAACAGCAGCCAGCCGGTCACCACCGGGGGCAGCACCAGCGGCAGGTGGATCAGCGCATCGATCACCACTTTGCCCGGAAAACGCCACCGCGCCAGCACCCACGCCAGCCCGAATGCCGCCGGCAGCGTGAGCGCCACCGCCACCCCGCTCACTTGCAGCGAAAGCAGCACGATGCCCCACTCGTCGGCGGTCAGCGGCGCGAACATCTCAGCGGGTGCCGAAGCCAAACCGGCGGAAGATCGCCTTGGCCTCGCCGCTCAGCAGAAAGCGGCGGAAGGCCTCGCCCTCCGGATTGGTGGCCCGGGCCGGCGCGGCCAGCGGGTTCGATACCGGCGCATGGCTCGCTGCCGGAAAGGTGCTCACCACCCGCACTGCCGTCGATGCCCGCGCGTCGGTGGCAAATACGATCCCCAGCGGCGCCGCGCCCCGCGCGACGAAGGCCAGCGCGGCGCGCACATTCTCGGCCCGCGCCATTTTGCCGTGCACTTGCGGCCACACCCCAAGGCTGGTCAGCGCTTCGCGGGCGTATTTCCCGGCGGGCACAGAATCGGGATCAGCCAGCGCCAGCCGCCCGTTCGGCCCCAGTGCCTGCGCCAGCGGAAATCCGCGCGCCGCACTCAGTCGCACGTTGCTGCCCGCTGGAGCGATCAGGACGATGTCGTTGGTCAGCAGCGAAACCCGGGATCCGGGGCGGAGCAACCGGCGCTGCTCCAGATAACTCATCCAGTCCTCGTCGGCAGAGAAAAACAGGTCCGCCGGCGCCCCGGCCTCGATCTGCCGCGCCAGCGCGGAGGATGCAGCGAACGCGATCACTGGGCGCGGATGGCCCTTGCGCACCCATGCTTCGGCCACTCCGGTCAGCGATTCCTGCAGGCTCGCGGCGGCCAGTACCGTCGGCGGCTTGGGCGCGGGTGCGGCCAGCGTCGGCGCAGCGACAAGGCCAAACACCAGCAGCAGCGCGGCCATCGGCCGTGCAATCCTCATCCTGCCCATCCTCATTGGTTGTTACCGGCGAACAGCCATATTCTGGCGGATATAGCCAGGCTTGTCCAGTTCGCCTATCGCGCGCGGCGCCCCGGCGATTTGACTGGTCAAGCCGGGCGCGCCGGGCAAGAATGCGACAAAGAATCGGGACCGGCAAAGGTCCACACGGTGCGAGGGAAGAGCGATGCGTGAAACGGCAACCGGGGCGATCCTCGCCGATGGCTTTGGCTATCTCGAAGCGGGCCGCTGGCACGATGGCGCGCTGTGGTTTTCGGATATCGGCAAGCGCCAGATCCACCGGCTCACCGCCGATGGCGCGCACAGCGTGGTCGCCGCCATCGCCGCGCGCCCCTCCGGCCTCGGCTGGTCGGCCGATGGCGCGCTGATGGTCATCGGCATGGAAGACCAGACGCTCAACCGCCTCGCTGCGGATGGCAGCATCGCCGCCAGCCAGCCGCTGGGGGATCTGTGCTACCACCCCAACGACATGTGCATCGATGCCGCGGGCCGCGCCTATATCACGCAGTTCGGCTATGATCTGTTCGGCGGCGCCCCGCCCACGCCCTGCGGGCTGCTCATGCTCGATGCCGCCGGCAAGGCCAGCATCGCCGGCAGCGGGCTGGTCTTTCCCAACGGCGTCGCGCTCACCCCCGATGGCCGCACGCTGATCGTCGCCGAATCGTTCGGCTACCGGCTCACCGCGTTCGATGTCGCCGCCGATGGCTCTCTGTCGGGTCAGCGCGTGTTTGCCGAATTCGATAACAGCGCCGGCGATGCCGTGCTTGATGGGATCTGCGTCGATGCCGCCGGGGCCGTCTGGGTCGGTATGCCCTTCGCGCGCGAGTTCCGCCGGGTGATCGAAGGCGGCACGGTAACCGATGTGGTCCGTCCGGCGCCCGGGGCAGGGACGTACTGCGTGGATTGCGCGCTCGGCGGGGAAGATGGCCGCACGCTGTTCCTGCTGGTGGCCGACACCACGATCGAGCGAATGGGCAATAACTGGGATAGCGCCGCCAGCATCCAGACCGTCACCGTCGCCGTCCCCGGCTGGTAATCAGGAGCCATCATGCCAAGCCAACTGACCACCGATCTCGCGCGCGCCTGGGCCGGCGATCTCGATTGCCTGATCGCCCAGTATGCCGAAGATTGCACTTTCGAGGACAAGGCTTTCGGCATCGTCCATCACGGCCATGCCGGATTGCGAGAGGTGTTCGCCTTCACCTTCGGCATGATGCCCGATTTCCGGGTTACCTACGGGCATGAGGTGATCGGCGCCGATTGCGGCGCGGCCGAGTGGATCTTCACCGGCAGCTTCCACGGCGAATTCGGCGGCAAAGTCCATGCCGGCACCCCGGTGGAGATTTCCGGGGTATCGTTCATGACCTTCCGCGCCGGCAAGATCGTCACCAACTGCGATTACTGGAACGTCAAGACGATCGAACAGCAGCTCGGCGCAAGTTGACCGCCGGCGATAACCCGCCGCAATGGGGCCTATTCGAAAAATCACTATTCGTGCCGCCCCGGCTCGCCGCCCATAACCGCTTCAGGACGGTGCGATGATGAACGGCCAGCAGACGGGAAACGGGATCAGGGGCGCATGAGCCACATCGTGGCCCTGTGCGGCGGCGTGGGCGGGGCCAAACTTGCCTTCGGCCTCGCTCAAGTGCTGCCGCCGCAGGACCTGACGGTGATCGTCAACACCGGCGATGATTTCGAACATCTCGGCCTCCACATCTCGCCCGATATCGATACCGTGCTTTATACTCTCGCCGGCCTGGCTGACCGCACGCGCGGCTGGGGGGTGGCGGATGAAAGCTGGAACTTCATGGCCGCGCTCGGCCGGCTCGGTGGAGAGACGTGGTTCAACCTCGGGGACTGCGATCTGGCGACCCATGTTGAGCGCACCCGGCGGCTGCATAGCGGGGAAACCCTCTCGCAGGTCACCGCCGCGCTCGCCCGCGCACTCGGCATCGGCCCCGCCATCGTCCCGATGAGCGACGATGCCGTGCGCACCGTCGTTTCCACCACCACCGGCGAAATGCCGTTCCAGCGCTACTTCGTGGCAGAGCAGTGCAAGCCGGTTGTAACCGCCCTCCAGTTTGCCGGCGCGGACGCGGCGCACCTCGCGCCTACCGCCGCTGCGGCGCTGGCCCGCAGCGATCTTGGCGCAGTGATCATCTGCCCGTCGAACCCGTGGCTCAGCATCGATCCGATCCTCGCCGTGCCCGGCATCGCCGCTGCACTTGCCGCTGGTTCCGCGCCGGTGATCGCGGTATCGCCGCTGGTCGGCGGGCGGGCCATAAAGGGGCCGACCGCGAAGCTGATGACCGAGCTGGGCCTGATCCCCGGCGTGGCAGCGATCGCCCGGCACTATGCCGGCGTGATCGACCGGCTGGTGATCGACGGGGCCGATGCCGCCGATGCGGCAGCGCTGCCCTGTCCGGCGCTGGTCACGCCCACGGTGATGGCCGGCGATGCCGAGCGGATCGCGCTCGCCCGGGCCATCCTGAAATGGGTTTTATGATTTCACGCCAATAACTTGCCGAAGCCACAACCATACAAGGAGAGCACCAATGAGCGAAGAACCCGCCGTCCGCATCGATCCCGAAACCGCCAAGGATTCGCTGGTCAACTTGCCCGATGAGGTCAAGCAGCACCTCGACGCGCACTGCGCGCAATACCAGACCGACCCGGTCGCCGCGCATTACTGGGATCCGATCTGCATCGGCGTGCCCGGCGGCCCGGTGCGCTGCCTGCTGCTGACCTACACCGGCCGCAAATCGGGCAAGACGCTCAAGACCGTGCTGCAGTACTACCTGCTCGATGGCAAGCCGGCCGTGGTCGGCACGCGCGGCGGCAGCATCGATCACCCGCTGTGGTACTACAATCTGGTCGAAACCCCGGAATGCGAAATCCAGATGGGCGCCGAACACCGCAAGTGCATCGCCCGCACGCTCAATGCGGAAGAGCGCGCCAAGTACTGGCCGCAGATCACTGCGGAGCAGCCCGAATACCTCGTCTATGAAAAGCGCACCTCACGGGTGATCCCGGTGGTGGTGATGGAAGACCGGCCCTAATCGGCCAGATCAGGCTCAGCCGGCGGCGGGGGGCGCTGCCGGCTGGCGCCGTTCGCGCACGAAGCCGTGCATCCCGTGCCACCACTGCAGCGCGATCACCGCACCCTTGGCCGGCTGGAGCAGGCCGATCAGCATCGCGACCGCCAGCGGCAGGATGATTGCTGCGGCCATGCCCGGGCCCATGTCGTATTCGGCTATCAGCAGGATGATCACCGGCGCCAGCAAGTGCCCCGTGATCAGGATTGAAAGATAGGCGGGCAGATCGTCGGCACGCTGAAAGCGCCAGTCCTGTCCGCAATTAGGGCAATGCGAAACCGGGCGGATGAACCGCGCAAACAGTGCACCCTCGCCGCAGCGCGGGCAGTGGCCCATCGCCCCGCGCGCAATGGCTGCGCCGAAACTGGCGGGCAGGCCGGGCGAGGGCGGGGCGGGGAGTGGTTCGGTCACAGCGGTTCGCCCGTTGCACCCTCCCGCGGTGCAGGGCAAGTGCTTCTCATGTCATTCAGGGTTTGCCGGCCTGCCCGCTGCGCCGCAGCTGCACGGCGGCGGCGTTAAGCTTGGCCCGGTCGGTACCGTGCTGGCGGATGATCTGCGCGGCCTGCGCCGTGGTCAGGCCGTGCTTGCGCGCGAAATAGCGCAGCTCATAGCCTTGCCCGGTATCGGCAACGCCGGTGTCGTGTTCGGTCATGATCCCATCCCCGACTTATATGCGGCTGCCTTCCGCCATACGCGCAATGCAGTCACCAAATCAACGCAGATCCCCCGCCGCCGGTTCCCGTACAGCCCATCCCCGCTTTTCCTGCCTGCGCTCCCGTGCTAGCGCGCCGCCGGGGCAAGGAGGGTTGATGGCACCGCGTTATTTCGTACTTGTTCTCGCGGGATTGCTGCCCACCGCTCCGGTGCTTGCCGCCGAATCCGGCGATCCCTCCCAAGAGCCGAGCCCGGCACCGATCGTCGTCACCGGCCGCGGGCTCTCCGCGTCGGCGGCGCTGCCCGCGTATGACAGCGTCGTGATCGATCGCGATCGGCTCAATGCCACCGCCTCGGGCCGCATCGAGGATGCGCTGTCCTCGGTGGCGGGCTTCCAGCAGTTCCGCCGCTCAGACAGCCGCTCGTCCAACCCTTCGGCGCAAGGCGTCACCTTGCGCGCGCTCGGCGGCAACGCCACCAGCCGCACCCTGGTGCTGCTCGATGGGGTGCCGATGGCGGATCCGTTCTTCGGCTACATTCCGTTCAGCGCTTTTCCTCCCGGCACACTGGCATCGGCGCGGGTCACCCGCGGCGGCGGGGCGGGGGCGTTTGGTGCGGGCGCGGTGGCCGGGACGATCGATCTCGCCAGCGCCGGACCGGACGACCTCGGCCTCGCCGGCGGCAGTGCGCTGGTTGACGATCGCGGCGATACCGAACTGTCCGGGCGAATTGCCCCCCGGCTCGGCGAAGGGTTCCTCGTCGCCTCCGGTCAATGGGACCGCGGGCAGGGCTTCTGGACCACGCCGGAAAGCCAGCGCGGCGCCAAAAGCGTGCGCGCGCGCTACAATAGCTGGTCAGCCGGCGTCCGCGCGGTCGCGCCGCTGAGCGGGGCGATCGAGCTGCAGGCGCGCGTCGCGGCGTTCGATGATCGGCGTACCCTGCGCTTCGCCGGGGCCAACAGCCGCTCGCAGGGGCAAGACGCCAGCCTGCGCCTGATCGGGCGCGGAGCGTGGCAGTTCGAAGCGCTCGGCTATGTTCAGGCGCGCGATTTTTCCAACGTGGTGATCAGCGCCACCAGCCTCAGGAAAACGCTCGATCAGTATGCCACCCCCACCACCGGGGTCGGCGGCAAGCTGGAACTGCGCCCGCCGGTCGGCGGCGGCCATGTCCTGCGCCTGGGGGCGGATTTGCGCGTCGCCAACGGCTATGAGGCCGAAGTGGCCTACAGCGCGCAAACCGGTGCCGCCACCGCGCGCCGCCGCACCGGCGGGCGCAACAGCGATCTCGGGCTCTATGCCGAGGATGACTGGGCCATCGGCCCGCTGGTGCTGACCGGCGGTATCCGTGCGGACCACTGGTCGATCGCCGGTGGCTTCTTCACCGAAACCACCCCTGCCGGGATCGTGACCACCGCCACCACTTTCGCGCAGCGCAGCGGCTGGGATACCTCGCTGCGCGGCGGCGCGGTGCTGCACGCGGCGCGCACCCTCGATTTGCGCGGTTCGGCCTATAGCGGGATGCGCCAGCCGACGCTCAACGAACTTTACCGCTCGTTCACGGTCACCGCGCTGGCCCCGGGCGGCGGGGTCGCGCTGACCCGCACGGTGGCCAATCCCACGCTCGGTAACGAGGAGCTTGAGGGTTACGAGGCCGGAGTCGATTTCACGCCGATCCCGGCGGTTGCGCTGTCCGCCACCTGGTTTGACAACCGGGTGCGCCATGCGATCGCCAACGTCACCACTTCGATCAGCGGCAATACCACCACTCGCATGCGCCGGAACGTCGATGCCGTCCACGCCCGCGGGGTAGAGCTTGAGGCAAGGCTAAACCTCGGTCAGGTCTCGCTCGATGCCTCGTGGGCGTTCACCCGCGCCCGGGTCGAAGCGAGCGGCGCGGCGGCGGCGCTCAACGGATTGCGCCCGGCGCAGACCCCGCGCGAAGCGGGCAGCGCCACCCTTGCCTGGGCACCGCGCCCCGGCTGGCGGCTGGCCGGCACTGTGCGCCACACCGGCGCGCAGTTCGAGGATGATCTGCAGACAGATATCCTTCCCGCCGCGACGACGCTTGATGCCTATCTCGAAGTGCCGGTCTTCCGCGGCTTCGCTCTGGTCCTGCGCGGTGAGAACCTGGCCGATGAAAGCGTGATAACCCGCAATCAGGGCGGCTCGCTCGATCTCGGCGCACCGCGCACGGTCTGGGCCGGGGTGAAAGCGCGGCTGCCCTAAGGCCAACTGTTTTCCGCTTCCCGGGTGGATTCGGGCCGCCCGTAATGGCATGAACTATCGACCCTGTTGGCGAATGGACCGATGATGAGCGAACAACACGAAGGCGGCTGTCTGTGCGGCGCGGTGCGTTATACTTTCACCGGCGATCCGTTGCTGGTCGGCCTGTGCCACTGCCGCAATTGCCAGAAACAGTCCGGCGCTCCGTTCTCGGTGGTCTGCGCGGTGCCCGATGCGGCCTTCAGCCAGACCGGGACAACCCGTGTATTCGATGATAACGGCAATAGCGGCGCGATCGTCCATCGCCACTTCTGCGCGCAGTGCGGTTCGCCCATCGTCTCCATCGCCGATGCCATGCCGGGGCTAACCCTGATCAAGGCCGGCACGCTTGATGCACCCGAAGCATGGACCCCGGCGTTTGAGGTCTATTGCGACCGTGCCATGCCGTGGCTGCCCGAACTGGCCGGCGTGCGTCACCCGCTGGCCGGAGGCGGCTGACAGCTCCTCACCCTGGGCACCGGTCACCGCCGAGCCGCGCTTTTCACTGCGCATGTGCGAGGTGACTTTGCTCAAAATCGTCGGACGATATTGACAGGCGACAACCCGCTGGTCCAGAGAGGCGCCAGAACATGAAGGGCGGGAAGATGCCGGATTACGTCCGTTTGCTCGAGACTAACAACGCGATCCAGACCATCGGGGACGATACTTACTGGCTCTGTGTCACCCGCACCGTGCAGGAATCGAAGCTGTTCCCGGTCCCCTCGTACATGCTGCTCTCGTATCTGTGCTGTTTCTACCGCTATCCCGAACTTCTGCGGAAGATCGAAACCCGCCTCTCGGCCGAAGAACTGGGCGATCGCTCGCGCGCGATGGGCGGCAAACTGGGCAACCTGCCCGGCTGGGGCCTGCCCACGTTTTACCTGCTTGGCCGCGAAATCCTGATCAACTTCGGCCTGCTCGATCCGGCCGATGCCGCAGAGGATGTCGCTTACGTCACCGATTTCTGGCGCCGCTTCAAACTGGCGGCGCAGCGCGAGGATGGCCACCTCAACGCGCGTGAGTTTGGCCAGCGGGTGCAGCTGTTGCCCGAACGGAGGATTCAGCGCTTCCACGCCGAACTCCAGCCCTGCACCCCGGGTGACCGGCTGCATACTGCGGCGCAGGTGTTCCTAGCCACCGTTTCGCAATACGGTTTCCTCGTCAGCTGTGAGAGCCGCTGCGCGCTCAACAATTCGGGGCCTTACCGCCTGGGTGAGGACCGCGAGCTGATCATCCGCGATTTTTCCGATCTGGCCGAGGGCGATTATCCCTGGCTCGATGGGGTGGCGGGGGACATCCCCTTCGCCAACCTTACCGTCACGATGGAAGCCACCGGCTGCCAGTTCTACCTGATGGACGATTGGGGCAGCTTCGAATCGCGCCCCGAATTCACCGCTGACAAGCTGACCGGGGTCGGCCTCTACACCTCCGATGCGCTGTCTGAGGGCCATGTCCCGGTCGGGATGGGTTCGCCCGAAGAACTCGCCGCCACGTTCGAGGATCTGACCGAGCGCATGCGCACGGCCACCGTGGCACTATGGCGGCGGATGGCCGGCTGGTCGCGTGATGAGATGATGGATGCGGGCGCGCTGACCTATTTCTCGATCATCAAGGATCTCGCGCATCTCGCCGGGGTCTATGATGTCAATGACTGGATGACGATCGATCCGCGCGCCGAACGTTTCCGCCCGCTGTTCAATGATGAGTTCGGGCGCGATTTCCTTGGCGAACTGGTCGGGCTGGTGTCGCTGCCCAGCCAGCAGTTGAACGGCTATACGATGATGCAGCACAACAATGCGCCCAAGCGCTATATCTCGCAGGTGCCCTACTCGGTGCTCCGCCGCGAAGGACCAGCGCCCAAGCTCGCGCCGATCGGCCCCGGGGTCACGCACCTCACGCCCAAGGCCGATAGCTACACCACCACCGCCGGCCGCCTCACCCTCGCCGAATACAACGCCCGCGCCGCCGCCTTCCGCCCGGCGCAGATAGCGGACGAATACCGCTTCATCTGCGACACCACCGTCAAGTACGCGCCCGGCGATGCGGCCGTGCAGGCGCTTTACCGGCTCGAGCAGGAAGGCAGCCCACTGGCCGGCAAGGGCGCCGGGCTCAGCCGTGAAGATGTCGCCGCAATCCGGAGTGCCCGCGCATGAAAGCCCCCGAACCGATCGCCGATCTTGAACTGCTGATCGAGGATTTCAAACGCTCCGGCCTGCGCGAACTGCATGGCCGCTATGGCGCGCTTGAGATTTACCTGTCGCAGGACGCGAATGCGCCGGGTCTTGATGGCCTGCGCCAGCAGGTCAGCGCCGCGCCCGCAGCGGTGGCCGCCTCCGCCGCTCCGGCCCCAGGCGGGCACGCTTCTGCGCCCGCCGCACCGGCCGCTGCCGCCGAACGCGCCTGGCCCGCTGGTGCAACCGTGGTCCGCGCGCCCTACCTCGGCACCTTCTACCGCGCGCCCAAGCCCGGCGCCGCGCCTTATGTCGAACTCGGCGCCAGCGTCGCGGCGGATAGCGAGCTTTGCCTGGTCGAAGTGATGAAGCTGTTCACCGCGGTCCGTGCCGGGGCCGCCGGCACCATCGCCGAAGTCCTCGCCACCGATGGTGAGCTGGTCCAGGGCGGCCAGCCGCTGTTCGTGATCATGCCGGGCTGAGGGCTATGGCGATCTCCCGCCTGTTCATCGCCAACCGCGGCGAGATCGCCCTGCGCGTGCTCCGCGCCGCGCAGGGGCTCAACCTTGAAACCGTGATCGGCGTGTCCGATGCCGATCGCGACAGCATGGCCGCGCGGCTGGCGGATCGCCGGCTGATGCTCGGCCCCGGCCCGGCGGCGAAGTCCTATCTCGATGCCCGGCTGGTGGTGCAGGCCGCCAAAGCCAGCGGCTGCGATGCACTCCACCCCGGCTACGGCTTTCTGTCGGAACGGGCCGAACTTGCCCAGCTGTGCGATGATCACGGCATCGTCTTTGTCGGCCCTCAGGCGGCCACCATCGCTGCGGTGGGCGACAAGCTGCGTGCGCGCGAACTTGCCGCCGCGGCCGGCGTCCCCCTCGTTCCCGGCAGCGGCGAAATCGCGTCCGCCGGCGATGCCCGGCGCATGGCCGATCAAATCGGCTACCCGGTGCTGCTCAAGGCTGCGGCCGGCGGCGGCGGGCGCGGGATGGTGATCGTGAACGGCCCGGACGAGATCGAGGCCGGCTTCCACAAGGCCAGCGCCGAGGCGCTCGCCGCGTTCAACGATGGCACGCTGTTCATGGAACGCTTCGTGCCCGAAGCGCGCCACGTCGAAGTCCAGCTGATGGGCGACGGCGCGGGCAAGGTGATCCACTTTGGCGAGCGTGATTGCTCGGTCCAGCGGCGCTACCAGAAGGTGATCGAGGAAGCGCCCTGCGTGGCAATGCCGGCAGACCTGCGCACGCAGCTCCACGCCTCGGCGGTGGGCCTCGCCGCCAGCGTCAACTACCGCAACGCCGGCACCGCCGAGTTCTTATACGACGTGCTGCGCGGCGAGTTCTATTTCATCGAAGTCAACGCCCGCATCCAGGTCGAGCATCCGGTCACCGAAATGGTCACCGGTGCCGATCTGGTCCAGCAGCAGCTGCGCATCGCCGGGGGTGAGGGGCTCTCGCTCACGCAGGATCAGGTCACCCTCACCGGCCACGCGATCGAATGCCGGATCAACGCCGAAGACCCGGCGCGCGATTTCGCCCCGTCGCCCGGCACGATCACCCGCTGGCAGCCGCCCGAGGGGGAGGGCATCCGCCTCGATACCCACATCAGCGAAGGCGCCTCGATCCCGCCATTCTACGATTCGATGATCGGCAAGCTGATCGTCCACGCCGCCACCCGCGATGCCGCGATTCTGCGGCTGACCGGCGCGCTTGACGCGTTCGAGGTCGAAGGAGTGCCAACCACCATCCCGCTTCACCGCGCGATCCTGCGCGAGGAGCGCTTCCGGGCAAACGCCATTCATACCCGCTGGCTCGAACAGGATATGTTCGCGGCCGAGCGGCCAGCAGCGGAGTAGGCGCGTGGCGCATATCCAGTTCCTCGATGAAACCTTGCGCGACGGCCAGCAGAGCCTGTGGGGGATGCGGATGCAGGCCGGCATGGCGCTGCCGGTCACCCCGATAATCGATCAGACCGGCTATCAGATCATCAGTCTTGCCGGATCATCGCTGTTCGAAGTGCTGATCCGGCACTGCCAGGAAGACCCGTGGGCCGGTCTGGACCTGCTGGTAAAATCCATGCCGAACACCCCGCTGCGTGCCGGTTGCCGCTCGAACGGCTCGGTCACCTTCGGCCACACCCCCGATGCCTTGATGGATATCTGGGTAGACCGGCTCTGCGCCCACGGGCTGCGTAGCTTCTGGCTCTATGACGTGCTGTTCAACATCGACAAGATGCACCGTCTGGCCAGAATCGCGAAAGGCTATGACTGCCAGGTTGCGGGCACGATGCTGTTCACGCTTTCGCCGGTGCACGACGATGCCTTCTGGGCGGACAAGGCGGACAAGCTCTCCGCGTTGCCGGAGGTGGACAGCCTGCTGCTTTACGATACCGGCGGCGTGCTTGACCGTGAGCGTATTGCCACGCTGGTGCCGGCGATCAAGGCCAAGGCGCGCGGCAAGCCGATCGAGCTCCATTCGAACAACATGCTCGGCCAATCGGCCAAGGCCTATTGCGATGCGGTCGAATTCGGCGTCACGACGCTGCACACGGCGGCCCGCTCGATGGCCAACGGGCCTTCGATCCCTTCGATCGACATCATGTGCGAGAACCTCGAGGCGCTGGGCCACACGCACAATATCGATACCACCAAGCTGAAGCCGGTGTCCGATCATTTCCGCTCCGTGGCCAAGGCCGCCGGTTATCTGCACGATCAGTCCTACGAGTACGACGTGACCTCGCTCGCCACCCAGATCCCGGGCGGGATGATGGGGACGCTGCGCAACCAGCTGATCCAGCAGAACATGCTCGAAAAGCTGCCCGAGGTGCTGGACGAGGTGGCAACGGTTCGCCGCGAACTGGGCTATCCCGGCATGGCGACGCCGTTCGCGCAGATCGTCGGCACGATGGCGGTGCTGAACATCGTCACCGGCAAGCGTTATTCCGCCATCCCCGACGAGGTGATCTCCTACGCCGCCGGCTATTACGGCGAGCCGCCGGCACCGATCGATCAGGACGCGATGGACCGCATCATGGCCGCGCCCCGCGCGAAGGAAATCCTCGCCGAACCGCCCGAACAGCCCGACCGCGCCGAGCTTCACCGCCGCCACGGCACCCATGGCGACGACGACGAACTGCTGCTGCGCGCGCTCGTCCCCGGCTCTGACATCGACCGGATGCGTGCGGCCGGCGCC
>CANGQZ010000056.1 GCA_947455865.1 Sphingomonadaceae bacterium
CTTGTTGCCGGTCGAGACGATGTAGACATAGCTCCCCGCGTTATCGGACAGGATGGCGGACTCGGGCAGCTTGGGCGCGACCACAGATCCGGCGCGAATGACTGCACTGGCGAAACCGCCAGGCCGCAATTCGGGCGCATAAGACAAGGCGATGCGGGCAAGCCCCTGACGGTTAACCGGATCGATTACCGGGGAGACCTGCCAGATCGTTCCGGTGACGGTGTGATCGGCACCGACCGGCGTGATTTCGGCGGAGACACCGGGGCGAACTGCGGCCAGATCGATTTCCGACAAGCGGGCCTGCAGCTCGAACTCGCCATCCCTGGCGATACGAAACAGCACGCCGGAGCCGCCGCTGACGACTTGTCCGGGCTCGACCTTGCGTTCCAGTACGAGGCCATCGGCCGGAGCGAGGATGTTGAGCCGCGCGGTCTGTGCCTGCACCTCACCCAGCGTGGCGCGCGCGACGTTGACCCGGGCCATCGCGGCATCGCGGGTGGCCGTAAGGCGATCGACATCGGCTTTGGAGACGAAGCCGCGATCGACCAGCCGCAGTGCGCGATCGAGGTTGGACTGCGCCAACCTGGCATCGGCCTGCGCGACCGCGACTTGTGCCGCGAGGCTAGCTTGCTGCTGGCTCTGCACCGACCGGTCAATCACGGCGAGAACTTGACCCTGTTTGACCCACGCGCCGGCATCGACCAGCACCGCAACCACCCGTCCGCCCTCGCCCACGGAGCCGACCGGCATCTCGCGCCGTGCCGCCAGTGTGCCGGTGGCGTTGATCGACCCAGCGATCGTCGCCCGGCCCGGGGTAATCACCGTGACCGTTGCCGCCTGCGCGCTTTTGCCTGCGGCGGAATCGCTGGCGTCGTTGCGATGCAGGAAGAACCACAAGGCGATGATGAACAGCGCCGCAAGGGCGATGATTGCCCAGGTCCGGCGGCCGGCCCAGCGATCGTCAGCCGCTTCCACTGTGTCAGTCACGCCGGGAGCGAGGCGTCCGCCGTCTTCGGCTTCGATCCTGGATTCATAATTCATTGCAGCCATCGCCTTATCCGGCATCGGCCGGTGTATTATATGAATAAGCCACCGCGAGCAAGGCTTGCGCCCGCTTCTGCGTGCGTTGCGCCGGTAGCCCGGTTGCAAGAGAAACCGGACATAGCCGCGAAGCCACCATCGTGGCAATGCGACTTGCGGGCAGAATTCGACGAATGACGTGCCAGGTGTGGCGGGAAAACACCGCAAATCGGGAGTTCAGGCGCAACAACGGCACCGACCGGACCCCGCGAGGGGCCCGGCCGGTCAGGTAACTGCGCGACTCAGGCTAGACGGTTGCCGTGCGGCTCAATACTTCAGCTGTCGCTCGTAAAGGTCGCGGTAATGCTGAATCCGCGTGACCCGCAGACCCTGCATCCCCGAACGATCAACCGCGCGTTGCCACGAGGCGAATTCTTCGAGCGTCAGGTTGTAGCGTTCGCAAGCTTCCTCGATCGTCAGCAGACCGCCGTTGACGGCAGCGACAACTTCGGCCTTGCGGCGCACGACCCAGCGCGTGGTGCTGGGGGGCGGGAGCGAATCCAGGGTGAGCGGCTCGCCAAGCGGCCCGATCACCATGGCCGGACGGATGTTTTGGTTTTCGATCATTGTATTCCTCGGTCGCCGGACGTGGGGGAGCCGGCGACTGGATAAGTCATGGCGGAATCGCCTTTGCCATTGCCCGAACAAACAAAGTTAACGGCAACCAGCTCGTTGCGGCAGGTTGCCAGCACTGCTTCGGCCGCAGCAGCGAAGCCGCCAGCCGGCAGATCTGCGGTTGCCGAACCGGCCAGGCTGCGCCGCAGCGCATGCAGGGCCATGAAGCGGCTGCGCAGCGCGGACCAGTCCGGATGCCCGGCCGAAGCGTCTGCCGGCCTGTCGCCGCGCACTGGCCACGGCTCGGCGAATCCACCGAGTCGCGCGGCCGAAGTGGCGGCCTGCCTGTCATATTCGAAGTCGTAGCCCATCTGCATGAGGCGGGTCATACGCCGGCGATGGTCAAGGGACGGTAAAGAGGCGCTTTACTCTTTGGTCATGTTGGTTAACGCCCTGAAGAATCCCAGATTTTGGCGATTCCGTTGGGCGCGTGTATGGAGCGGCTGATGGATTTTACCCGAACCTTGTCCCTTGTACCCGATCTGCCGGGCCTGTTTCAGCTGCCCGCGGCGGCAGACTCAACGCTGTGCGGACGGCGCATCGTCGTCGCCATGTCGGGCGGGGTCGATAGCTCGGTGGTCGCGGCGCTGGCCGCGGCGAGCGGCGCAGAGACCATCGGGGTCACACTACAGCTATACGATTATGGCGCCGCCACGGGCCGCAAAGGCGCCTGCTGCGCTGGTGACGATATCCGCGACGCGCGGACCGTCGCCGAACGGCTGGGGATCGCCCACTATGTGTTCGATCATGCCAGCCAATTCCGCGAGGAGGTGGTGGAGCGCTTTGCTGATGATTATCTGGCCGGACGGACACCGATCCCGTGCATCCGCTGCAACATGGGCCCCAAGTTCACCGACCTGCTCGCGATGGCCCGCGAATTGGGTGCCGATTGCCTCGCAACCGGGCACTATGTCAAGCGCGTCGAGGGTACGGCCGGCGCTCAATTGCACCGCGCGCACGATCCGGCACGCGACCAAAGCTATTTTCTTTACGCGACGACGGAACCGCAGCTCGATTTCCTGCGCTTCCCGCTCGGCGCGATGGCCAAGCCCGATGTCCGGCGGATTGCCGAAAGCCTTGGGTTAACAGTCGCCGCCAAGCCCGACAGTCAGGACATCTGCTTTGTGCCGGATGGCGATTATGCCAAAGTGGTGGCGGCCGTCCGGCCGGAAGGGGCTGCCCCGGGCATCATCGTCCACGCCGAAAGCGGCGCCGAACTCGGCACGCACCGCGGCGTGATCCACTACACCGTTGGCCAGCGCCGCGGGCTCGAGATCGGTGGTCAGCCCGAGCCGCTCTATGTCACCGCGATCGATGCGCCGGGGCGGCGGGTACTGGTTGGGCCGCGGCGATTGCTTGGCGTAAGCGCAGCCCGGCTGGTCGAAACCAACCGGATCGGTCCGCTGCCCGATGCGCCGCTGACGGCGAAAGTGCGATCTTTGGCAAAGCGGGTGCCGGTGCTGTTGGATGGAACGCTGGGCGGCGGGGACAAAGCTACTATCCGCTTCCTCGCTCCCGAGTACGGCGTTGCCCCGGGCCAGGCAGCGGTGATCTATGCCGGCGAGCGGGTGGTTGGCGGCGGCTGGATTGAGACGACTACGCCGGCTGTGTGATCGGCCGCCGGCCGGTTCAATCGCGCCAGGGTTCGAGCACGCAGCCGGAACCTTCGCGATAGGTCGCGGTCTGGCTGGCGAGCAAGGGGAATGTGGCGGTCACGCTTTTAGCGGCGGGATTTGCGCTGAGCATCACCAGGTCCATGCCCGGCTCGAAATCCTTGCGGCAATCGCCCAGAGGCCTGCCGCCGACAAAGTGGCACGAGCAACCGACGCGCGCGCCAAAGGACGTCCCGGTTCGCGCTGCGTCGTGGAGCGGCTGCCACCACCACACGAGCGCACCCAATGCGAGTGCAAGCATCAGCCAGCCAATGCGGTGCAGCCTGCGGCGCCGCGGCGGTTGGCGACCGGCAGGGCTGCGGCGCTTTGCGGGGTTTGCAGTTGCCATCGAGCCTCGTTCTTCGCATGACCCGGTGCATCATGTCGACCCGCCTATTGTCTCTTGCCGCCTTGCTGGCCCTGGCGCCTGCTCTCGCTGGCTGCGGGAATAGCACACCACCGGCCCCGCGACCGCTGGATCCTGCCGCGCTCGCTGCTGTGTCGGCCCGGCCAGGAGTGGCGCGTGAGCCGCTGGCGCGGGCCATCGACACGCTTTTTTCCGACGAAAGGGCGGGCGAGACCCGGGCGGTGCTCGTTTTCTCCGGCGGACAGCTGGTCGCCGAGCGCTATTCCGCTGGCTATGGGCCGGACACGCGCTTTGTCGGCTGGTCGATGAGCAAGTCGATCACCGGAGTGCTTATCGGTCTGCTGGTCGCCGATGGCCGGCTGCGGCTCGATGAGAGCGTGCCAATCCCCGCATGGCAGCGCAGCGGCGATTCGCGCGGCGAGATCACCCTGCGGCAGCTGCTGCAGATGCGATCCGGGCTGCGCCACAAAGAAAACGGCTCGCCATCGTGGACTTCGGACGAAGTGCGGATGCTGTTCCTCGACGGGCGCGACAATATGGCCGCCTATGCCGAAGCCCAGCCGCTCGAGGCCGAGCCTGGCGCGAAATGGGAGTATTCGACCGCAACGACCACCATCCTTGACGATCTGGCTGCTCGCGCCCTGACCGAGAGCGGCGATCCGGTCGTGCGGCGGAAAGTGGTGGCAGATTATCTGCAGACCCGGTTGTTCGGCCCGCTCGGCATGACCTCGATGGTGCCCGAGTTCGATGCGGCCGGCACATTGATCGGCGGCAGCCTGATCCACGGCACCGCGCGCGATTGGGGCCGCTTCGGCGAGTTCCTGCGCAACGCCGGCTCCGTCAAAGGCGCGCAGGTGGTGCCGCGCACCTGGATCGCCTTCATGACCGCGCCAAACCCGCGCAATCCCGGCTACGGCGCACAAATCTGGCTGAACCGGCCGCAAGCCAACGGCGAGATCGCCTTGCTCCCGGGGCGCGCGCCGGCGAGCCTGTTCGCCTGCATCGGCCATCTCGGCCAATACGTTATGGTCTCGCCTGAGCAGAAGCTTACGGTGGTGCGGCTAGGCAAGAGTGACGCGCCGCAGCGTCAGGTGGTGCTCGACCACCTCGCGGAAGTGGTAGGACTGTTCCCGCGGCACTGAGCGCGATTGGTTCGATAGTGTTTAGGCTTGGGCAATCGCTGGCTCAGCCTCGCCGGCGATGCCGCTGTCGACGTGCCCATCGGGGTCGGGGTGAATGAGGATTTCCACCCCGGGAAACTCGGCCAGCAGTTTGGCCTCGATCTCGTCCATCACGTCGTGCGCTGCGGCCACGGTCATGTTGCCATCGACCCAGACGTGGAACTGGACAAAGTCGCGGTTGCCAGCGGTGCGGGTGCGCAAATCATGCACGCCGCGCAGTTCGGGATGGCGTCCGAGCACCGCGAGGAAGCGGTCCTTCTTGTGCTGCGGCCACTCGCGGTCCATCAGATTGTCGAGCGCTTCGTGCGATGCGGACCATGCCCCCCAACCGAGCCAGCCGGCGATGGCAAGCCCGAACAGCGGATCGGCGCCCTTCACCCCGCCATACTGATCGAGTGCAAGCGCGGCGATCACCGCAAGGTTGAGCAGCAGGTCCGACTGGTAATGGACATGGTCGGTGGCGATGGCCAGGCTGGCAGTACGGCGGATGACGTAGCGCTGCCATGCGATCAGCGTGATCGTGGCTGCCATCGCGATCCCGGAAACCAGGATCCCGTCGCTGGCGGCGCTGGTTCGCGATCCTGCCACCAGCTGATCAACCGCGCGAAAGGCCAGAACGAGCGCCGACAACGAGATCAGGACGACCTGGAACAGTGCGGCGAGTGCCTCCGCCTTGCCGTGGCCGAAGCGGTGATCGTGATCGGCGGGATGCGCGGCGATCCACACTCCCGCAAGCGTGGCCATGCTGGCGACAAGATCGAGCCCGGTATCGGCAAGGCTGCCGAGCATTGCCGTCGATCCGGTCGACCACGCCGCCCACGCCTTGAGGCCGAGCAGCAACAGCGCCACCGAAATGCTGGCATAGGCAGCGCTGCGGTTGAGCGCGCCGGCTTCGGCGAGGCTCGCGCTCATGGATAGAGCAGCGTGCTGGACCAGCCGCCCGAAGCAGCCGGATCGCGGGCGAAGCGGCGGCGCTCGTGCAGGCGATGTTCGCGGTCCTGCCAGAATTCCAGCGCGCGGGGCATCAGCCTGAAGCCGAACCAGTGGGCGGGGCGTACCACCGGCTGGCCGGCAAATCGCGCCTCGGCCTCGCCAAACCGGGAGACGAAGGTGGCCCGACTATCGAGCGGGGCGGATTGGTCTGAAGCGACCGCGCCAATCTGGGAATCGCGGGCACGGCTGGCGAAGTAGGCATCGGCTTCGGCCTCGCTCACGCGGTCGACCGGGCCTTCTATGCGGATCTGGCGGCGCAGCGACTTCCAGTGAAACAGCAGCGCGGCGTTGGGGTTGGCGAGCAATTCGCCGCCCTTGCGACTGAGCGAATTGGTGTAGAATACAAATCCGCCGCCCGCGCCCAGATCCGGGCCATAGCCCTTGAGCAGCACCATCCGCACCGAAGGCATCGCATCCGGCGTCGCTGTGGCCAGCGCCATCGCGTTGGAATCGTTGAGTTCGGTGCTGCGCGCCTCACGGTACCAACTATCGAACAGCGCGAACGGATCGCCGTGGGGGATGGTTTCGTTCGCCGGCTCGGATTCCACAGCAATTCCCTGATGATGTTGGCGCGGTTAGGATAGCACCCAGAAGGAATAGTGTTCCCGCTTGGGCACTTGGCGAAGCGCTTTCTCCATAGCTTTCGCAGGCGCAGGAGGAAAGGCTGGGGTCAACCGTCCCTTGTGCCATGCCGCGCCTGCAACTAGCTATGCATCATGGCTGATCCTTATGCGATCCTCGGGGTTCCGCGCGGTGCGAGCGAAAAGGACATTAAGTCCGCTTATCGCAAGCTCGCCAAGGAACTGCATCCCGACCGGAATACCGAGAACCCGAAAGCAACCGAGCGCTTCAGCGAGGTCACCAGAGCTTATGATCTGCTGACCGACAAGGACAAACGCGCCCGCTTTGACCGCGGCGAAATCGATATGGAGGGCAATCCCGCCAACCCGTTCGCCGGGGGGGGCGGGTTCGCTGGCGGGCCGTTCGGCGGTTCGGGGGGCCAGCGCGGTTTTCGCGCCGATGGCTTCGAGGGCGGTGGCGCGCAGGAAGGGGTAGATCTTTCCGACTTGTTCGAGGGCCTGTTCGGCGGGCGCGGCGGGATGGGCGGCGGCCGCCGTGCGGCCCCGAAGGGTGCCAATGTCCAGTATCGGCTCAAGGTTTCGCTGACCGACGCGGCGACGCTCGCGCCGCAGCGCATCACCCTCAGCGACGGCAAGACGATCGATCTCAAGCTTCCTGCCGGAGTTGAAGACGGCACCCAGATGCGCCTCGCCGACAAAGGCGAACATGGGCCCGGCGGCAAGGGCGATGCGCTGGTCACGATCGAGATCGCGCCGCACGCCTTCTTCCGCCGCGATGGCGACAATATACGGATCGACCTGCCGGTAACGCTGGCCGAGGCGCTGGCGGGCGCGCGAGTTCGCGTGCCCACGGCTGACGGTGCCGTGATGTTGACAATTGCGCCGTGCAGCAGCTCGGGCCGTACCCTGCGGGTCAAGGATCGGGGGATGACCCGCAAGGATGGCACCCGGGGCGATCAGCTAATTACGCTGCAGATCGATTTGCCGCCCGCCGACAGCGCGGAGGGTGCGGAACTGATGCGCCGGCTTGATGGTTGGGTCGACACGCGCAATCCGCGAGCGAAACTGGGAACCTGATATAGCCATGGAAGAGCGCCCGATCGACGGTGCGGGCGCTGCCGCTACCAGCAACCCGCTGACACCGCCCGATCTCTCGCCCGAAGCCCGCCGCCGCCATGCGCTGCGCTGGCGCGCCGGGCTGGAAGATCGCGCCGCTGTGCCCGCCGGCTCGGCGCGCTTGCTGGCCAGGGGTCGCATGGTTGCCGGGCGGACATTGGTGGGGGTGTGGAACGACGGGTTCATCCACGCCGGCAACCTCGCCTATACTTCGGTGGTTGCGCTGTTCCCGTTCTTCATCACGGTCACCGCGATCTTTTCTGCAATCGGCGAGGCCGACGAGCGGACCGCCTCGATCAATGCCTTCCTGCTGGCCGTCCCGCCTTCGGCGGCTGCGGCGATCGCCCCGGTGGCGCGCGACGTGATCGAGGCCCGCAGCGGCTGGCTGCTGTGGATCGGCGGACTGGTCGGGCTGTGGACGGTGGGTAGCCTGATCGAAACGATCAGGGACATTCTGCGCCGTGCCTATGGCACAAAACGCACCCGGGCGTTCTGGCACTATCGCCTCGCCTCGACCGGGATCATCATTGCGGCGGTCATCCTGCTGCTGGTCTCGCTGCTCGCCCAAGTCGTTATCGGTGCGGCCGAACAGGCGATTTACGCGTGGCTGCCCGAACTGGATCCGCTGGTCGGCGAAATCACGATGACGCGCATGATCCCGGCGGCGGTGCTGTTTGCCTCGCTTTACCTGCTGTTCCTGTCACTCACGCCATCGGCTTATCGCTTCCGGCACTATCCGAAATGGCCCGGAGCACTGTTCGTCACGCTGTGGTGGGTGGCGGTGACGATCGCGCTGCCGTGGGCCCTGCGCTCGGTTTTCAACTATAGCCTTACCTATGGTAGCTTGGCCGGCGTGATGATCACGCTTTTCTTTTTCTGGCTGGTCGGACTAGGGATGGTGTTCGGGGCGGAGCTCAACGCAGCACTCGCAGAAACACCCGAAGAACGCGACATGATCGGACAGGCGGATAACCGCGCCCGGCACGATCGCGGATTGGACGGCGGAGAAATCATCGAATGACGGGACTGATGCAGGGCAAGCGCGGCCTCATAATGGGGCTGGCGAACGACAAGTCGCTTGCCTGGGGGATCGCCAAGAAGTTGAGCGAACATGGGGCCGAACTGGCGTTCTCATATCAGGGCGAGGCGCTGGAAAAGCGGGTTCGCCCCCTGGCGGCGAGTTTGGGAAGCGATTTCCTGCTGGAGTGCGACGTGGCCGACATGGACGCGCTCGATACGGCATTCGAAACGCTGGCGGCGCGCTGGCCGACGATCGACTTTGTCGTCCATGCCATCGGCTATTCGGACAAGAGCGAGCTGCGCGGACGCTATTCGGACACCACGCTCGATAACTTCCTGATGACGATGAACATCTCGGCCTACAGCCTTGTCGCGGTGACCAAGCGGGCGATGACGATGATGCCCGAGGGCGGAGCGATCCTGACGCTATCGTATTACGGCGCTGAAAAGGTCGTCCCGCATTACAACGTGATGGGGGTGGCCAAGGCCGCGCTTGAAACCAGCGTCAAATATCTCGCCAACGATTGCGGCCCAGTCAACATCCGGGTCAACGCGATCTCGGCTGGGCCGATCAAGACTCTCGCGGCCAGCGGGATCGGCGATTTCCGGTATATCCTGCGCTGGAACGAGCTCAACGCGCCGCTCCGCCGCAATGTGACGATCGAGGATGTCGGCGGCGCTGCGCTTTATCTGCTGTCAGACCTTGCCTCGGGAGTCACCGGCGAGATCCACTTTGTCGACGGCGGTTACAACGTGATCGGGATGAAGCAGGAAGACGCTCCCGATATTGCGCTGGGTTAGCCGACAGCCTTGAGCAGCGGCGCCTGAGCAATGTTGGCCAGCGGCTGCTCGGGCCAGATCCCGCGGGTATCGTAAACGATCTTGCCGGAGCGTTCGCTGAGCGGGATCGATTTGAACAGGTCGTGATCGACAAGTACGATCAGGATAAGGGCGGCAGCGGCCGTGGTTGTGGGCGCAAAGTGCAGGCTGGCCATGGTGCCGATGATCTTGCGATTCACCTCTTCCGGCCAAGGCTGATAAATGTCGCCTGAGCGCAGCCCGGCTTCGACGTGATCGACCGGGAGCTTGCGGTAATAAGCTGCAAGCGCTCCGGTCATCGCGGTGGCAGTATCGCCCTGAACGATCACTCTGGCAGGCCGGACCGCGTCCATCACGCCGCCAAGACCGGTTAGCAATGCCGCCGTCAAACCGTCGAGGGTCTGGCCCGGCCGCATCAGATCCAGATCGTGCTCGGGCACGATCCCCGCGATATCGAGCACCTGATCGAGCATCCCGCGGTGCTGCGCGGAGACGCAGACCACCGGGGCAAAACGTGGATCGACCTTGAGTGCAGCGACCACCGGGAACAGCTTGATAGCTTCGGGGCGGGTGCCGAAGACGACGAGGATGCGGGAGGGTTCGGCGGCCATGACTGGCGCGGCCTTAGCGCCGATTTGTTAAGGTTAGATCACTTCACGGCTGGGTGGCTGGCGCGGGCAAGGGCTGCGTTTGCGCAGCGGCGTTTGCGGCCGCGTCCTGATTGGCGCGCTGGCGGGCCTCGTAATCCTTCTCGGCTTGTTCGACCCGGGCCTGCGTCGCTGCGGCATCAGCATCCATGGTGGATTGGCGCTTGCGCCGTTCGGCCTCGATCATTGCCGAGAACTGAACGTCGGCGGTGGCCTTCTTTTCGGCATAAGCCGTGTCGATCAGCCTCTGGAGGCAGCCGGTGGCACCCCCCGGGCCGACCGGGGAACAGGATTTGGTTCCTGCCGCGCCAACGGTCTCATAGGCCAGCGCTCGCTGGCTCCACGATTCGCTTTTGGTCGATGGGGTTTCGCGCAGCGGTGCGGGGATGCGGTAACGCTCTTCCTCGGCTTTGCGGGCGCAGACGGTGATTTCGTCATCACGCGATTGCGGGCAGGGATCATCGCCATAAACGATCACGGTGTTGATCCGTTCGTTGCCGCTGGCGGGCGGAGCGGCCTCTTCCCGCGCGGCAGCCGGCGTGGTGGCGAGGGCAAGGCTGGCGGCGAAAGTGAGTGCGGCAGACAAGCGCATCGAGGCAACTCCCGGATGGTTGGGTGGCATTATAAGGCCAGTGCGGCTGAACGGTAGATGAGGCACAGCGCAGGCAATGGCCTTGTGCTAGCGCAAAGGAGCCGGGAAGGCCTTCAAATTCTTTCGGACAGGCGGATCGCAAGCCGGCAACCCATGCGGATCGCGCCGGACAGCAAGGGATAGGCCGGGGCCCGCTCGGCCCCGGCGGCCATTGCGGCGGCGTGGTGTTCGCGCTCGTCGTCGCGGAATTCGGCAATCATTTCGCTCAGCTCGGGATCGCTGTCGCCCAGTTCTTCGAGCTGCTGGGAATAGTGGGCATCGATCTCGGTTTCGATCGCCGCCGTGCAGGCCATCGCTGCTTCCGGCCCAAGCAGCGCTGTCGCCGCCCCCAGCGCATATCCGGCAGCCGCCCATACCGGCTGGAGCGCGGTTGGCCGCACTCCGCGCGCCGCCAGCAGCGTGTCGAACTTGGCGCGGTGCTCTGCCTCTTGCGCGGCCATTGCCGCGATCTCACGCGCGTGGGGCGCGCGGTCACCCATCACCGCCAACTGGCCGGCGTAAATGCGGGTTGCGCCATATTCACCCGCCTGATCGACGCGGAGCATTCTAGCCGAGGGCGTGGACATGGGGTTCAACCTTGTTGCTGCGGGCAAGAAGCAAGCCGGCAAGCAGCGCGCCGGCGCCAGAAATCAGAAAATTGTACCCGGCCAGCGAAATTCCGAACAGGGTCCATTGTGCCTGATCGCAGCGCACCATCGGTGCGTCCATGATCGCTGCAAGCGGATCGCCGCCAGCCTGGACCGCGCTGGTGCAGGCCGTAAACCCCTGCCACCAGTGGTATTCGACCCCGGCATGGAACAGCCCGACCAGCCCCGAAGCGGCAATCGCCAATGCTGCCAGCGCCACTGGCCAGCGCCGGGCCGGCAGCGCAAAGCCGAACAGCGCTAGGGCGAGGGCGGCGAAGTGAGGATAGCGCTGCCACCAGCACATTTCGCACGGGTAGAGACCAAAACCATATTGCGACAGATAGGCTCCGCCGAGCAGCGCAGCGGGGACTGCCAGCACCATCAGCCGCGCTGCGCGCAGTGCCGCAAGTTGTGCTGGCAGCATCACCTGCCTCGGGACGCCAGAACCGGCGCTGCAGCGGTACGCCGGATCGTTCCAATCGCGTACCACAGCTGGAAGTCTTCAATCCCCTTGGCCTTGAGCTGTTCGGGCGTGAGCTTGAAGCGCGGATCCTCAAGCTTGTCGTTTTCGAGCTGCTTGTCGTCGAGATCGACTTCGTTGACGAGGTGGCCGCGCAGATCGCTCTCGCGGTACGAAAGCTGGGCCCGTTTGCGCGCATCGGGGTCGGAAATCTGGGGCACCCGGATATCGGGCTCGATCCCGCCTTCCTGCACCGACCGGCCTGACGGCGTATAGTAACGCGCGGTGGTGATCTTGACCGCATGGGTCTTGTCGAGCCGGATCATCGACTGGACGCTGCCCTTGCCGAACGTGCGCTCGCCCATCACCAGCGCGCGGCGCTGGTCTTGCAGCGCTCCGGCGACGATCTCGGAAGCCGAAGCCGATCCCGCGTCGACCAGCACGATCACCGGCAGGCCTTTGGCGGCATCGCCCTTGAACATTGTTTCGGCGTGGTAATACTCGTTTTCCGCAGCGACGCGGCCGCGCTGGGAGACAATATCGCCGCTGGTCAGAAACAGGTCCGACAGCCCCACCGCCTCATCGAGCGAGCCACCCGGGTTCTGCCGAAGATCGAGCACCAGCCCGGCCAGCTTGCCGTTCGCTTGGCGGCGCAAGTCGGCAATAGCCTGATTGACGTAGTTGCCGACGTTCGAAGAAAACTCGTTGACCGTGATCACCCCGACACTGTCGGTGAGCTTGGACGTGACCGGCTGGAGGCTGATCACTCCGCGGGTAACGGTCAGATCGAACGGGGCATCGCGCCCGGCGCGGAAGACTGTCAGGCGGATCGAAGTGCCCGCCGGCCCGCGCATGCGCGACACCGCATCGTCCAGATCGAGCCCGTAGATCAGTTTGCCATCGAGATGGGTGATGTAATCGCCCGCCTTCACGCCGGCCTGCTCGGCCGGGCTGCCGCGCATCGGCGAGACGACCTTGACCGCCCCGTCGTCGCCGACGACCGAAAGGCCGAGGCCCTGATAATTGCCCTCGATCATCGTATCGAGACGCTGCAGGCTCGCCCCTTCGAGATAGGACGAATGCGGATCGAGGCTGGCGAGCATCCCGTCGATCGCGCCCTTGATCAGTTTGCTGTCATCGACCGGCTCGACATACTGGGCCTTGATCAGCTGATAGATCGTGAACAGCCGGCCAAATTCCGGGCTGGCGCGGCCATCGATCGCGGCGAGCCCGGCGGTGGTCGCCGGCAAGAGGGCAACCGCCGAAACGAGCAGCGCTGCACGGACCAAGGGGCGCAATTTCATCGGGTTGCGGGGCCTTTCGGGCAAAGTATCGCGGTTGCTTCTATAACCGCATGCGGCTGAATGCCAGATGGCCGGAAGCGCACCGACTTGTGGCGCTATAGCTTCGCGAAATCGAGCGGATTTACCGGCTGGCCGTCGCGGCGCAGTTCCAGCGTGATCACCGGACGCCCCGCGCCGGCGCTGCCAATCGGCGATCCCGCAACGAGGACAGCGCCAACTTGCACGTCGAGTTGGGCAAGTCCTGTTATCAGACTGGTCCAGCCGTCGCCATGATCGACGATAACGATCTGGCCGAAACCGCGATAAGCGCCGGCAAAGGCCACCCGGCCGGCGCCCGGCGAAATCGCCTGTGCCCCGGGCCGGGCGGCAATCGCCACCCCGCGTGAGCGCGGCATGCCGGGCAGATCGGCGCCAAACCCTGCGACCAGCCGGCCCTGCACCGGCAGCAATACCGCCATCGCCGGGTTGGCAGCGATGGCCGGCGGTGCGTCGTCGAGTGGGACGGCGCGGGCTTCTTCTGGCCGTGCCGGTCGCATCACCGGGCCGGGCAAGCGCGCCAACGTATCGCGCAACAGGCCGGCCCGGCCCAGATCATCGGCCAGCGCGCCGAGGTCGGCGGCCTGTTCGGCCAACGCCAGCGCCCGTTCGGCTTCACGGTCGGCCACCCCGGCGCTCTGTCGCGCGGCCAGTCGCTGCTGGGTTTCCAGCGCTGCCAGCGCCGTGCGGCGCTGGCGCAGGTCGCCCTGCTCGTCGCGCAGCCGCTGAACC
>CANGQZ010000057.1 GCA_947455865.1 Sphingomonadaceae bacterium
ACCGCGTCTAGCCCGCCTCCGCTTGGCGGCTTGAGCAGTTCATCGATGATCGGGTCTGACGGCGCGATTTCGATGATCGAGATCGAACAATCGCGGCCGATGGCGCAGCCGTTGATGGTCGAGAGCGGATTGAACGGCCCGCCGACGGCCGCGAATTCGCCGTTGATCATCACCGAGCGCTGGGTCTCGATCCCGGTGATCGGACCGAGCTCGCCGTTGAGCACGCCGTTGATGGCGATATCCAAGTTCGATGTTTCCGTATCGATCAACAGACTATTGGCGGTGAACCCGCGCCGCGCCGTGAACAAAGTGCTTTCGCCCGTGTTCTGGATGTAGAACTCGGACTGCGCGTCCACACTGATGGTGCCAGCGGAAATCGTCCCTTCGTCGCGGACGATGCCATCGTTTTGATCGAGCCGGGTGCTGATCTGATCGAGCGGAAGGTCCGAATTGACATCGCTGAGCGCAGCGGCGGTGGCGATGCGGAGCGAATTGCCCGAAAGACGGAGCTGCCCCGAGAGTGTGCCATCGCTGTCGCGCAGCGCGATCGTGCCGGTATCGCTGACGACATCGACATTCTGGCCTATCAGCGCGAAGGTATCGTTCGAGCCGCTTACGGTCGGTGCGACCGTCCCGGTGACGACGATCCGTCCACCGCTGAAGATCCCGAACCGGCCGCCTGAGCCAAGGTTCGGATTGGAGCCGCCGGAGGTGACGGCGGGGCCAAACGAAAACGCGAGATCACCCACCACAAGATCGGCCGGTGCGACGCCCTCGGTGGAAATATCGATGGTGTTTTCTGCAAACAGGCGCAGCGCTTCATTCGCATCGAGTGCCCAAGGCCCAGTCTGTCCACCGGTGCCGCCGACCCGGGTACCGTTGGCCGGTGAAGTGTTGAAGAGAGCTATCTCATTGGTCTTGCCACGCTCACCGAGCTGGGCGGTGGCCCCGATGCTGATATCGCCTGAGCCGACGACAATGGCTGACGCCGAGGCGAGGCCGCCGAGCGAGAAGAGGTTGCCAGCCTGCGCGATCAAATTACCCGCTGCGATCGCGTTACCGATCCTGAGATCGCTGAAGATAGCAAGGGAGATACCGCCAGTGCTGGCGATGGCGTTGGCGAACCGCAGCGACCCGGTTGAGCCGATGTTGATCGCCGTGCCACTGGCATTGACCACCCCGACCGAATTGAGATTACCGACAGTGATCGGGCCGGATGCCGAATCCAGCCCGGTCGTTCCGCCCGAAGTCAGCCGGGTGAGGTTGATCCCCTGGCTGCCGTCGATCGTCGCATTGCCGCCAGACGTGACCGCAAAGGTCGACTGGAACAGGCCACTGGCACCGACATCGAGCGTGCCGCCGGCGACGATATCGCCGAGCCCGGTGACATCGCCAGAGGAGTTCAGGGCCATATCGCCCGAGCTGACCGCCAGATTTATCACCAGATCGCCGCCGTTGGCGGTCAGCGACAGGTTGGAATCAGTCAGCGCCGAAGCAAACGTCAATGCGCCCGGCGAGGTGATGCTGACGTCCAGTTCGGCGCTGGCAGTCACGTCGCCCGTCGAGGTCAGGCTGGCGATCGAGATATCGCCGGCGCTTGCCTCGAGCAGGGTGGTGTCACCCGAGACCAGCGAAGGCAGGGTGATCCCGTCGTCCCCACTGACACTGACTGCGCCGGTGGCAGCAACGGTCGACGTCGAGGTGATCCGACGGTTGCTGCTGATCAGCGTCAGCCCCGCGGTAGAGTCGATCGGGCCGGACAGCGTGAGGTTGTTTCGCGCCGAGATAAGGATGCCGGCGCCGCTGATCGTACCGCTGTTGGTAAAGGTGCCAAAGTCAGAGGTCAGGCTGATCGCGCCGCCGGTGGCGCTGAGATTGGCAACCGAGATGTTGCTCCCCGCCGCCACCGTGAAATCGCCCGCCGTGGTGACTGAATCGGCAAACGTCACCGAGCCAGACGAAGTGATGTTGGCGCTGCGGCCGTTGACGGTTATCGCTCCGGACGAGTTCAAGCTGGTAACCTGAATCGCACCGTTGAGCGAGCGCAGCAGTGTGGTCCCGCTCGAATCGAGCGAGCTCAGGGTCACCCCGCCGCCGCCGATCGCACGGACGTTGCCGCTGGCTGTGAGCGCCGCAGTCGACGACAGGATCCCCAGGCTGCTGTTTAGCGTGAGCAATCCGCCTGAAGTGACCGGACCCGACACGGTGACATTGCCCGAGCCCGAGATGTTGACGCTGGTGCCGTCGATCGCACCGCTGTTGGCAAAAGTCCCGCCGGTCGAACTGAGGCTGACCGATCCGCCGGTGGCGGTGATGGCTGCGACGGCAATATTGCCGGTCGCCTGTGCCGAGAAATTGCCGGCGGTGGACGAGGAGTTGGCAAACGTCAGCGCGCCAGGCGAAATCACACCGACGCTGCGCGCGGTAGCTGTGACAATGCCGGTCGACCGCAGGATGGGGATGCTGATCGCACCGTTCAGCGAAGTCAGCCCGGTGGTACCGCCCGAGTTCAGCGATGCGAGGGTAATCCCGGTATTGCCATTGATGTCGACATTGCCGGTGGCCGAGACGGTCGAGGTCGAGACGATCGCGCCAGCGCTGCTGTTAAACGAGAGCACAGCCGACGCGGTGATCGGGCCCGAGAGCGTCATGCCGTTCGCCGCGAGGATGGTCACCTGCGCGCCGCTAACCGTACCGCTGTTGGAGAACGTCCCGCCGACCGAAGTAAGATCGACTGCCCCGCCAGTGGCTGTGAGGCCCGCAACCGATAGGTTGCCGCCGGTCAAAACGATGAAATCGCCAGCCGTGGTCGCCGAATTGGCGAAAGTCAGCGCGCCGGTGGACGCGATGTTGGCGCTGCGCGCGTTGAGCGTAACCCCGCCGGGCGACGTCAGCGCGGGCAGCGAAATCGCCCCGTTCAGCGATGTGAGCGAAGTCGTCCCGCCCGAAACCAGCGACGGCAGGTTGATCCCGGCATTACCGCTGACGCTGACATTGCCAGTGGCGGAAACGGTCGATGTTGAGGTGACTGTTCCGGCGCTGCTGGTGAGCGAAAGCCCGGCGGTGGAGGTGACCGGGCCCGACAGCGTGGCATTGCCCGACGACGCGATCGTCACCCCGGTGCCGCTGACCGTACCGCTGTTGGTGAAAGTTCCCCCGGTAGAGGTCAGGCTGGCGGCGCCGCCAGTGGCGGTGATGTTGGCGACAGCAAGATTGCCGGCGGTCTGGACAGTGAAGCCGCCTGCGGTGGCGAACGAATTGGCGAAGGACAGCGGCCCGCTTGCTCCGGCATCGAACGTGCTGGACTGGACGGTCACCAGCCCGGTTGAGGTCAGAGCGCCGACATTGATCGAACCGAAGGCAAGGGTAACCGGGTTCTGGGCCGCAAGCAGGGTCGTCCCGCCGGACTTGAGAACGGCGAGATCGATGCCCGACGAGGCATTGATTGCGACATTGCCTGTCGCCGAAAGCACGCCGGCGCCGGTGCTGGTGATGGTTCGCCCGTTGATCGTCAGTGTGCCGCCGGCATTGAAGCTGCCGCCGGTGGCAAGGGTGAAGCCGACATCGCTGATCGTATCAATCAGAACATTGCCGCCAACGCTGACCGGGAACGCGCCGATATCGCCAATGAAGCCGGTGCCGGGGGAGACAAAGGCGGCATCGCCCGGCGCGGTGGCGGTGAAATCGCCGACAATCAACGGCGATGCGGCGGCGGTGCCGGGCTTGACCGTTAGCAAGATCTTGCCGGCGCGGTGGGCTCCGCTTAGGCCAGAGGGATTAGAAGAGAGCAGCAGCGAAGCAAGGCTGCGCGCGGTTGCCGGGCTGGCAAGGGTATCGGTCAGAAGGAAGCCGGCGGTGCCGCCGTTTAGGATGGCGCTGCCAGTACTGCCAAGAGCATCGGCATAGACTTCCGCCACGCTGCTAACGGTAAAGGCCCCATCGGACAGATTGAACCGCGCCGTGCCCGCAAAGGCATTGCCGGCAGCGCCGTTGGCCCCGGTTCCACTAATGAAAGCGGAGCCGCCAATGCCGGCGAGCGCGTTGGCGGAAATCGTGATGATCGGCGACGTGAACGTGGCGGTGCTGCCCGCCGGCATCAGAAGTTCGGCGAGCGCTCCGGACGAACTGGCGCTGCCGCCATTGCCGCCGTTCAGCACAGGATCAAGCGTCGATGACCCTTCGCCGCCGCTGGCGTTGGCAAAGATGCTGACGTCGCCGGCGATCGTCATTGTGCCCGCAGCGAGACTGATCCGGGCGGTACCGCCGACACCAGTGCCGGCTATCGGCAGGACATCGCCGCTATTGCCGCTGGCAATATAGCCGCCGCCCTGGCCTGTTGCCGCCACTTCAAGGTGGGTTACGTTTACCGCCCCGCCGCTCTGGACGATCGAGGCGCTACCGCCCGCACCCACGCCCGAGCGCCACGCCGGAGTTGCTGACGGGGCAAAACCCGACGTGCCGCCCACGCCATTGGCATAGACCCGCAAATTGGTGGCAGCTAGAGTGCCCGCTGCGACGGTAATCTGCGCCGTTCCGCCGTTACCTTGTCCGCCATCGCCTTGAATCGCGGCTATATCGATGGGACTATAACTGGACGGACCGAATACCACGTTCGAAGAAAATTCGATCGTGCCGGTCCCCTGGGCGACCACATGAATCGTGTCAAAATTGACGTTCGCGGTGCCGCTGGTGCCGGCCTGCAAGTCGATATTGGCGATGCCGCCACCAGCACTGAAACCTGGGCCCGCCCGGCTACCGTCGAAATCAAATCCACCCGAGAGCCCCGAGGCCGAAACCAGCAGTTCGCCCGGCCCGCTGATCGAACTGTCGCTGGCAAAAACTTGTGCCGTGCCGCCGGCTACAGAGAACCCGGAAGCCGGGGACGTGGCTGCTGGGCCAATCGCGCCATAAGCTTGGGAGGAAAGGGTATTGCTCACCACCCCGGTGAGCGTGATAGTAGCGTTGTTTCGCGTCCCCAGTGTGACCGAACCGCCGCGCGCGATCGCCGCGGTAACCCCGGCACCGAACTGAACGGCGTCGGCGCTGGCGGTCAATTGGTTGGCGGAAATCGTGCCGTTATCGGCGATAATCGAAACGGTGCCCCCGATCATGCTTGGGGCGAAATCGCCGCTCGGGAAGCTGGGATCTCCCGGGGGGGTGGCATCGGCAGTGGCTGCGATCACGCCGCTGACCAGCAGCGAGGCTGTGTTGGTGACGGAGAGGCTGACCCCGCCAGCTTGGCCGCTGAACGCCGCACCGCTGGACCCGTCCATCTCGACGTTGTTGTAGAGGCCTAGCGTATCGAGGGTCAGCGTCTTGCCAGCCCCGTTCACGATCAGCGTCACACCGTTGGCCTGACCGGACGCGCTGCCGAGAATGGTGGTGGTCTGAAAGCCAAAGCCGTTGGAGGCTGACGCATTGGCGCCGAGCGAGCTCCACGTCTGGCTGTTACCAAGGGTGACGTCGATCTTGCCGCCAGTGGCGCTGCCGCTGGCAGCAACGCCGTTGCCGCCGCTGGCTTGCGCATTGATATTGACCGAGACGAAATCGAGCGTGCCGAACCCGTTGGCGATACTGCCATCGGACAGCGATACCGTACCCCCGGTGCCAGTTCCGCCGGCGCTAATCGCAGACGCGCTACTGCCGCCGGCGAACCCGCTGGCCGAAAGGTTGAAGCTGGAGCTGCTGATCGTGCCGCCGTTTTCAACGCCAACGGTAATCGTTCCGCCCGTTCCGTTGCCACCCTGATCGGTGCCATTCTCGCCGACGCCGTTGGCGATCAGCACAAGGCCCTTGTTGGCGCTGAGCGTGCCGGCGGAAACGGCCACGTTGATCGCCCCGCCAAGGGCATCGCCGCCTATGGCTGGTTGAGGGGCATTTGCAGGCGACGCGGTCGCTATTGCGAACAACGTACCGGTAACGTCAATCAGCCCCGCGGGCGGGGGAGAGGATGCGGCGCCGGTCACCGTTAGGGTTATATCGGGGGCCTGCAGCGGCAGCAGTTGCTGTAGGGTCAGATCGCCGATCGTGCGGATTTCCTGCCCGGCATTGACGGCGAGCAAGATCGACTTACCGGCGGAGAGGTCCGCACCGTTCTGGAATTCGGTCAGACCGGAAGACGCCGACGAGACGTTGATGGCCCCGGCGGCCTGTGCGGTAAGGGCATTGGTGAACGTGGTATTGTCGATCGTGATGTTGCCGAAGCCGGCAGCAAGCGTCGCAGGCGCCAGGCCTGTATCGTAGCCCGAGACCAGCAGAATCGAACTGCCATCAACAACGGCCGATACCGCCGGAGTATAGCCGAGCGAACCGCTGAGCAGCATCGTCATGGCCGAGTTCTTCGGAATCGCGATCAGCGCCAGCTGCTGCGCTTCGCCGCCAGAGGCTGGGCCGCCGGTGGAGCCGGTGTGGACTATGCCGTTGGGATCGCTGGTGCCGATCGACACCGCGCCGCTGACCAGCCCGAAATTGAAGGTGACTGTGCCCGCTTCGGCGGCGACCAGCGCGGTCGCGCCATCGGACGAGATCGACCCGCCCTGCTCGATCCGCGGCGCGAACACTCCGACATAGGTGGAGTTCGTGAGCAGCGTCGGGTCACCGGTGGCGTTGATCTGGGTGCCGGCCAGAATGCGCACGAACGAATTGGGCTGGCTGGCTTGCAGGAATCCGATCTGCTGCCCGGAAGCCTGGCTGAGATAAAGCGAGCCCGAACTGGTATCGATATCCGAAGTGGTCAGCAGCAGGCTACCAACGTTGAACGTCGAGGTGCCGTTGGTGATGATGCCATAGGGGCTGTAGAACCAGACGTTACCGCCCTGAACATTGCTGAAACTGCCGGTTACCGGGTCCTGCACGCTGATGGTGCTATTGACTGTGCCCGACAGGCTGATCGTCGCGCCGATGTTGCTGGTCGATCCGGATGCGGGATCGAAGTAAGTCGGGATGATCCGGTTGAGAACCGTGAAGCTGCCCGATGAACTGCCCGCGCTGTCATGGAACAAGACGGTGGCGCCGGCCGGCAGGAAATCCACATTGGTCGCCCCGGCCGATGCACCGGTGGCGTTCCAGTTGATGATTCCTTCCTGGCCGAACACCGTGATGTCGTCTTTGGCGGCGTTGACGAAGGTGTTGGTCTGGCTGCTGACAGTGCCGTTGAAACCTTGCGCGTGCGCTGCGGACGCAGCCACCCCGGCCAATACCAGTGCAGCAGCGAGCGCAGTCCCGGTCTGCAGAAGCAAGCGATGCGCGCGGCGGGCGGGACGGACGGGCAGGGTAAATCCGGTCATCGGGTTTTCCATGGCACGAGGCGGGAGGAAATGGTGAACAGCACGCGCACGTCGCCAAGGCGTTTTTGTCCGGGCAGACGTTCAAGCGGGGCGGCCAGCGTGAGGCTGAAATCGCCGTGATCGCCCCAGCGACCGCGTACGCCGCCGCCGACCGACACCAGCCGGCGCGGATCACGGGTGAGCCCGCCATCGTTGATCCAGGTCCAGCCGGCATCGACGAACCCGAACGGTTGGAACGCGAAAGCTTCTGGCCCCTTGGGCATCAGCCGGCCAACGCGCACCTCGAAGCTGGCGCCGGCACCGCTATCGCCCTGCAGCGCGCCGGGATCGTAGCCGCGCCCGACAGTGTAGTTGCCCAGTGTGAATTGTTCGAAGCTGAGCAACTGCTGGCCCGAATATAGGGCTTGCGGGCGCAGTACCAGCGCAACCGACCGCGCCGGGCGATATTCCAAGGTGGCATCAGCCCGCAGCACGGTGGCTTGCGGGTTGGCGGCGAAGTTGCTGATCGCGACGTTGGGCGCGAGGCAGCGCGCCAAAGGCGAACAGGGCCGGCTCGCTCCCAGCCCGGCAAATCCCTGCCGCAGTTCAAGCGAAGCGGCGACACGGAAGCGCGGTTCAGAAATCGAAAACCCGCTGCGCCCGGCCAGGCTGCCGCCATCGATCGCATCGACATCGAGCCGGGCATAAGCCACCCGCAACCGATCCTCATTGATCCGTACGCCGCCAAAATCGATCCGCTGATCGATCAAGTCGAACCCGCCTGTCGCCACCAGTGACCACGCCTGTTTGCGGACCAGTGGATAGCTGAGATCGAGCCCGCCAATCCATGTTTCCGAGGCAAACTTACCGTTCGCCAGATCCGGCCGGGCATGGCCGTAAACCAGCTTGCCGCCCAGCCGCAGGCCATCCGCGCCGATCGCGAATTCGTGGTTGAGCTGGACCACGGTCTGCTCTTTGGTCTGCGCGGAGTTGTAAAGACTAAGCGAGGTGCGGTCGCCCAGCCCGGTCACGTCATTGAGAGTCAGCTGGACGATCGCGCCTTCGCGGCCAGTGGCGCGCGACGACAGGTTCTGCGCTCCCACCATCAGCTCGACCGGGCGACGGCGCACGATCACATCGCCGATCACTTCGCCCGGGCCGGTATTTGCCGGGCGCAATGTCATCCGCACGTCGAAGCCGGGCAGGCCGCGGAGCAGCAGCAACTGCCGCTCGGCGGCGTGGACATTGAACCACCGCTGCTTGGTCAGCTGGCGCAAGTGCGCCGCGATCTGCTTTTCGGCGTTGCCGGGCTTGCCGCGCACCTGCACGTCGACCAGTTTGGCCGCGAGCACGTCCATCCGCACTTCGCCGCCCTTTTCGATCCGCTGCGGCGGCACTTGCACAGCCGCAAGAAAACCGGCGCGGCGCAGCAACGTGGCAGCACGATCACGCACTTCGCACAAAGTGGCAATCGAGACTTCGCGTCCGGCAAATTCGGCCCAGGTCGAATCGAGCTCGCCGGAGGGCAGGTCCGGCAGATTGGCGAAAGTGACTTTCGTGAAGCTCACCGTGAGCCCGGTCATCGCCGGATCGGCGAGTGCGCACGATCCGCGTTCCACCCCGCCATCGACGGTCAGCTGGCTGGGCTTCGCCGGGGCCGACAGGCTCTTGTCGAGTTCGAGCTCTTCACGGGTGGGCGCGGCAGGAACCGCTGGCACGCTCTGCCCCAGAGCCAACCCAGGTGCCAGTGCGAGAAGCAGCGCCAACGCGAGCCCCGCCGATGCGTGGCGGCGGCGCGCAGTGCGATAATGCGCGGTCTCCGTCATCAGTGATGTTTCCCCCTGCCCCCGCATCGGCTCAGGGCTGCGCCAGCGTCGTCGAAAGCAAATCCAGCTGTGTCATGCAGCCCTTTTCGACAAGGGCGGCGGCCAGCGCTTCCGGGTCGGCCGGCTGGCTCGGCAGCACCGCAAACTCCAGCTTGGCAACAGGCTCGTTGGCCTGCGCAACGGAATACATACCGCCATCGCTGAGCGGCAGTGCGGCCGTATCCCACGGGGCAACCATCGCGCCGACGGGGAAGCTTACGGTAAAGCCGGGCTTGGCGGTGGCGGCGGGCGCCACCGTGAATGCCGCTGCCTTATCGGTGGCAAGCCGCCACAACCGCACCGGCTGGCCGGCGACAACGCAGCGGCGCCCGCTCTTGGTGAGATCGACGAACCACAAGTTGGGACTAGCCGGCGGCTGGCTGCCCAGTCCGGCGCGAACCGCCCCGGTACGGACCCGCGAGGCGGCGCGCTGCATCGTCAGCGCGGCAAAGGTCGAGCCCTTGTCCGGTGCCGCAGCGCCCGGCGCGATCGCGAAAGTGCCGCCGCCGCGCAGCACTCGGGTGCCGTGGCTATCGAGGATCGTCACGGTATCGCCAGTCCGCAGCGTGACGCTGGCGTTGTCGGGCAACTTGCGCCCCACCTGAAAGGCTGCTGCGGACGGTCCGGACGAGGCGACCACGATGGCCGCCTGTGCCAGACCGGGAACGCCAAGGGTCAGCGCCGCAACTGCCGCAGCGCGTACGAACGAACGGGGTTCAGCCAAGAACATAGGCATCTTCCTCTCCAAGAGCTTCGCAGCGTGTTACCAACTTCTGCAGTGCTGCATCGTCAGGATGCCGCGCCGCGACTGAACGAATGCTTGCCGTAGCGGCAGCACGGTCTTTGTCCAGCAGTGCGATCGCCGCGAACAGCGCGTCGCGATCCTCGGCCGGAAAATCGGGCGCCGGCTCGCGCAGCTCGACCGGGCGGGCCCGCCCGCGCAGCACCACTTTGCCCATCGGCCGCCACCAGTCGAGCCCCGAGCGCTCGGCAAACTCACGGCTCGCCATCACGCTCGAGCCGAGCGCCTTGTTGGCCGATTCGAGCCGGGCGGCAGTGTTCATCGCATCGCCCAGCGCGGTGTATTGAATGCGCCGCTCGCCGCCGAAGTTGCCGACCACCGCCTCGCCGTAATGCATCCCCACGCGAGTCTTGCCGATGCGCGGAAGCCCGGGGGGCTGGCTGTTGCGGAAGGTTTCGCCTGCTTCCCACATCGCATAACCGGCGAGCGCGGCGCGGCGGCCATCGTCGGGCCGGGCGACCGGGGCGCCCCAGAATGCGACCACCGCATCGCCGACGAACTTGTCGATCACGCCGCCGAAGTCGAGCACCACCTTGCTCAGCATCTCGAGATACTGGTTAAGCAGCTTGGCGACCATTTCCGGCTCGATCTGGTGCGACATCTGGGTGAAGCCCTCCAGATCGCTGAACAGGATATAGAGGTTTTCCTTGCGGCCATGAAGCGCGAGCAGTTCGGGCTTGTCGATGATCGCCTCGGCGATGTCGCGCGGAAGATACTTGCCAAGCGCCGACTGGGCGAAACGGCGCTGCTCGGCGGTAGAGGCACGCGCTGCAGAGGACACCGCCGCAAAGGCGACGATCCACCCCAGGGCCCAGCCAACCGCAGGCATTCCGAACGTATCGACCCCGTAATGCTGGAGCAGGAATGGCAGCCCGCCGAACAGCGCAAGCTGGGCAATGATGAACGGCAGCACCCGCCACAGCTTCCATTCGAGCAGGCTGGTGAGCCCGGCGCAGAGCACGACCAGCACCGCCAGCAGCCCAACCACCGGCGCGGCGATGCGGGGCAGCGCCGCCCGATCGAGCATCTGCGCGATCATCGCCGCATGGACTTGCAACCCCGGCGGAGCGAGCCCATCGACGGCGGTAAAAGTGGTCGGGACCCGGTCCACATCGACAATATCGCCGCCGAAGATGACATAGCGCCCGCGCACCTGATCGGCCATCGCTGCGGCAACGTCCGGATCGGCGAAGAGATCGATCTTGAGCGTTAGGAACACCGGGCGATCTTCGGCCTGCGGCAGCCGGTAACGGATTGCGCCGCGATAGCCGGCGAACTGGCTGACGGGCGCCGCCTCGCCCGCACCGGAAAGCATCGCCCGCGCCATCACCGGGGGCAGCGTCGGGATGATTTCGGGCCAGTTGCGAGTGACCCCGTGCGCGAATTCGAGCCGGATTGAAGTAGGCCGGGCGTTGGTGCCGGCCAGCCGCTTCATGAACGCGTCGAGGTATTGCTGCTGATCGTAAACGATATCGTCGTGGTTGCCGGCCACATCGGCATAGGCAACATAGGTGGGCGTGCGCATGCCTCGCAGCGCGGCAACAAGCGCATCGTCCTCGTCTTGCGGCTGATCGAACAGGATATCGATGCCGATGGCCTTCGCGCCCAGCGCATCGAGATTGGTCAACGCCTTGGCCAGAAGTCCCCGATCAAGCGGCGAACGCTTACGCGCGGCAATCAGCGTCTGGTCATCGTAAACCACCAGCAGCAGTCGCGGATCCTGTTCGACCCGCGGCGCCGCGAGAAACGAGCGCAGATCATACAGCGAGCGTTCGGCATCGCCGACACCGGGCAGCGTCCACGACAGGCTGGCGAACGCCATCGCCACCAGCAGCAGCAGCCCGGTGACGGTCAGCCGGCGCGCGCCGGCACCGCGCAAGTTGCGCCAGCCCCGGCTGAGGACGTTGCCCTGACGGGCGCGTCTGGCAGAACCGTCGGGCATCCCGGCGGCTCAGCGCGCGTGTAGCGGGCGCTCACCGTCGCCGACGATGGCGAACCCAGCCCAGTAGAACGGATGCGAGGTGAGCGGATCGTCCATCAGTGCACGCTGGCTGCGCTGCAGCGCGGCGGCGACGCCTTCGGTGCCCGAACGATCGGCGAAGAACCCGCCGATCAGCCGCTCGGTGGCGTTGTAATCGTCGGGCGCGGGCCAGTGACTGGCGATCACCTGCCGCCCGCCAGCGGCGATGAAGGCGCGCACCAGCCCGTCGAGCGCCTGTCCGCCGCCCGAGGTGACCCCAGCCTCGCGGGTGGCTTCAAGGCTCGCCCCGCCTGCGGTGTCGCAGGCCGAGAGGATCACCAGATCAGCATCAAGGTGGAGATTGAAGATTTCATCGAAGCGCAGCAGGCCGTCGGAATCGGTGGTCCCGAACGAGGTCAGCAGGGCCGGGCGCGCCGGGCAACCCGGGCGCGGCGCGGTGATGAGACCGTGGGTGGCGAAGTGGATCACGCGGAAATCGGCAAGATCGGTGCGGGCGGCAATCGCGCTGTCGGTAAAGCCCCTGCCCGTCATCAGATCGGACCCGCCCGAACCGAACAGACCGGCCGCTTCGCGCAACTCCGCCGGCGAGATCGGTTGGTTCCAGGTCGCCACCGGCCAGTCACACCCGGCTTCCGCGGCGGTGCCGATCGCCGACCCGGTGCTGCCGCGCACCGCCGGCAGCGTCGTGACCGTCCCGAGCGGCTGATTGCTACCGAGGCCGAGATAGACCCGTGCCGCGTGCGATTCAGGCGCATTGCGGGCATCGCGGAAGCTGGCGGCGCTGAGCGCGGTACTGATCGCGGCGGTGCGGCCGAGCCAGCCGACCCCGGCCATATCGAACTCGTCACCGCCGGCAAGGATGCGTTGGCGATAGGCCTCGACCCCGGCGGGTTCGAGGACGAGGAGATTGGCGGGGAGTTGGAGCATTGCGCCATCCGGCTCGAACACCAGATGAGTGATCCCGGCGAGTTCAACGCGCGCCGGGCCAAGCAGCGCCTCCGACAAGATCACATCGCTGTCGAGATCGAACGGATACGTCGAGCGCACGCCGTTGACCGTGATCGAGATCGAATCGCGCAAGGTTGAAACGAGCGCGGAAATCTCGTCGGCGCGCTTAGCAACCTTCCAGCCCCGCCCACCGGCGGGGGTGACGATCAGCGCATAAGTCTGCTGACCGAGGGTGACCAGCTTCCAGTAGCCCTCGCCAGGTTTGAGCGAGGCGCGCATTTCTTCAAGCGTGACATAGCGGTTGGCGACCGCGCGGTACTGCGCGAACGCCGAGAGCTGATCGACCAACTGGACTTGCGCCTGTTCGAGCCGCCCTTGCGCCTCCATCAGTACAGCCAGCTGCGGCGCGATCGCCGCTTCGTTGGCACTGGCGGCGGAGAGCCGGGCGACCTGGATGCGGTTGCGTTCCAGATCGCGGCTGACCGCCAGCGAGCGGCGGAACAGCGCGGCGGCATCGGAGTTGCCGCCCTCCAGCTGGCGCGCGAGCTGCGACAGGCTGTCGGCCGCGCCGGGACGTTCGACCAGCTGGCTGGCAAGGAACAGGTCCGACAGCTGCTGCGGCGCGGTCGCGCCATCAGCGGTGAGGAGATCGAAATAGGGCTGGATCAGGTTGCTCATCCCGACCAACGCATCGC
>CANGQZ010000058.1 GCA_947455865.1 Sphingomonadaceae bacterium
ACGAAGCGCACGCGGTACTGGTTCGCCGCAGCAAGCGCCCCGGTGAGCCGCAGCGCGAGCTGGACCGGCGTGACGGCCGCGACCGCCTGGCTGGCCGCCGGCAGCCAGGTGGTGCCGCTGTCAAGCGACTGGTCGATGAACAGCGTACCTGCCTGATCGGCATAGGCGGAGGCGACGAAGAACGCGTATTGCGTGGTCGCCGTGCTGCGCCCGGTCCCGGTGAACGTGGCCGAAGCGGCGAGCGCGGTGGTGCTGTCGGTAAAGCCGGTGTTGGTGTTCACCGTGCCGGTGACCGTAACCGAACCGATCGCGGCATTGCCGCCGGCGATCGAGGTGCCGACGAGCGAAGGCACCGCCCGCTTCTGCGCCAGCGAGACCGTGACCGTGCCGCTGCCATAGGCCGAAACGCGGGCGCGGACGAAGGCGGCAGTCGAACTGAACCCGAAGAAGCCGGTTGCGGTGCTGGTGGTCTGGGGCGTGCTGGTTGCCGCCGTAAGCACGACCACCGGCATGACCACCCAGGTGACATTGTCGTTGGACTGCTCGTACGTCACGGTACAGGTCGTGCCGGCACTGGTTACGTGGAACGAGCCGCCGGCAAACCCGGACGTCGATCCGGAAACGACGGTGGTGGCCGAGGTGGCACTGCCGCTGGTGACCACCGCATCGACGACATCATCTACCGAGACGCCGCCGATGTGGTTGGTGCCCACCGGGGTTGCCGCGATGCAGGACTTGTAGATGGCGGAAAGCCAGCCGGTCAGCCCTGTCCCCCCGCTGGGCATGGCCGTGCCGGTGATTGCGGTGCCGCCGGGTTCGATGCTGGTCTGGTCGCTGGCGAGCGTGACCGCGAGGCTTTGCGCCATCGGTTTCTGGCCGGTTGCGAGTTTGCCGAGCAAGCGCTTCGTCAATGCGATCAGGCTGAAATTGCCGCCATCAGTGCTGGCTGCTGCATCGGCAAGCGCGCCGAGGCTGACGAGCCCGCCATCGGCCGTCGAGGTCGGGAGGGGCGCGGCGCGGAGCTGGGCATCGGTCAGTCCGCTGCTACCGCCGCTGGTAACCGTTACCGGCACTGGATTGGCGCGCAACTGGCTATCGGTCAACGGCCCGTTGACCGGGAGCGGTGCTGCGCCGCCGACCAGCTGCGCCGAACCGTCGGGATTGGTGAACGCCATGGCGCTTGCCGTGGCAAAGGAAGCAGGAAATACGATTTGCTGGTTTGGCACGACACTCTCCATCGACATAAACCGGACGAGTCGCGGATATTGCCGTCTTGGATCGTGTAGGAAACCACATTAACCTATTTGGCACATATCGTTTAACTTGCGCCATTGCGCCGAGGTATTGCCCTGACATTGTGCTTCCGCCAAAGTGGCCAAGCAAGTCAGCGAGGGGGAAGCGTGGAACTCATAAATAATGCCACGATCTTGGTGGTCCCTCGTTGGGTCCGGGTAACCGTGATTGCGATACTGGGCATTTTAGCCACGTTCTATCTAGGTACGACCCTGATCGGAGCCTACGACCCGGCCCACGAAGGCTGGATTCAGTCGGGGGCGGAGGTGCTGGGCATAATCATACCCTTACTGATGCTTGGCTTAATCGCGGGATTCAGCCACTCAGGGGTTGAAGCACTGGTCGCACGCGGCGCGAGCTACCTCTCAGACACCATCCCGCGCCTTACCGTCCTGTTCCACGAACCCAGCGACATTGTCTCCGATTCCACCAAGCCAACGCATGGAAAACTCATGCCCCAGCCCGTGGTGCTTGTGCAAAGCGCCCGGAACTTGGCCATTGCAAACTACCTTGTTGAAGCAAGCTCACTGAATGAAGACATCGCCGGAACTGCGACATTTCGACGTGAGATCCCATTCAGGATTGAGCTGAACGCGACCAAAGCGAACGTCAACATTCTGATCCAAAAGGACATTATCGCAGGACAAGCGTCAGAAGCTAGCCCTCAGTCACTTTTCCCCCACAGCGTCGCCGGCGCTGAACATGAGGGTTACTGGTTTGCCAAAGAGCTTGTTACGCGAAAATTCCTTGGCAGAGACTATATGGCAATCGTCGCTGTGAAGCGGCTTCCTGCCGATTTTTTAATCAGCCCCCTCCAACGGCTGGATTTTGGGCAGGACCTCATTTTCATGTTGCGTTCAATGTTGAACGAACGTCCGTTGCTGTTTGCAAAAGCTGGAGATCGCGTTTGAACGCCCCAACAGTCTTCATCACAGGCGGGGCAAAACGGATCGGCCGAGCGATCTGCGAGCATTTTGCCGGAGAAGGCTGGCACGTGGTGGTCCATTACCATACCAGCCGGACCGAAGCCGAGGCACTCGCTGCGGCTTTGCCGTCGGCGTCAACCTGCCGGTTCGACCTCGCCGATCCTGTAGGGCTCCCGGTCGCAGTCGCAGCAATTGCGCGGCAACATCCCAACTGGCGAGCATTGGTGTGCAGCGCGTCCCTATTCGAGCCGGACCAACCCGAAGCACCCGATATGGATCTCTGGCAAGCGATCCTCGCCGCAAATCTGGCTGGCAACGTCCAGCTGGCCGCGCTGTATCTGCAACATGCCGCCTCCTCGCAAGGACGCTGTATCATCAATCTGCTCGACCAGAAGCTGGCCAATCTCAATCCGGATTTCTTCGCCTACACAGTTGCCAAATCCGGTTTGAAGACGGTCGGTGACATGCTCGCGCTGGCACGCTCGGGGTCAGCGGACCGGATCTACGGACTGGCCCCTGGATTAACCTTGCCCAGTCATGATCAGACCGAAGCCGAATTTGCCCGTTCTGGTGCGGTGAACCTACTGCACCGCTTTACCCAACCGGAAGAGATCGCTTCGGCGGCGTGGTTCCTGGCGACCGGCCCTGTCGCCACGGGCACCACGCTCTTTGTTGATTCGGGACAACGGCTCGTCCCCCAGCACCGCGACGTGATGTATCTGGTCCGCGAGACCGCAGCGGCATGAAATACGTCCTGTTCCTGAGTGAGCTGGCGGTGCCGGTGCGGATCGGCCTGCATGACTTCGAGAAAGCGGCGCCGCAGCGGCTGCTGATATCGGCGGCGCTGGTGGTTGCCGCAGAGCATGGCGGCCCGGATAATCCTGCTGCGGTTTACGATTACGACGGACTGCGCAATTTCGTGCTTGCGCTGAGCGAAAGCGAGCATATCGCCCTGCAGGAAACCGTGTGTGCCCGCATTGCCGACTATTGCCGGACGCTGCCGGCAGTAAGCGGAGGCTGGGTGCGTACCGCCAAGCCGGATGTCTACCCCGACGCCCGCGCTGTCGGCTGCCAGATCGCATGGGGCGATGCCGAGGCGCAGACCATGCTCGCACTGGCTCCACATTGAGACCGGATGGCGACAACCGGTTGACCATTGCCGTTCAGCAAGGAACAATCCCAGCGGAACTACGTTACCCAGCCAGGCTGGAGGCCGTTTAGAAGATGTGGTTGCTAGACAAGATGTTGCGCAGCGTCATGCGCAAAGGCCGGCTGGTTATCATTGACCACAACGGGCGTGAATACGCCTATGGTCCGGAGTCCGACGCACCGGTGCGCGTGCGCTTTACCGACCGCTCGACCGCTTGGCGGATCATGCGCGATCCCCGCATCGGTGCAGGCGAGGCCTACACCGATGGGCGCCTGGTGGTTGAGCCGCCGCACGATATCCGCGACATGATCCTGCTGATCATGGGCCAAGGCGACGTCGGCCCGGTCGATCCGCCTAGCCCGCTGCGCCGCGCCGTGGACCGGATGGCCTCGCGGCTAGACCAGATGAACCACCGCGCCCGGGCCAGGGCCAATGTCGAGCATCATTACGATCTGACCCGGCGATTCTATGAACTGTTCCTCGATGTCGACCGGCAATACACGATGGCCTATTTCACTGATCCGGCGAACACGCTGGAACGGGCGCAAATTGACAAGCAGGCGCTGGTCGCCGCCAAGCTGCATATTCCGGCAGGGCGCGGGGCGGGGATGCGCGTGCTCGATATCGGTTGCGGCTGGGGCGGGCTCGGCCTGTTCCTAAACCGCCATTATGGCTGTGAAGTGCTCGGCGTTAGCCTTGCCCCCGATCAGGTCCGCTTCGCCAACGAACGCGCCGCCACCGCTGGGGTGGCGGACAAGGTCAAGTTCGAGCTGATCGATTACCGCGATGTAAGCGGCACGTTCGATCGGATCACCAGCATCGGCATGCTCGAGCATGTCGGCGCGCGCGCTTACGGCGAGTACTTCAGCAAGACCCGCGAGTTGCTGGCCGACGACGGGGTGATGCTGACCCACACCATTGGCCGCACCGGCTCCGACGGCGCTACCGACAAGTGGAACCGCAAATACATCTTCCCCGGACACTATCTGCCGGCGATCAGTGAACTGGCGGGCGCGCTCGAACAGACCGGTTGGAAAACCACCGATATCGAAGTGCTGCGCTTGCATTACGCCTATACCCTTGCCGAGTGGTACCGACGCGCCACGCTGCACAGAGCCGAGATCGTGGCGCTCTATGACGAGCGGCTTTTCCGGATGTGGCAATTCTATCTTGCCGGCGCCGAGCAGGGCTTCCGCCGCGGCAGTCTGGTCAACTTCCAGATCCAGTCGACCAAACGCCCGGATGTCCTGCCGATCACCCGCGACTCCATCCTGACCGAGGCAGCGCGGCTCTCGGCAGCGGAACAGGCACCGGAGTGGCATCTGGAACAGCAGGCCGCCGAGTAACCCGACCGGCGCTCGCCGCCCTTGCCGTCGCCGCCCCGCTGGCCTAGGGGCGCGCTCGAATCCTGCCTTCGCCTGTCCAACGGAAATCCAGCCATGTCCGATATCAAGAAGGTCGTCCTCGCCTATTCGGGCGGCCTCGACACCAGCGTGATCCTCAAGTGGCTGCAGGTCACTTATGGCTGCGAGGTGGTGACCTTCACCGCCGATCTCGGCCAGGGCGAGGAGCTCGAACCGGCTCGGGCCAAGGCGCGACTGATGGGCGTGCCCGACGAACACATCTACATCGACGATCTGCGCGAAGAGTTCGTGCGCGACTTTGTCTTCCCGATGATGCGCGCCAATGCCCGCTACGAAGGCGACTATCTGCTCGGCACTTCGATCGCCCGGCCGCTGATCTCGAAGCGGTTGGTCGAGATTGCTCGCGAAACCGGCGCGGACGCAATCGCCCACGGCGCCACCGGCAAGGGCAACGATCAGGTCCGTTTCGAACTCTCGGCCTATGCGCTCGAACCCGGCATCAAGGTTATCGCCCCGTGGCGCGAATGGGACCTGACCAGCCGCACCGCGCTGATCGCGTGGGCTGAACAGCACCAGATCCCGGTCCCCAAGGACAAGCGCGGCGAAAGCCCGTTTTCGACCGACGCCAACCTGCTCCACACCTCGTCGGAAGGCAAAGTGCTTGAGAACCCGTGGGACGAAGTGCCGGACTATGTGTTCAGCCGGACCGTCAATCCCGAAGACGCGCCCGACCTGCCCGAATACATCACGATCGATTTCGAGTGCGGCGACGGCACCGCGCTGAACGGCACCGCGATGAGCCCGGCGACGCTGCTCACCGCGCTTAATGAACTGGGACGCAAGCACGGCATCGGCCGGCTCGATCTGGTCGAGAACCGGTTTGTCGGCATGAAGAGCCGCGGAATGTACGAGACCCCGGGCGGCACGATCTATGCGGCGGCCCACCGCGGGATTGAGAGCATCACGCTCGATCGCGGCGCGGCCCACCTCAAGGACGAGCTGATGCCGCGCTATGCCGAGATGATCTACAACGGCTTCTGGTTCGCCCCCGAGCGCGAGATGCTGCAGGCCGCTATCGATCACAGCCAGGCACGCGTTTCAGGCACGGTGCGGCTCAAGCTATACAAGGGCCTGGCCTCGGTGGTCGGGCGCAAATCGCCCAATTCGCTGTACTCCGAGCGGCACGTGACCTTCGAGGACGACGCCGGTGCCTACGACCAGAAGGACGCCGCGGGCTTCATCAAGCTCAACGCCCTGCGGCTGCGGCTGCTCGCCCAGCGCGACCGGGGATAGCGCAGCATCGGGTGCAGCATATTGCGCCCCGCGGTGCAGCAAATGATTCTGTCCACTGCTGGAGCAAGGTTATCCACCGCCGCGATCGCGGTCTGTGGATAACTTGGGCTTGCCCCGCTTGAACGACTCGCTCGGCGAGCGCAGCTTCACGTCATCGAAAGGGCTGGATGGCTTACGGGATGCGGGGGTAAAACTCTGAAATCGCGTAGAACTCCGGCAGGATCGAGACGGCAGCGATGCCCGCAGCAGTATCGGAAAACACGCCTCGTGCGGCCTTCGGGACGAGCTTGGCGAACCGCAGATGCTTGTGAGCGGCGCGCTGTTGTTTGACCGTTTTTGCGGTGAAACGACGCAGGAATTCCGGGTGGAAGGAGCTTGCTCCGAAAGTTCGGCAAGGGCGGCGGCGGGAAGCCGGGGAAACGATCACGGAACCGCCAGGCGTTGGCGACGGTGCGGGAGAATGCTGCAAGGCATCGCTTCCAGTCATCCGAGCCACGCCTGACGGGACCGGACGCCGGGCCGGGGGCCGACGGGGATTGCAACGCAAGGCGCGATCGCACGACAAGCCACCAGCGCAGGCGACACCGCAAGCGGGGCGTCCAGCAATGGCCAACTTGCAAGCGGAGAGGTTGCTGGTCCGACGGACCCGCACCCCAGCCGCAAGGCGACGGGCGTGGGCACCACAGGGCCGCCGGCCAGGAGGGATGAGCGACGGCAGGATAGGGCGGTGCGCGAGCGCCGGCCGAGCCCCGCCGGGTCCGATGCGACGAGCATCACGATGCGAAGCACCCCCCGGTGCCAACTCGGGGTGTTCGGCAGGCATCACCGCGACCAGCCCGTTCCGCAACCTGCACCCCGTGAGCGCGGTCTGCGGACCGGCTTGCGGTCCGGACTTCCACCGGCCGAGGGGGCGACCCCGGAGCAGGTGGTAAAGGCAACCACGCAGTCGCCGGCATGGCCGGCAGGCGAGAATGGGGCCGGCAGCGATGCCGGCCCCATTTGTCGTTTGGGGTCAAGGGTTTGGTGGTTGCAGGATGGTCCTTCGATCCTGCGACTGGCTCAGGATGATCCTTCGACAAGCTCGGGATGATCCTTCGACAAGCTCAGGATGAGCGGGGTTGATCCTGCGACAGGCTCAGGATGAGCGGGCGGGTTTTGTGCGTGCCCGCCCCCCTGCCCTCAGGGCTTCATCAGCTGGCCGCGCACCGCACCTGCCGGGAATTCGGCGGTATGGATGTTGACGTAGTAGCCGGCAGGATTGGCGACGATGGGATCGAGCTTGTCCTTTTCCACGGCCATGCATTCGTCATCGGTCTTGCCGGTGACTTCGAGGGTGACCACCGGCGGGCCGCTGACGCCGGCGGCGCCGGTGTGGATGTGGGCGGCGGTGGGCGCGCCGATGCCTTCGCCCCACAGCTTGTAGCAGAAATCGTTGGTTTCGGGATCGAGCTCGACCGAAAATCCGCCGGTCCCGCCCACTTTGCCGGGAGGAGTCTCCTCCGCTCCGGTGAGCGTGGCGGCGAGCTTGGCCGGGGCGGCGAGTGCCGGGGTGGAGACGGCGAGGTTCAGGGCGGCAAGGGCCAGAACGGCGGCAAAGGCAGAGGTGTGACGAAGCATGGCAGCTCTCCTCCGGGCCGGCCGGAAGATCTGCGTGCCCCCGCTGCGCTTGCCCGTGGGAACGATGGATAGACCCGGCGCGGCGGAGTCGCAAGTTGACACGGTTGACACGGTTCCCGGCATGACCGGCGGCAGCCCCGCCGCGCCCCCCTCGCCCGCCCGGTCCGGCAGCGGTGCGCCCGGCCCGCCCAGCGATTTGTATTCGAGCCGCGGCGGCTGGCCGGGGGTGGCGGCGGGCGCCTGCTGGCCTGCGTGCTGCAGCCGGTCCGCCGTGGCGGCGGCGCGCCCGGCCCAGGCATCCCACTCGGCCGCCGCCTTGCGCCGGGCGCGGGCAAAGGCGCCGGGGCCAAGCCCCTCGCTGCGCGCGTGACCCTAGGCCTCGCGGGTGGGCGGGAGCAGCGGATCGGGCAGCGTGCGCGGCGGCGGGGGCGCGAGCGCGGCGGCATAGGCCGGATCGGGCGCGAGCGCCGCCGGCGGCCCTTCCCCGCCAAGGCAGGCGAGCAGTTCATCAAACCGCCCGGCGCGCTCGGCACTGCGCGGGCTGCGCGCGGCGGCGCCATCGAGCCGGGCGAGATGGGCGAGCAGCAGGCGGCTGTCATAGCGGCGGCGGGTGCCGACCACCTCAACCCGATACCACACCGCCTCCTCCACCCCATCGAGCGCGCGCACCGCCAGCACATCCTCCGCCGCCTGCCGCGCCAGCACCAGCGCCGCATCCCACCCGGCGGCGAACAGCGCGTGGCGGCGGCGAGCGAGATAGGCCGACTGGGCGGAAATGCCGATGCGGGCGCAAGCGGCGCGGACCGAGCCGCACCCGGCCAGCGCGGCGAGGAACGCGACCTGGCGCTGGGGGGTGAAGTGATCGTGGTGGGGGTTGGGTTCACGAGCAGCCGCGGAGGGCGCGGAGAGAGATTGGGGAGATGCCGACTCCCCCTCCCGCAGGCGGGAGGGGGCTTGGGGGTGGGCGCGGTCAGGCGCGGCATCGGCAGGAAAGTCAGAAGAAGAAAGCCCACCCCCAACCGCTGTTTGCTCCGCAAACGCCTGACGGCTCCCCGCCTGCGGGAGGGGAGGCTCAAACGCCCGCTCATCCTGAGCCTGTCGAAGGATGTTATCCGAAACCCGCTCATCCTGAGCCTGTCGAAGGATGTTACCCGAAACCCGCTCATCCTGAGCTTGTCGAAGGATGCCCCCGTTAGTCCGCTCATCCTGAGCTCGAAGGATCGAAGCCTCAACCTCATCGGGCAACCCGATCTCCCGCGTGGCGGGAATCCAGCCGCGACCGAACGGGCTGGCGGGCGGGGTGCGATGGTCTGGCATGATCCGGGCTCCTCAAGGCGGAGGGATGGGATCAGGCAGGGTATGCGAGGTTTGGGGGTGTAGGAAAATGATATCGAAAACGGAAAGCGTGTGAAGCAAAAGCCATGCTGCCGGTCATCGACAAACCACCATTTGAATCCGTTGACCGCTAACATTGTGCGCACATTACGGATACTCGCGAGCTTAGGTTGACGTAGAGCCATTGCGCCGCCATGTTCATCCGGCTTTTTACGCGATTGAGTGAAAGCTCACTAGTGTCGGGCGTTTCGCCAGACCTAATGTTATTGTGAGGTTTTGGGCTGCATGCAGAGGATCGGAGAGCTTGCCTATCGTCGGCATTCGCCTCCTCGCCTTCGGCCCGGCAACCTCTCCGACCCTCTGCATGCCGCTTCCAGGTAAAAAGCAACTTGCCCGACCCACTCGATAAATTTTTGGGCGAGATTAATCGAAACAAGCTTCGAGTAAAGAGGCCGTCTAAATTCGTATTCTTTTGTGGCGGCGAAATTCTTAAAGATTCCGATGCACACGCTGCTAATCTCAGAGATTATTTATGCAGAATCAAAAAAATAAGTTCCAAAAGTACGGCCTATGTTTTAGCTGAAAGCGCACAACAACTTTATAGAGATAGCGGTTGCAGCGATCTAATTACCTTTGAGGAAGAAATCGCGCGCATTGCTTCCGTCGTTTTAGTCATCTCAGAAAGCGCTGGCTCACTAGCGGAACTGGGAGCGTTTTGTTCCAATCCGGTTATAAGTCCAGTTCTGAGGGTACTGATATCTGAATACAACTTTTCTCGAGAAAGTTTGGCGTCTATCCCCCTTGCATACGTAGAACGAATGGGGTATATGATGGTGCATGAGCACGAAACCCCTCGCCACAACGCAGTTCTTCCGCCAGTTTCCTGACGACGAAAGCTGCCTCACTCACCTGTTCAACGTGCGGTTTGGGCAGGGCTTCACTTGCCCGTCATGCGAGCGGCCTTCGAACTGGTATCGGATCAAGGCGGAGCGGGCTTACTCCTGCCAATGGTGCGGCCATCACCTGCACCCGACTGTCGGCACCCCGTTCGAACAGACGCGCACCCCGCTGCAACTTTGGTTCTATGCCATCCACCTGTTCACCACCACGCGGCACGGTGTCAGCGCCAAGGAATTGCAGCGCCAGTTAGGCGTGACCTACAAGACGGCATGGCGCATGGCCGGGCTGATCCGTCAGCACATGGCGGACGTTGGCGGCGAAGCCCCCGTAGGTGGCCCCGGCTCGCACGTTGAGATTGACGAAACGCTGATCGGCGGCGTGAAGAAGGGCAAGCACAACCGGGGATCGGCTGCGAAGACGGTTCTGGTCGGTGCGATGGAACGTGGCGGCGATGTTATTACCGCCGTGGTCCCCAATCAGCGCCGGGCAACGCTTGAGCCGTTCGTGACGAACAATGTCGAGACTGGCGGCGTGGTCCACACCGATGGCCGCGGAGACAGACGCATGGTAACGGGCCTGATCATTACACCAGATGGAAAAATTTCTATCGGACGAGAGAGGAAGCGCCATATAAGATCATCGTTCAAACATCTTAGTATAAATATTAATGATGATGAGAATCTGATGTGGTGCAAAGGGATGATATCCTTCATACTTTCAGCAGAGCCGTCATTCATAAAGTCGCTGTATAAAAGTTATGGGGAAGAATTTATCAGATCGGTAGCTAGAGCGCCGATCGTTACATTTTATGATACGTGAATCATGGATACAGATTAAAAATTGGTAGAGCTACTAGGTAGTAATGAGCTGGTGAATTGTGGTATTTTCGATCTTTGACCATCCAACTTCGCCCTTCGTCATGCTCCTGACGAGCGGAGGATAGCCCCCTCCCCGTTTCGGTGCCGTTGCGCTTGGCGGCACGTGCCCCTCCAGCATCCTTCGACAGGCTCAGGATGAGCGGCGGAGGTGGTCCCCCTCCCCGTTTCGGGGAGGAATTAGCGGGTTAGCAGGGCCTTCAGGTAATGCCCCGTAAAGCTGGCCGGGCTCGCCGCGATCTTTTCCGGGGTGCCTTCGGCCACCAGTTCGCCGCCCCTCACCCCGCCTTCCGGTCCTAAATCGAGCACCCAGTCGGCCGTCTTGATCACATCGAGGTTGTGTTCGATCACCACCACCGAGTTGCCCTGATCGACCAGCCGGTGGAGCACTTCGAGCAGTTTGCGGACATCTTCGAAGTGCAGCCCGGTGGTCGGCTCGTCGAGAATGTAGAGCGTCTGGCCGGTGGAGCGGCGGGAGAGTTCCTTGGCGAGTTTGACGCGCTGCGCCTCTCCGCCACTGAGCGTGGTCGCCTGCTGGCCGACCTTGATGTAGCCGAGGCCGACTTCGCACAGCATCGCCATCTTTTCCCGAATGGGGGGGACGGCCTTGAAGAATTCCTGAGCATCCTCGATCGTCATATCCAGCACATCGGCGATCGAGTGGCCTTTGAATTTCACCTCGAGCGTTTCGCGGTTGTAGCGCTTGCCGCCGCATTCCTCGCACGTGACATAGACATCCGGCAGGAAGTGCATCTCGATCTTGATCAGGCCGTCGCCCTGGCACTTTTCGCAGCGGCCGCCCTTGACGTTGAAGCTGAACCGGCCCGGCTTGTAGCCGCGCGCGGCGCTTTCCGGCAGGCCGGCGAACCAATCGCGGATCTGGGTGAAGGCGCCGGTATAAGTCGCGGGGTTTGAGCGGGGGGTGCGGCCGATGGGGGACTGATCGATCTCGATCACCTTGTCACAGTGCTGGAGGCCGGTGATCTTGTCATGCGGGCCGGCGATGACGCGGGCGCCATTGAGCGTGCGGGCGGCGCCGGCATAGAGCGTATCGAGCGTGAGGCTGGACTTACCCGAGCCGGAGACGCCGGTGACGCAGGTGAAGGTGCCGAGCGGGATCGCGGCGGTGACGCCTTTGAGGTTGTTGGCCCGGGCGCCGTGGACGGTGAGCTTGTGGCCATTGCCCTTGCGGCGCTTGGCCGGAACCTCGATGCGGCGGGTGCCCGCGAGGTACTGGCCGGTGAGGCTGCCGGGGGCAGCGAGGATATCGGCGAGGCTGCCCTGGGCGACGATCTCCCCCCCGTGGACGCCCGCACCGGGGCCGAGATCGACGATGTGATCGGCGGTGCGGATGGCATCCTCATCATGTTCGACCACGATCACGGTGTTGCCGAGATCGCGCAGCCGGCGCAGCGTGGCGAGCAGCATATCGTTATCGCGCTGGTGGAGGCCGATGGAGGGTTCATCGAGCACGTAGAGCACGCCCGACAGCCCCGAGCCGATCTGGCTGGCGAGGCGGATGCGCTGCGATTCGCCGCCGGAGAGGGTGCCGCTGGTGCGATCGAGATTGAGGTAATCGAGCCCGACGTTGTTGAGGAAGCCGAGCCGCTCGTTGATTTCCTTGAGGATGGCGCGGGCGATCTGGCTTTGCTGCGCCGTGAGCTGGGCATCGAGCGCGCCGAACCAATCGACCGCGGCGGCCACGGATAGCCGGGTGATGCTGGAGATATCGGCGGCGGCGATCTTCACGCTGAGCGCTTCGGGCTTGAGCCGCGCGCCGTGGCAGGTTTCGCAGGGCTGCGCAGTCTGGAACTTGCCCAGCTCCTCCCGCATCCACGCGCTTTCCGTCTGCAGCATGCGGCGGTTGAGGTTGCCGATCACGCCCTCAAACGCCTTTTTGACGGTGTAGGACTTCTTGCCATCGATGAAGGTGAGCGGGACGGGCTTGCCGCCGGTGCCGTGGAGGATGATCAGCCGCACCTCTACCGGCAGATCGGCCCACGGGGTGGCGAGGCTGAAGCCAAACTCCGCCGCGAGGCTGGCAAGGACCTGCATATAATAGGGCGACGGCGGGTTGGACTTGGCCCAGGGGACGATGGCCCCCTGCTTGAGGCTGAGCGCCTCGTTCGGGACGACCAGCTGCTCATCGAACAGCAGCTTTTCGCCCAGCCCGTCACAGGCCGGGCAGGCACCCTGCGGGGCGTTGAAGCTGAACAGGCGCGGTTCGAGCGAATCGAGGGTGAAGCCGGAGACCGGGCAGGCGAACTTTTCCGAAAAGACGATGCGGTTGGGCGGGAGGCCGGCACCCTTGAGGTTGCGGCCAAGCTCCTCCTCCTCGCGCCCCGGGACCGGGCCGTCCACCAGATCGATGTAGGCCAGCCCGTCCGCCAGCTTGAGCGCCTGCTCGAAGCTGTCGGCCAGGCGGGTTTCGATGCCTTCCCGCACCGCGATGCGATCGACCACCACTTCGAGATCGTGCTTGTACTTCTTGTCGAGCGCGGGGGCATCCTCGATCGCGTAAAGCTCACCATCGATGCGGACGCGGGTGTAGCCGGCCTTCTGCCACTCGGCGAGTTCCTTGCGGTATTCCCCCTTGCGCCCGCGCACCACCGGGGCGAGCAGATAGGCGCGCGTGCCCTCAGGCAGGGCCATCACCCGGTCAACCATCTGGCTCACCGTCTGCGCGGCGATGGGGAGGCCGGTGGCCGGCGAATAGGGCACGCCG
>CANGQZ010000059.1 GCA_947455865.1 Sphingomonadaceae bacterium
AGACGTTACTCCTCGGCCAGTTCCGCCAGTTCGAGCCAGCGCTCTTCCGCCGCGTCCTTTTCGGCCCGCGCGGTTTCGATGGCGCGGGTGAGCGCCGCGAAGCGGGCGGGATCGCGGGTGTATAGCGCGGGATCGGCGAGCGCGGCCTCGTCACGCGCGATGGCAGCGGCGATGTCCTCGATCCGCTTGGGCAGCAGTTCGTAGTCGCGCTGGTCTTTGTAGGAGAGCTTGGCCTTGCGCGGCGGCGGGGGTGGCGGCGGGGCGGTTTCGCTGGATTTGGCGGCGACGCGCGGCGGGGCGGACCGCGCCTTGCGCTGCTTTTCCCAGTCGGCATAGCCGCCTGCGACGATATCGACTTTGCCCGAGCCGTCCATGCCGAGCGTGATCGTGACGGTGCGATCCAGAAAATCGCGGTCGTGGCTGACGATCAGTACGGTGCCGTCGTAGTCCGAAATCACTTCCTGCAGCAGATCGAGCGTTTCGAGATCGAGATCGTTGGTCGGCTCGTCGAGCACCAGCAGATTGGAGAAGCGGGCGAATTCACGCGCGAGCAGCAGGCGCGAGCGTTCGCCGCCCGAAAGTGTGCCGACGCGTGCCTCGACCATGTTCGGATCGAACAGGAAGTCCTTGAGATAGCCGTGGATGTGCTTGCGGACACCCTGCACGTCAATCCAGTCGCCGCCTTCGGCGAGCACATCGCGCACGCGCTTCTCGGGCACTATCAGGCTGCGCTGCTGATCGATCACGACGGGGGTGAGCGTCTTGGCCAGCGTAACGGTGCCGCTGTCCGGTTCCAGCTCGCCAGTGAGGATCTTGAGCAGAGTGGTCTTGCCCGCGCCATTTGAACCGACAAGGCCGATGCGGTCCTTGCGGGTGATCCGCAGGCTAAAGTCCTTCACGATAACGCGTTCGCCGAAGCGCTTGCTGACCTTGTCGGCCACGATCACGGCCTTGCTTTTGGCGTCGTCGCTGGACAGCGCGAGCTTGGCCGCGCCCTGGGGGCTGAGCATCGCGGCGCGCTGGGCGCGCATTTCCCACAGCTTCTCCAGCCGGCCCATGTTGCGCTTGCGCCGCGCAGTGACGCCGCGTTCGAGCCAGTGCGCCTCGATCTTGAGCTTGGCGTCGAGCTTTTCTGCCGCACGCGCCTCTTCGGCATAAGCCGCTTCCATCCACGCCTCGTAGCCGCCGAAGCCGATCTCCTTGCGACGCAGCGAGCCCCGGTCGAGCCACAAGGTGGCCTTGGTCAGCCGTTCGAGGAAGGTCCGGTCATGGCTGATGACAACGAACGCGCCAGTGTAACGCTGCAGCCAGCTTTCGAGCCATTCGATCGCGGCGAGGTCGAGGTGGTTGGTTGGCTCGTCGAGGAGCAACAGGTCAGGCTCGCTGGCGAGTGCGCGGGCCAGTGCGGCGCGGCGGCGTTCACCGCCCGAAGCGCTTTCGGCCGGCCGGGAGAGGTCGATGCCGAGCTGGCCGGCGATGGCTTCCACTTCGTGGCGCGGCGGGGCATCGGCGCCGGAAAGCGCGAAATCCAGCAGCGTTTCGTAGCCGGTGAAGAACGGGTCCTGTTCGAGGACGACGATCTTGGTGCCCGGCTGGACCGAGCGGTTGCCCTTGTCGGCATCGATCTGCGCGGCGATCAGGCGCAGCAGCGTGGTCTTGCCTGCGCCGTTGCGGCCGATCAGCGCCAGCCGGTCACGCGGGCCGATGTGCAGATCAAGATCGCGGAAGAGCCAGCCTGAGCCTTGCTGCAGGCTCAGGCCTTCCCAGGAGAGGATCGGTGCGGCGGCCATGCGGGGCCGTTAGGGGGCGCATCGCCGGGCCGCAAGGCAGAACGGTGCCGGTCCCCGCCTGAACGCCGCAAAGCCGCCACATTCACATCTTGTTCAAGGCCGCAGGAATAGGCACCATGCCGTAATGCCAAACCGCTTCCTTCCCCTCGCCATCGCGTTTGTGGTCCTTGTCGGCCCGGCTGCCCCCCCGGCGCTGGCCAATCCCGGCGATGCGCAAGGGCAAGTGCGCAAGGAGATGCAGGCGGGCAATGTCCGCTCGCTGCGCGATATCGAGCGCGAGATCGTGCCGACGATGCCCGGAATGCAGTACCTCGGCCCGGAATACGATCCGGTGGCAATGGCTTACCGGCTCAAGTTCATCCAGAACGGGCGGGTGGTGTTCATCGATGTCGATGCCCGCTCTGGCCGCGTGATCAACCGGCATTGACCCGCGAGCCCCCCTTGGCGGCTGGCTTGACGCTTCCTAGCTTTGTCCGCAAGACCTCGGGCCATCCGGCCCGGCTGGCCGTGCTGCAACAGGGAATCAAGCGATGCGCATCCTGATCGTCGAGGACGAACCGACCTTGGGTCGTCAGCTCAAGTCCACGCTCGAGCAGAACGGCTACGCGGTCGACCTTTCGGTCGATGGCGAGGACGGCCACTTCATGGGCTCGACCGAGGACTATGACGCGGTGATCCTCGATCTTGGCCTGCCCGAGATCGACGGGCTGACCGTGCTTGGCATGTGGCGCAAGGAAGGCCGGCGCTTTCCGGTACTGGTGTTGACCGCGCGCGACAGCTGGTCGGACAAGGTCGCGGGGCTTGATGCCGGGGCCGACGATTACCTCGCCAAACCGTTCCAGACCGAGGAACTGATCGCCCGGCTGCGCGCGCTGATCCGCCGCGCCTCGGGCAATTCCTCCAGCGAGCTGATCGCGGGCGACGTGCGGCTTGATACCCGTTCGGGCCGGGTGACGCTGGCGGGCGAGCCGGTGAAGCTGACTGCGCAGGAATACAAGCTGCTGTCCTACCTGCTGCACCACAAGGGTAAGGTGGTCAGCCGCACCGAGCTGATCGAGCATATCTACGATCAGGATTTTGACCGCGATTCGAACACCATCGAAGTGTTCGTCACCCGCATCCGCAAGAAGCTTGGCCCTGATGTGATCACCACGATCCGCGGGCTGGGCTACAGCCTCGACGATCCGGCCGAAGCGGCGCGTGGCTGAAGCCGTCGTTCCCGGCGCGGCGGGCGATCCGGCCGCGCCCGAAGGGAATGGCAGGCCCCGCGCCCACACCGGCTCGCTTTCGCGCCGGATGATCCTGATCGCGGCGGGGTGGATCACCCTGCTGCTGCTTGGCGGCGGCATCGCGCTTGACCGCACGCTGACGGGGCTGGTGACCCGCAGTTTCGACGACCAGATGGGCTATATGCTGACCGCGATGGTCGGCTCGGCCGAGATCGGGCCGGACGGCGAAGTGTTCTTCAACCGTCCGCTCGGCGATCAGCGGTTTCTCGAGCCCAATTCGGGCCTCTATTGGCAGATCAGCGGCACTGGACACGACGATTTCGCCTCGCGCTCGCTGTGGGACCGAACGCTCAAGGTCCACACCGATCATTTCGATACGGTGCCGCACGTCTACAACAGCGACCAGTTCGATGCCGAACCGCTGCGGGTGATGGAGCGTTCGATCATCCTGCCGGGGAGCGACACCAAATGGTGGTTCGTGGTGGCGGCGGGGCGCAAGGATCTGGACGGCCAAGTTCAGCGCATACGTCTGATCCTGCTGTGGAGTTTTGTCGTGCTCGGGCTCGGGCTGTTCCTGATGGCGGGGTTGCAGACGTGGTATGGCCTCGGGCCACTGCGGCGGGTGCGCCGGGCGATCCAGAAGATGCGCACGACCGGCGCAAACCGGATGACCGATCCGCTGCCGCTGGAAGTTCAGCCACTCGTCAACGAGCTCAACGGGCTGCTCGATCACATCGAGCGGCAGGCGGAAGAGGCGCGCACCCACGCCGGCAATCTGGCCCACGCGCTCAAGACCCCGCTGACGGTGGTGATGAACGCCGCGACCGCCAAGGCGCCCGACCTGGCCGATACCGTGATCCGCGAGGCGGCGGTGATGCGCCGGCAGGCTGACCATCACCTCGCCCGCGCCCGCGCCGTCGGCCGCCGCGCGGTCGGCCTGTCGCGCGCGACGGTGTGGGACAGCGTCGAGGCGGTGCTGCGCGCCGTGACGCGGCTGTACGATTCGGCGCGCTTCGACCTCGACGGCAACCGCGAGGTGGCGGTGCAGATCGAGCGGCAGGATCTTGACGAGATCCTTGGCAACCTGATCGAGAACGCGGCCAAGTATGGCGGCGGCTCGGTGTTCGTCACGGTCGACGCGCTGCCGACCGAGCCGCAGTGGTGCGAGATCTGGATCGAGGACGACGGCATGGGCATTCCCGAGGCCGAGCGGTCCCGCATCTTCGATCGCGGCGCGCGGCTCGATACCGGCAAGCCGGGAACCGGGCTGGGTCTGGCCATCGTGCGCGATGTGGCGGAAATCTACGGCGGCGCGGTGGAACTGGGCGAGAGCGAGGATCTGGGCGGGCTGCTGGTGCGCGTGCGGCTGCCGCGGGCGGTGGGTTAGGATCGTGGCGGCAAGGCGTTGGTTGCTGTTCGGACTGGCCCTGCTGGCGGGCTGCACGAAGCCGAGCGAAGATGAGTTTGTCGGCACTGCCAGCATGGGGCCGGACAACTCGATCATCCTCGACATTGCATCAAAGCAGGAAAATGGGGCGATTGCGCATGGGCATTTCGTCTACCCACCCGGCCATCCGCGCTATCGCGAAATCCTCGAGCACGTGGGCAGCATCAAGCCGGGAGAAACCAAGCCGGTGCGGCCATGGTAGGCCGCTAGCAGCTTAACCCCCGTTCTTCGCTTGATGGTGGTGGCGGATCACTTCCTCGATGATGAAGCGGATGAACTTCTCGCCGAAATCGGGATCGAGCTGGGCGTCTTCGGCCAGGCGGCGCAGGCGGGCGATCTGGCGTTCCTCGCGCGCGGGGTCGGACGGGGGGAGGTCATGCTCGGCCTTGTAGGCACCGACCGCCTTGGTGATGCGAAACCGTTCGGCCAGAATGTTGACCAGCGCGGCATCGATATTGTCGATGCTGGCGCGGTATCCGGCGAGCACCGGATCGGCGGCGGGGGCAGTTTGGTCTTGGGCCATCGGAGCGTCCGCTAGCACGGGAACCATGACGATTCCAAGCTTGCCTTCCGCCGCGTCTGCGACCAATGGACCGGGGCATGAGCGCTGACGTCATTCCCCTGCGCCCGCGCGGCGAACCTTCGCTTGCCCCGCTGCTAGCGTTGACCGCATCGGGGATGAACGCGGTGAACGCGATCATCCTTGACCGCATGCAGAGCGAAATCCCGCTGATCCCGGCGCTGGCCGGCCATCTGATTGCCGGCGGCGGCAAGCGGCTGCGGCCGATGCTGACCATCGCCGGGGCGGCGCTGTGCGATTATCAGGGCACGCGCCATCACAAGCTGGCCGCCGCGGTGGAATTCATCCACACCGCCACGCTGCTGCACGACGACGTGGTCGACGGATCGGACCTGCGGCGCGGGCGCGAGACCGCGAACATCGTATACGGCAACCCGGCGACGGTGCTGGTGGGCGATTTCCTGTTCACGCGCTCGTTCGAACTGATGGTCGAGGACGGCAGCCTCAAGGTGCTGAAAATCCTCTCTCGCGCGTCTTCGGTGATTGCCGAGGGCGAGGTGGACCAGCTCACTGCGCAGCGCCGGATCGAAACCAGCGAAGAACATTACCTCTCGATCATCGGCTCCAAAACCGCCGCGCTGTTCGCCGCCGCGACGCGCATTGCCGCGGTGGTGGCAGAACGCAGCGAAGCCGAGGAGGCGGCGCTCGATGCTTTCGGGCGCAACCTCGGAATTGCCTTCCAGCTGGTCGACGATGCGATCGATTACGATTCCGAAGCCGCCGAGATGGGCAAGGGCAAGGGCGACGACTTCCGCGAGGGCAAGATGACCCTGCCGGTGATCCTTGCCTATGCGCGCGGCAGCGCCGAGGAGCGCGGCTTCTGGCAAGAGGCGATTGCCGGCTTCCGCAGCGAGGAGGCCGATCTGGCCCACGCGGTGACGCTGATCGAGCGGCACGACACGGTTTCCGCGACGCGCGAGCGCGCCCGCCATTTCGCCCAGCGCGCGATCGACGCGATTGCGGGCTTCCCCGCCGGCCCGGCGCGCAGTGCACTCGCCGAAGCCGCCGAGTTTGCGGTGGCGCGGCGGTATTGAGTCGGAAGACGAAGCCCGCGCGGTGACTGCGCAGGCCCTCCCTATCCATGCGGTGCTGCCGGACCTGCTCGGCGCCTTACGCGATGGGCCAAACGCCGTGCTGATAGCGCCACCTGGGGCGGGCAAGACCACGGCCGTCGCGCCCGCGCTGCTATCCGAGCCGTGGTGCAGCGGCAGCGTGATCCTGCTGAGCCCGCGCCGGGTAGCGGCGCGCGCGGCGGCGGAGCGGATGGCCGAGGCGCTGGGCGAGCGCGCGGGGGAGACGATCGGCTATCTGACCCGGCTCGACAGCAAGCGCAGCGCCAGAACGCGGGTACTGGTGATGACCGAGGCGATCTTCGTTTCGACCATTCTGGGCGATCCCGAACTCGCCGGTGTTTCAGCCGTGCTGTTCGACGAGGCGCATGAGCGGCACCTCGACAGCGATCTGGGCCTCGCGCTCGCCCGCGAGACGCAGCAAGTGCTGCGCGAGGACCTGCGGCGGGTGGTGATGAGCGCGACGATCGATGGCGCCCGGTTTGCCGCGCTCCTAGGCGCCGCGCCGGTGATTGAGAGCGAAGGCAAGGCGCATCCGCTGGCGATCCGCTGGCTGGGGGCGCGGCCAGAGCTGCGGCTGGATGCGGCGATGGCCGGGGCGATTGTGACGGCGTGGCGCGAAGGGGTGGGCGACATTCTGGCGTTCCTGCCCGGCGTGGGCGAGATCGAGCGGACCCGCGAGCGGTTGGCGGAGCGGCTGCCCGATGCCTTGGTGCTGCCGCTGCACGGCCAGTGCGAGCCGGCGGCGCAGCGCGCGGCGATCCGCCGCGATGCGGACGGGCGGCGGCGGATCGTGCTGGCGACCGCGATTGCCGAGACTTCGCTGACGCTCGACGGGGTGGCGGTGGTGGTTGATGCCGGGCTTTCGCGCCGGGCGGAGTTCGATAAGGCTGCGGGGGTGACCCGGCTGGTCACCCACCGCGCCAGTCAGGCGGCGGCAGCGCAGCGCGCCGGCCGCGCAGCACGGCAGGGGCCGGGGACGGCTTACCGCTTGTGGGAAGAAGCGGCGCATGCCGGGCGTGCGCCGTTCGATCCGCCCGAGATGCTGGTGGCCGATCTGGCGCCGCTGGCGCTGACGCTGGCGCAGTGGGGCGCGGGCGATCCGGCCGCGCTGGCGTGGCTCGATCCGCCGCCGGCCGCCGCGATGGGCGCGGCGCATCGGCTGCTGGAATCGCTGGGTGCGTTGGCAGAGGCCGGGCGGATCACCCCGCATGGGCGGGCGATGGCAGCGCTGCCGCTGGAGCCGCGACTGGCGCATATGCTGCTCGATGCTGCGCGCCATGGTGCGGCGTTAGACGCGGCGGAACTGGCGCTGCTGTTGCAGGAGCAGGGCCTTGGCGGGCGAAGCGACGATCTGGCGGCACGGCTGGAAAGCTTGCGGCGCGACCGTTCGCCGCGCGCAGAGGCTTCGCGCCAATTGGCGGAGCGCTGGGCGCGGGCTGCCAGCAAGTCCGCTCAGCCTGAGCGGGATTTGCTGCAAGAGGCGGATATTCCGCCCGGCGCGCTGCTCGCCGCCGGCTTTCCCGATATGATCGCCAAGCGGCGCGATGCCTCGGGCGAGCAGTGGTTGACCGCCGGGGGGCGGGGGCTGCGGCTCGATCCCGCATCGCCGCTGATCCGCGCCGAATGGCTGGTGGTGGGCGAGGCGCAGGGCGAGGCCAAAGGTGCGCGCATCACGGCCGCGGCGGCACTGAGCGAGGGCGAAGTGCAGCACTGGCTGGGTGCACGGATTGCGCGGCGCAGCATCTTGCGCTGGGTGGCGGAGGAGCGCCGGGTCGAGGCGCTGCTGGAACAGCGGCTGGGCGCGATCGTGCTGGCGCGAGGGAGCGATCCGGCGCCCGATCCCGCCGCGATTGCCCGGTTTCTGGCCGACAAGGTGCGCGAGGAGGGTTTGGACCTGCTGCCGCTGGGCGAGGCGAGCCGGGCGCTGCTGGTGCGCGCGGCTTATGCCGGGATTGCGGACTTGGCCGAGGATGCGCTGCGGGCCGAGGTCGATACGTGGCTGCTGCCGCTGCTTGGCCGGCGGCTCGATGCGCTGGACAAGGGTGCGCTGCATGCCGCGCTGCTGGCGCGGATCGACTACGCCGCGCGTGAGCGGCTGGAGCGGCTGGCCCCTGCCGAGTTCCGCAGCCCGGCGGGGACGGCCCATGCGATCGACTATGCCGATCCGGGCGGGCCATCGGTGGAAGTGCGGGTGCAGGCGCTGTTCGGGCTCGATTCGCATCCGGGGTTCGGCCAGCCGGCGCAGCCGTTGCTGCTCAAGCTGACCTCGCCCGCCGGCCGCCCTTTGCAGACCACGCGCGACCTGCCGGGGTTCTGGCGCGGATCGTGGCGCGATGTGGTGAAGGACATGAAGGGCCAGTACCCCCGGCACCGCTGGCCCGATGAGCCGTGGGCGGAGGACCCGAGCCTCAAGACCAAGAACGCGTTTGCAAGATCGCAGGGGAAGTGAGGTAGCCCACCCCCAACCCCGCGCGTTTGCGGGAGGGGAGCAAGAAAGTCCGCGCTAGGCCAAGTCTGACTTGATTCCGGGCGCGATTCGCAGGAAGGCCATTCGCATGACCGCCCGCATCTATCAGCGCCCGAAGAATGCCATGCAGTCCGGCAAGGCGCACATCGACCAGTGGCTGCTCGAATTCGTGCCCGCCGAGGCGCGGCAGCCCGATCCGCTGATGGGCTGGGCCGGCTCGGGCGACACCCAGAGCCAGGTGGTGCTGAGCTTCGCCAGCCGCGCCGAGGCTGAGGCTTATGCCGCGCGCCACGGCATTGCGGCGCGCGCGGTGAACACGCCGCCGCGTCGGTTGAAGCTGCAGACTTACGCCGACAACTTCCGCTGAGGCTTGCCTTCGCGGGGCTTGCTCGCCATATGCGCCTTCGGGAGTCGGTCGGACGCTAGCGTCCGCCAACCTGGTCAGGTCCGGAAGGAAGCAGCCACAACGGGTTGCGGCGGGTCGGCCGGCTCCTTTTTTCAGCTCACCAGTCAGTCAAGCGAAACGCCCAGCCTCTTCGCTTCGGCGGCGAGCGCGGCCTGCGTGGCCTGGGTCTGCCGCAGGGTAATTCCATCAACCCTGGCGATCCAGCCCCGGAAATCAACAATACCCCGACAGTAGCCGGCCCGGTCACCGATCTTCTCGGCGACCGCCAGCATCTCGATCTTGTCGAACAGTTCGGGCAACATCTGGATCGTCGCAAACAGATTACCGCCAGGGCTGGCTTTGCCGGCCGAGTTCATGAGCAGGGTGAGCATGCGCCGCTTGTCGATCTTGCCCGAGGTTTCCAGTTTCCACGTCATCCATGTGGTCAGCCGGTCACGCCAGGTGGTGCGGGCCAGCATCGCGCCGATAAACGAATCGGCCGAGCGATCATTCATCGATGAGGCCACCGCTTCGAGCCGGGCGGGATCGTTGCAGTCGGCCGCGGTCTGCACCGGCGGCAGAGCAACCTCTGGAACCGACGGTCGCGGAGTGCCCGGCGGGAGTTCGCCGAAGGCTTCGCCGGCATGGCGGCGAAGCAGATCATCGCGGCCGCAGCTGAGGGTCAGTTCGCCAAGCAGGTAATCGAGATGGGCCAGCACCCGGGTGGTGGCCTCTTCGGTCACCGGCTTCTGGAAGGTGCGTCCCCCGCCATAGCCCATCAGGTACAGCGGCTGCTGGCCTTCGGGCATATCGGCCGGAGTCCATCCCGCCGCGGCAAGGGCTTCGGCCAGTTGTGCGGTGTAGCCAGCGGCCTGCGATTGCGGGAGCTTTACCGAATAGGTCATCTCCATCAGTTGACCCGACCATTCCGTGGCCCGCGGCTGGGCGGACACGAACGCGCCGAATCCAGGCGGAAGGTCGAATCCGTGGCCGAGTGTGGCTTCGAGCTTGCTGCTGCCGGGGACTCCGGTTTCACCGAAAGCGAATTGCATCGTGCCGCGCGGCGAACACAGCCGATCAAGCGCTGTGGCATCGGGGATGGGGAGTTCGGCCGGCTGGGCCTGTGCCGGGACCGGCGTCAGCATCAGCGCAAAAATCGCCAACTGCGCGCGCATCGAAACCTCCCGGAAGTTGACGATCGAACCTATCCGGCAAGCCGCCCTTCGACAATTGCCGCCCGAGCGCTTACCAAGGGGGCAATGGACGATTCCACCGACATCTTTGGCAATGCCCCCGACGAGGACGACGACGCACCGAGCGCGGCGGAGCTTGAGGCGGCCGGGCAATCGGCGCTGTTTGGCGATCCCGCGCCGGTGGCGCCACCCGCGCCTGCCGTGGCTGCGCCTGCGCCGGTTGTTTCCGCGCAGCCGTACCGGGTGCTCGCGCGCAAGTATCGCCCACAGACTTTTGCCGAGCTGATCGGGCAGGACGCGATGGTCCAGACGCTGGCCAACGCGATCCGGCGCGACCGGCTGGCCCATGCCTTCCTGATGACCGGGGTGCGCGGGGTGGGCAAGACCAGCACCGCGCGGCTGATCGCCAAGGCGCTGAACTGCGTCGGCGCGGATGGCAGCGGCGGGCCGACGATCGATCCGTGCGGGGTGTGCGAGCCGTGCCGCGCAATCGCCGAGGGCCGTCACATCGACGTGATCGAGATGGACGCCGCCAGCCACACCGGCGTGGACGACGTGCGCGAGATCATCGAGGCGGTGCGCTATGCGGCGGTTTCGGCGCGCTACAAGATCTACATCATCGACGAAGTCCACATGCTCAGCCGCAACGCCTTCAACGCGCTGCTCAAGACGCTGGAAGAGCCGCCGCCGCATGTGAAGTTCCTGTTCGCCACGACCGAAGTCGACAAGCTGCCGGTGACGGTGCTCTCTCGCTGCCAGCGGTTCGATCTGCGGCGGATTCCCGCGCCGCTGCTGGCCGAGCATTTCGCCCGGGTGTGCGAGGCCGAAAGCGTGCCGGCCGAGGCCGAGGCGCTGGCGATGATCGCCGAGGCCGCCGAAGGCTCGGTCCGCGATGGTCTCTCGATCCTCGATCAGGCGATTGCCCACGCCGATCTGGGCGGCGAGGGGCGGGTGACGCCGGGCCAGGTGCAGGACATGCTCGGCCTTGCCGACAAGACCGTCCAGCGCCGACTGCTTGGCGCGCTGCTGGCCGGCGATGCGCCGGAACTGCTCGATCTGGTGGCGGCGCAATTCGCGCTGGGGATCGAGCCGATCGCGCTGCTGCGCTCGCAGCTCGAACTGGTCCACCGCATCACCGTGACGCAAGTCGGGCGCAGCGGGGCCGAGGCGATTTCGGCCGAGGAGCGGGCAGCAATCGACGGTTGGGCGACCGCCTTGTCTGCCGGGCAGCTCCACCGGCTGTGGCAATTGCTGCTTAAGGGGCACGATGAGGTGAAGGCTGCGCCCGATCCGCTGGTGGCGGCGGAAATGGCGCTGCTGCGGGCGATGCACGCGGCCGAACTGCCCGACCCGGGGCAGATGGTGCGGAAGCTGGAAGCGCTGGCAGCAACACCCGGGGCACTTGCTGGACCCGGTGCCGGCGCCGGCGGCGCTCCGAGCGCTTCCGCCGCAGCGCCTCCGCCGGACTGGGCGGCGCTGGTCGAAAGGATCGAGCATGGCGCGCCGATGATCGGGGCGCAGATGCGGCTGGGGGTACGGGTGATCGCGCTTTCCGACGGCCATCTGCGCTATCAGCTGGCGCCGGGCCTGCCGGGCGATCCCACCGCCGATTTCCGCAAGGCGCTCCAAGCCGCGACCGGCCAGACATGGTTGGTCGAGCGCGGGGAGGGCACGGCGCTGCCCAGCCTGGAAGAGGCGCGCGCCGCGGCGGCGCAGGCGGCAGATGCGGCGCTGCGCCGCGATCCGCTGGTTTCGGCCGCATTCGCCGCCTTCCCCGGGGCCGAACTGGTCGATGAGGACACCGCCCCGCCGGGGCACCGCAACTGGAGCCGATCCGCATGAAGTCGATGGAAGAAATGATTCAGGCCGCGCAGAAGGCGGCCGAAACGATCCAACAGCAGATGAACGACGTGCAGGGCCGGCTCGATTCGCTGGAAGTCGAAGGCACCGCCGGCGGTGGGCTGGTCAAGATCCGCTGCACCGCGAAGGGCCGCGTGATCGGGGTGACGATTGACGACAGCATGCTGCAGCCGTCGGAGAAGGGCATCCTGGAAGACCTAGTCGCCGCTGCGTTCAACGATGCGCGCGGCAAGGCTGACCGGGTTTCGGGCGACGAGATGGCGAAAATGCAGCAGGGACTGGGTCTGCCGCCGGGGTTCAATTTCCCCGGGCTGGGCTGAACGGCTGGCGGTTCAGTCTGCCTCTGCCGCGCGCGCGGCCTTGTCGCGAGCTTCGTACTTCAGGCAATCGAGCACTTTGGCCCCGGCCATGAATACCGCGCCGGTGGTGGCGAGGAACAAGAGCTTGCCGCCAAAGCCGGGATACTGCTCCAGGTAATGCGCGCCGCGCGCCGTCGCCCCAAGGGCGAGGGCATAGATGATCAGGAACGCTTCGATGCGTGTCTTGATCACAAACAGGCGGCCCACTTTCCGAAGCATTCGTTGTTCCCGGTTATCGAGTCCGCGGTTATGCGGAACACAGCAACGATCATGCCAATCCCTGCGCAGCGCGCAAGTGGATGGTTAACCCCGGTTCACTTGTAAGGCTTACCGACGCGGCAAGGTTTCCGGACGGGCACGACGATCAGGCGAGTTCGCTGAGGTTCAGCGCATCGAGCAACGCGCGGCGCGCGGCGATGACGGTATCGGCCAGCACAGCGCTGCCGATATCGGCCGGATCGATCTGTTCGGGCCAATGCGCCGTGACCAGGCGGGCGATGGTATCGGCGCGGGCATCATCGAGCAGGAAGCGGCGATCGACGGTGGCGGGATCGGCGACGACGCGCAGGCGCAGGCAGGCGGGGCCGCCGCCGTTGGCCATCGACTGACGCACATCGACGGGAAGCACACGGCGGATCGGGCCGTTGCCGGCGAGATGGGCATCGAGCCAGCCGCGCACCGAGGGCGTCTCCCATGCTTCGAGCGGGATAACGAGCGCGGTTTCTCCGCCGGGCAGGGTCAATAGCTGGGCGTTGAACAGATAGCTGCGGATCGCATCGGCAAGGCTGACCGCGCTGGCCGGGACAATCACGATTTCCGCCTCAGGCAGGGCGGCGCGAATTGCCGCATAGGCGGCGTCGGGCTCGGCGAAAGCGAGTTCGTGGACGAACAGCACTCGCTCGTTGGCGACCGCGACGACATCATTGTGGAAGGCACCGGCGGCTATGGCATTGGGGTTCTGCTCGATGAACAGCGTCCGCGCTGGATCGAGGGTGTGGCCGCGCGCGACGGCGCGGCTCGCC
>CANGQZ010000060.1 GCA_947455865.1 Sphingomonadaceae bacterium
CGGCAACCGACGAGGCGCCGCCGCCACGCAGTTCGACCTGCGGCATCAGGACCTGAGCCTGAGCGGCCGAGGCGGTGAAGGTCGAGACGGCGCAAGCCGCCAGAAGATGGGTCTTCGAGAGTTTCATTTCGCGTTGCTCCTTGGAACGTGCCGCCGCGTGAAGCGTTAACGATACCCGGACACGTCAGGTGCCCGGTTCGCCAATCTTTGCAGACTCCATGCGGCGTGCTTCGTCGATTGCCTGCACCGTCGGCGTCCTGGGTTGGTTTGATCCGTAACGTGCCGAAACAACGCCGAAATTCCCGGCAAAGCTTCGGTCAAGTAAACGGCCAATAACCCGAATGACATTTCTGTTGCAGTAGTGTTACATTCCCACTTGTCTAATGTTACACTGATATTTCAGGGGCGACTCAAGTGGTTTTGCGCACTCGCGTCGGAGGTCCTGTTAGATATGCTTGATTACAGAATTGTGATTTGTACCGATGCCAAAACACCTTTGTGAGCGGTCTTGAATCGGCACAAAAATCGCGGAGATGTAACGCTTTGCGAAGGCATTCCCCCGCCCCGCTGCAGTGCCGTAGCGGTTAATCGGGCCGAGCCGGTGGCGTGATGGCAAAAACCTGCCGATCTGGCCGAATTATGACAGCAAGCCGACTGCAATCAAACAGTAGCAAATCACGCTTAGCCGTGACGGGCCGGAGACTCGGGACGGCGGGCAGCACCTGTCCGGCTCCCGGATTGGGTGCCGGCCGGGCCGAGGAGGTGGCCCGCGCGGCGCAATTTGGCACCGAGAGGGATTTATGTCAGGCGAGCTTGCTGCTTCGGCCGCTCCGCAACCGGTGATGCCGGACGCTGCGGCGCCCGGTTCGATCGCCGATGTCTTGCGCGTCGCCGGTTTGCTCAGCCCCGAGGCTGAAACCCGCGCCCGCCTTGCCGCGCAGGAATCGAACGAGCGTTTCGCCGTGGTGATAACTCGGCTGGGGCTGGTGCCCGAGGCGACGCTGTGCAGCGCACTCGCCGCCGCCACCGGGCTGCCGCTTTTGGCCGCCGATGGGTTCCCAACCGCGCCACTGCGGCCCGATGGCCTTTCGGCCCCGTTCCTGCGCGAGAACCATGTGCTGCCCGTCGCCGAAACGGCCGATGCGGTAACGGTGGCGATCGCCGATCCGTTTGACAGCTTTGCCCAGCGCTCGCTCGGCTTCGTGTTCGGCCGCCCGGTGCGCCTCGCGCTCGCCCGCGCGAGCGACATCGATGCCGCGATTGACCGGCTCTATGTCCCCGTAGATACCGCCGCACCTGAAGCCGACGACTTCATCGATGAGGACGATGTCGAACGGCTGAAGGATCTGGTCAGCGATGCCCCGGTGATCCGTGCGGTTAACCGCCTGATCGTGCAGGCCTCCGATGCGCGCGCCTCGGACATTCATATCGAGCCAGCCGAAGACCGGCTGGTGGTGCGTTATCGCATTGATGGTGTGCTGGAAGAGCGCGAGGCACTGCCCCCGGCGCTGCGCGCGCCGCTGGTTTCGCGGATCAAGATCATGGCCGGGCTCAACGTGGCGGAAAAGCGCATCCCGCAGGACGGGCGGCTGCGGATCGCGGTGCGCGGCCACGATATCGATCTGCGCGTGGCCACCGCCCCGGCGATCCACGGAGAAAGCGTGGTGATGCGCATTCTCGATCGCTCGAAACTACCGCTCGATTTCGCCTCGCTCGGGTTCGACGCCGATCTCACCGCGGCGCTGCGCACAGCGGTGCTGGAACCGCACGGGATCGTGCTGGTCACCGGGCCGACCGGATCGGGCAAGACCACCACGCTCTATGCTGCGCTCGCCGAACTCAACACGCCCGAGCGCAAGGTGCTGACGGTCGAGGACCCGATCGAATATCGCCTGCCGGGGGTGACCCAGACCCAGGTCAACCCGCAGATCGGCTTCACATTCGGCTCGGCGCTGCGCTCGTTCCTGCGGCTCGATCCCGATGTGATGATGGTCGGCGAAATCCGCGATACCGAAACCGCAGAGATCGCGGTGCAGGCGGCGCTGACCGGGCACATGATCCTCTCGACGCTGCACACCAACAGCGCGGCGGGCGCGGTGACCCGGCTGATCGACATGGATGTCGAACCGTTCCTGCTGTCCTCGGTGCTCAACGGCGTGCTGGCGCAGCGGCTGGTGCGGCGGCTGTGCACGGAATGCCGCGGGCCGTTCGCAGCCAGCCCCGAACTGCTGGCCGACGTTGGCCTTCCGGCAGACAGCGACAACCGCTTCTGGCGCGCGGTGGGCTGCCCGGCGTGCAATGGCTCGGGCTATGCCGGGCGGATCGCGCTGCTCGAATTCCTGCCGGTCGACGATACAATTGCCCGGCTGATCCTGCGCCGCGCCGATACCCGGGAGATCGCCGAGGCGGCGAGTGCGGGCGGAATGCGTTCGCTGCGCGGCGATGGGATCGCCAAGGCGCGGCGCGGGCTGACCACGCTGGAAGAAGCCTTGCGCGTGACGGTGGGCGACTGATGGCGGCGGCGCGCTTTTCCTACCGCGCGGTGCTGGCCGACGGCTCGGTCGGCACCGGACTGGTCGAGGCGAACGATGTCGCGGCGGCCACGGCCAGTCTGCGCCGCAGCGGGGCCCGGCCGATCGCGGTGGTGCCGGCACCGGCAGCCACGGCCGGCGACAAGATCAAGCCCGGCGCCAAGAGCCGGGCAGCGGTGATCGCGCTGATCGGCGAACTGGCGGTACTGCTCAACGCCGGGTTGCCGCTCGATCGCTCGCTGGGCCTTGCCATCGCCAATGTCGATGACAAGGCGATCGCCGCCCAGTTCGGCGAAATGCTGGCCGAAGTGCGCGAGGGGGCGCCGTTGTCGCAGGCGATGGCGCGGCGCCCGGCGCTGTTTTCCCCCGCCGCCGCGGCGATGACCGAGGCGGGCGAGGCCAACGGCGCGCTGGGCGGGGCGCTGACCCGGCTGGCGGCGATGCTTGAGGGGGCGGAAGATCTGCGCCGCCTGCTGGTGACTTCGTCGATCTATCCGATCGCGCTGCTGATCATCTCGGTCGGGGTGATCCTGCTGATGCTGCTGTTCGTGGTGCCGCAGTTTGAAAGCCTGTTCGCACAGGCGCGCGGGGAATTGCCCTTCGCCTCGCGGTTCGTGATGGCGGCGAGCCGGTTCGTGCGCGATTGGGGCTGGTTCCTGCTCGGCGGGCTGGTGGCGCTGGTGCTGCTGTTGCGGCAGGCGCTGGCGCAGCCGGCCACCAAGCGCCAGCTTGACCGGCTGGTGCTGGCGATTCCCCGGGTGGGGACACTGGTGCGCTATGTCGATACCGCCAGGTTCGCCCGCACGCTCGGGGTTTTGATCGAAGGCAATGTGTCGCTGCCGGCGGCGTTGGCGATGGCCCGGCGCACGGTGAGCAATGCCGAAATCGGCGAGGCGCTCGATACGGTTGCGGCTGGGGTGCGCGAAGGCGGCGGGCTCGCCGGACCGCTCGCGCAGGCCGGCGCGTTGCCGCGTATCGCGCTCGGGTTTCTGCGCACTGGCGAGGAAACTTCGCAACTGGGGCCGATGCTGGCCCGGCTGGCCGATGTGCTTGACCGCGACGTCAAGATCATGCTCCAGCGCCTGATCGGCGTGGCCACTCCGATCATCACTATTGTTCTAGGCGCGACGGTGGCGGGCATCATTGCCTCGATCATGTCCGCCATCATCGGCTTCAACGACCTGGCGATCGCGCAATGACCCATGACCAAGACCCCATCCTGCCGCCCCGGGCACCCCGGCCAGCGGAACGCGGTTTCACCCTGCTCGAACTGCTCGTCGTGCTGGCCATCCTCGGCCTGCTCGCGGCCATCGTCGGGCCGCAAGTGATCAAGTATCTCGGCAGTTCCAAGACCCAGACAGCACAAGTTCAGGTCAAGAACATCGCTGCCTCGCTCCAACTATTCCGGCTCGATACCGGCCGCTATCCGACCAATGAGGAAGGCCTGAAGGCGCTGGTCAAGGCGCCGGCTTCGGTGCCCTTGTGGAACGGTCCGTACTTGCCCGACGAGGGTGCCATCACCGATCCTTGGGGGAAACAGTATTTGCTGAAGACACCGGGCGATCACGGCGAGGTCGACGTGTTCTCGCTCGGTTCGGACGGACAGGCCGGTGGCACCGGCGAGGCGCGCGATGTCGGCAACTGGAAGAACTGAGCGCGGCTTTACCCTGATCGAGATGCTGGTGGTGCTGGCTATCCTCGCCCTTGTCTCGTCGCTGGCATTCCCGGCTGTCGAGCGCGCGTTCGCCCGCGAGCGCTTTCGCGCGGCCGGGGCTGACCTCGAACTGCGTCTGCACACGGCGCGGGCCACCGCGATCGCGCAAAATGCCGTGGCCCGTTTCGATCCCGGCCCGCTGCCGCAAGGGCTGGCGCTCACCGGCCCGAGCGATGGGATCGTATTCTACCCCGATGGCAGCGCCAGCGGCGGCCAGATCGCGCTCGGTGCGGCCAGCAGCGCCGGCGGACCGCGCCAGTTCCGGCTTGCTGTCGATGGCGCGACCGGCCGCATCGCGAGGCTGCCATGAGGGCGGGGCCGGGCCGGGACAGCGAATCCGGTTATGCGCTGATGGATGCGATGGTCGCGCTCGCCATTCTGGCGGTGATGATGGGGCTGTTTTTCGAAGTCGTCACCACCACGCTGGCGGCGCGCCGGCACGCGGCGGAGAGCCGCCGGGCGGTGCTGGTGGCGCAGTCGCAACTGGCCGTGGCCCAGGCGCGGCGCGATCTTGCCGCTTCGGGTCAGGACGGCGCGCTGGTCTGGCGCACAGCGGTCGAGCCCTATCCCGGCCAGCCCAACGGGCGCGGGCTGGAACAAGTGACCGTGACGGTCCTAGATGTGCAGACCGGCCGACCGCTCACTGCGCTGGCCACCTTGCGGCTGGCCCGCTGAGCCGATGACCGTGCCTAGCAGCCCGCCCGCCCGCGAACGCGGCTTTACGCTGATCGAATTGCTTGTCGCGCTCGGGATTCTGGCGATGGCGGCGAGTTTGCTGGTGGCGGGCATGGCCGGAACCTGGTTCGCCGCGCGCGGACATGGCTCGGAAATCGGCGATGGCGATGTTGCGGCGGCGCAACGCATTCTCCGTGCGCGGATCGAGCGGCTGACCCCGGTGACCCGCGATGACAGCGCGAACCCGATCGTTCAGGCCGATGGTGACCAGCGTCTATTCAGCTTCGTCGCGCCGCCGCTTGATCGGCTTGGCCCGGATACACCGCAGAGCTTCCGCTTGTTTTTGACCGCGGCGGGCGACCTCGTGCTGTTTTCAGCCAATTCGCTCGATGACCGGATCGACTTGCGCGATCGTTCGATGGTCGGGTGGCGGCCTACCCGGCTGCTGTCGGGCGCGCGCGAGCTGGAGATCACCTATTTTGGGCCGACGCGGGACGCCGGCCCCGCCCGTTGGCAGGCCGAATGGCGCGATCGTCCGCGCCCGCCGGCGCTGGTTCGGGTCCGCGTGCGGTTCGCCTCGGGCGATCGCCGGGTCTGGCCCGATCTTGTGGTGCGGCCGCGCACCTCGAGCACGGCCAATTGCCGGATTCTCACCGTCACTGGCGATTGCGGGCAGTTGTAATGGACGTGAAAGCCCTGCTTGACGCCGATATGGCGACCATCGCCGGATGGCTGCGGGACGGCTTCGCGTGGTGGATCGAGGAACTGCGCGGCCTGCTACCGGCGCGGTTTGCGCGCCGCAGCGCGGTGTTTTCCGGCTGGTTGGACTATGTCGGCCCGGGGGAAATGGTCCGGCAAGGGTCGGGCCCGCCGCAGGCCGTGCTGATCGCGCCGGAGCTGTGCCTGGTCCGCGAGGTTGAGCTGCCGCCGCTGGGCCAGCGCGATCTGGAACGGCTGGTGCGGCTCGATGCCGATCGGATCATGCCGATCCCGGCCGAACGGCTGGTGCTGGCGGTGCGCGCCGATCCGGCTGAGCGCAGCCGGGTGACGGTTGCCGCGCTACCGCTCGACAGCGCCCGCGCGCTGCTGGCCGAAGTCGAAGCGCTGGATTTGCAACCGGGTTGCATCGCGCTTGCAAGCGCCGCGCAACTGGGCGCAGCGGATGTCGATTTCACCTCGGCGTTAGCCGCAGCCGGCCTGGTCGCGCCGCCACGAAGCGCCGCCGCCGGATGGTGGGCGCTGGTCGCGTTCATGTTCGCGCTCAACCTCGGCCTGCTCGTCTGGCGCGACACTCAGAGCGTCACCCGGCTGAGAGATCTGGTCGATAGCCAAACTCCGGCGGTCAACGCCGCGCGGGCCATCGCCAACCGCATTTCCGCAACTGACCGGCAAGCGCAGGAGCTGGCCGCGCTGCGGCGCAAGCAGGATGCGCTGATGGTGCTCGCCTCTGCCACGGCGGCACTGCCGCCGGGGGCGTGGGTCCAGCGCTATGCCTGGGACGGGGCGACGCTGCGCTTGTCCGGCTACAAGCGCTCGGGGGTCGATGTCGTCGGCGCGCTGCGCAAATCGCCGCGCTTCGCCGATGTGCGCGCGGGCAATTCGGGTGAAGTCGCTGAAGTGCTGACCGGGCAACCGTTCGACGTCACCGCCGTAGTCCGCGACTTACCGGCAGGAGGGCCCGGTCAATGAAACCGCAGAGCCCGCGCGAGCGCAAGCTGGTTGCCATTGCCCTTCTGCTCGGCCTGATTGCGCTGGTCTGGCTGGGTGTAATCCAGCCCTTGGTCGACGGCTTTTCCGCGCGCGCCGAGCAGCGCGCTGAACTGGCTGACCGCTATGCCCAGAACGAGCGGCTGATCGGTCGCATCGCCCAACTACGCAAGGTTGCCGAGGAACAGCGCCGCCAGCGCACAGCCTATGCCTTGCCCGCGCCTGACGCCGGGCAGGCCGCCGAACTGCTCAAGGAACGGCTGGCTGCTGCGCTCGACAAGGCCGGCGGCGAACTGCGCGAGACAGCGGCGATCGAGGCGCGCGCCGGCTGGGCTCGGGCGAGCGCCAGCGGCGTGGTCAGCAATGGCCAGTTGCTCGACTGGCTGGCCGGGCTCACTGCACAGCAGCCTTATCTGGTGCTCGAATCGGTCACCATCGGCGCCGACCGGGCGCTCAATTCAAATCGTGCCGACCTGATGGACGTGAAACTTGAAGCTTCGATCCCCTTTGCTCCTGCCCACGCGCGCTAACCGCGCCCTGCTGCCGGCCGTGCTCGCCGCGCTGCTGGCGCTGGCGGGGGGGCTGCAACTGGCGTTGACCGGTGGGGATACCGAGCTACCCGAACCGGGCTGGCTGGGCGGCGGTGCGCGCACCAGCCTGCCGCAGTTTGGCATCGGCGGAATCCCCGCGCCGCTGCGTGATATCACGATGTTCGATCCGGTTCGCAGCGCCGCCGCTGCGCCCGGCGGCGCGGCGGCCGCGCCGACCGGGCCACTGGGCGGGGCGGCGGTGGCCGGTTCGATCTCGGTGCGCGGGCGCACGTATGCCATCATTCAGCTCCCCAGCGGCAAAAGCGGCCGGCTGCCCATCGGCGGCCGGATTGGCGGCTTGCGATTGATTGCGCTCGAACCCGACAGCGCCGTGTTCCAGGCGGGCGGCAAACGCATTCGCATGCCTTATGGTACGGCCAATATCACCCCCGTCGCTCCGGCCGGGGACAGTGAGGAAGAATCGCAATGACCTCCACTCCCCCTCGCGCCCGCCAAGCAGCGGCATCGCTGCTCGCGGTGGCGCTGGTGCTCGCCGGGTGCAGCGGCGACCAGCGGCCCATGCCGCTCCCCGCGGCCGGTGCAGCCGAGAAATTCGTAGGCGAAACGGAGCCCGGCGACACCGGGGTGACCATCATCGGCGGCGAGACGCCGGTGCCCTTGGCACGCCCAGGTGCACCGCTGCCGCAAGGCAGGGCGGGCGATATCCGTCTCAACTTCCCCGGAGCCGACGTACGGGTGGTGGCCAAGGCCGTGCTGGGTGATCTGCTCCATGTGCCCTATACCGTCGCTCCGGGCATCGCCAACCAGATCACGCTGGTGACCCCGGGCGGGATCGCGCGCGATTCGGTGCTCTCGGCATTTGAGAACGCGCTGCGCGGCTCCGGGTTGGCGCTGGTCCAGCAAAACGGCGGGTTCGCCATTCTGACGATCGAGAACGCGCGGGCGCTCGGCGCGGTGGGTGCGACCACGCAAGGCTATGCCAGCGAGATCATCCGGCTCCAGTTCATCAATTCCGAGGAGCTGAAGAAGCTGCTCGATTCGGTGATCCCCGGGGTGGTGGTGGCATTCGACAAGGATGCGAACGCGGTGACCATCGCCGGCACCGCGGGCCAGCGCACTTCGGCGCATGACCTGATCAGCCAGTTCGACGTCAACTGGCTGCGCAGCATGAGCTTTGCCTATCTGATCCCCCAGCGCACCGATGCGCGGCTGATCGTGCCCGAGCTGGAAAAGCTGATCAACGCTCCCGATGCCCCAACCCGGGGCCTGGTGCGGCTGATCGCGATGGAGCGGCTCAACGGGATCATCGCGGTGAGCGCGCAGAAGCAGTATCTGGAAGATGTCCGGCGCTGGATCGACGTGCTTGACCGCGAGGGCAGCAACAGCGAGCCGCGCCTGTTCGTCTACCGCGTCCAGAACGGCCGCTCGCGCGATCTCGCCAAGACGCTCAACGCCGCCTTCGGCCGGGCCGATACCTCAAGCAGCGCCAACGCTGACCCGTTCGCTTCCAACACCACCTCCAACAGCAGCATGGGCATGAATGGAGCGGGGGGAAGCGGCTCGGCGCGTCAGGTTGACGGCCAAGGGCTGGGCGGCGGGAATAGCCAGTACCGGACAAATGGAAGCGGCGGCGGAGGCAACGGCACCGGTGGGGCCAACGACTTGAACGGCGACGGCGGGATCAGCGGCGGCCCGCAAGTTTCGATCACCAGCGACGAGACCAACAACGCCGTGATCGTGTTCGGCAGTCCGCGCGAATATGCGGTGGTCGAGGATGCGCTGCGCAAGCTTGATGTACCGCCCTATCAAGTGCTGATCGAGGCGGCGATCACCGAAGTGTCGCTGAACGACGAGCTGAAATACGGGCTGCAGTGGAACTTCACGCAAGGGACCAGCAGCTTTTCGCTGTCCGACGGCACAACTGCCGCGCCGGTGCAGTCTTTTCCCGGCTTTTCCTACATGCTCAACACCTCGGACATCGATGCGGTGCTCAATGCGCTGGAGCAGCGGACCAATGTGAAGGTGGTTTCGGCGCCCAAGCTGGTGGTGCTCAACAACCAGACTGCGGCGCTGCAGGTGGGCGATCAAGTGCCGATCCAGACCCAATCGGCGCAGAGCACGATCAGCGGATCGGCCCCGATCGTCAATTCGATCGAATACCGCGATACCGGCGTGATCCTGAAGGTGACACCGCGGGTCAACGCCGGGGGGCTGGTGCTGCTCGATATCGCCCAGGAGGTGAGCGACGTGTCGCGCCGGACGATCTCCGGGATCAGTTCGCCGATCATCTCCACCCGCCGCATTGCCACCACGGTCGCGGTGCAGGACGGGCAAGTGGTCACGCTGGGCGGATTGTTCCGCGATTCGGATACTTGGCAAAAGAACGGGCTGCCGCTGCTCTCGCGGATTCCGGTGGTCGGGGGGCTGTTCGGTAATCACGACAAGACCAAGGCGCGGACCGAACTGCTGGTGCTGATCAAGCCGCACGTGCTGCGCAGCGCCGACGACGCGCGCGCGGTGACCGAGGAACTGCGCGCCAAGATCCGGACGCTCGAACCGTTCAAGACCCAAGGCAAGATCCCGTGATCGCCCGGCGCGGTGAGCGCGGCTATGCGACCGTTGCCGCCGTTGCCGCGATTACTGTCTTCGCGATGGTCTCGCTGACGCTGGTGGCGGACAACCGCACCGCCGTGGGCGATGCTGCCGCCGAAATAGGCCGGGCACGGGTGAACGCTGCCGCCGACGCCGGGCTGACGATGGCGGTGGACGGACTGCTGGTAGAGGACCGGGCGATGCGCTGGTCGATCGACGGGCGCATCCACGAGGCCGATTTTGCCGGCACCCATATCCGCATCAAGATCGAGGATGAGCGTGGCAAAGTGCCGCTTAACCTGCTGGACGAGGATTCCGCCAAGGCGCTGGTCGAAGCCGCCGGCCGCAGCGGGCTTGATGCGCAGATCGCCGCCGATTCGCTGCTCGACTGGACCGATGACGACGACGAGCCCCACCTCAACGGTGCCGAATCCGAATTCTACGCCCCGCGCGGCACGCATCCGCGCAATGGCCCGCCGCGTTCGATTGACGAACTGGTGGTGATCCGCGGCTGGGATCGGGCCATGATCGAGCGGATCCGGCCGTTCGTGACGATCTGGTTTGGTCGCGGCGGGTTCGATGCGCGTTTCGCCCAGCCCAAGGCCATCGGGGTTATGCTGGGCGGCGGCGACGGCAACCCGCTGGCGATCCAGCGCCAGCGCGAGGCCCAAGGGCAGCGCACCGCGATCGAACTGGGCGACGATCTCGTGCTGACCGGACGCCCGCTGACGGTGGTGGTTGAGGCGAGCGATGCCAGCGGCGCACGGGCGGTACAGCGTACGGTAATCGAGCTGACCGGCGCGCGTGCTCAGCCATACGTGGTGCGCGGGTTCGATTAGCGCCTATTTGACCGGCAGGCCCCACGGCGCAAACGGCGCGAGCGGGGTGGCGGAGGACGGAGCCGGTAGCGCGGCGGTGCCGCGCTTGGTGAGCGAATCGGGCGCGCTGAGCCAGCCGGCAAGATCGGCGACCTCGGGCTCGAAGCTGCCGCTCCACCGCGCCTGGTTTTCGGCGCTGCCCGGTGCGCGATAGAAGATGTGCGCGCCGATCTGCGCGACCCTGAGCAGGGTCGGAGCCCAGTACGGGGCGACGTAATTGGCATGATAATGCGTGGCGCCGCCGATTTGCGCCGCGGCCTCACCATCGAGTACGCCGCGCGCCACTTCGCGGGCGTTGGCCATGATCTGTGCGGGCAGCGGGCGGCGCAGTGCGCCATCGCAGGTGAACGTGAACTGGCACCCGGTACGCCGCGCAGAGCCCTGGAAAACCACGCCGCAGACGCTTTTGGGATAGGCCGGGTGGCGCATCCGGTTGAGGATCACTTCGCCTACGGCCTGCTGCCCGGCTAAGGGCTCGCGCCCGGCTTCGTAAGCGATGGCATACGTCATGCAGCGCAGCGCCCGTTCGCGGTTGTCACCGGCGGCGGCGGTGATCCCCGCGAGGCCGCCGAGCGTCGATGCGCCAGGTGTGCCGGCGCGCACAGCGGCGGCCGGCAGTGCGAGCGCTGCCGCGACCAACATGGCCGCCCCGATGCGGCCCCGACCCGATGCCAGACGCAAATGCATGAGCCCCGTTCGCGCAGGCTTGTGACAATTGCGTGTAACTGCTCTGGTTTCGTTGCACTTCGTAAAGGAAATGCCACAAGTGCGTCATATTGGCCGTAGCGACCGCGTCGCGCGGTTGCTTGCCCGGGGACCCAACCAATGATCCGCCATACGCTTCGCCCGCTTGCCCTGTCGCTCCTGCTGGTCACCGGGGCTTGCACGCCCAAGGAACTCGCCACCCGGGCAACGGTTGGCAACTATGTTTACCAGATCGGGCCAGGAGACCGGGTGAAGGTCACCACTTATGGCGAGGATCGACTGACGGGCGAGTTCACCGTCAATTCGGCCGGGGCGATTTCGTTTCCGCTGCTGGGCACCGTGCCGGTGGCAGGCAAGACATTGCCTGAATTCAACGCCGATCTGCAGCAGCGCTTGGCCAGCGGGTTCATGAAGAACCCGCAAGTCGCCGTTGAAATGCTTACGTTTCGTCCGGTCTACATCCTTGGCGAAGTCCAGCGGCCTGGGGAATTCCCTTATGGCGAGCGGCTGAGCATTTACGCGCTGGTGGCGAAGGCGGGTGGTTTTACTTACCGGGCCAATCAGAAGTTTGCCTATGTGCGCGGCGAGAATGAGACGGCCGAACGTGCGGTGCGGCTGACCAGCGCGACCGCGGTGCAGCCGGGCGACACGATTCGGATTCCCGAACGAACCTTCTGATTGCCGATTTCGCCGCGAAAACCGGGCGATTCGTCGCTTGGGTCGGAGCGACCAGGCCGCATGATGGTGCGATGCAGCAAATTTCTGCGTCCTGACCGCTTCTATTTGGCGACGCGTTTCAGCCATTTCAGCTCCAATGATGCCGGCATTTGTCACTAAAATTGGCAAGTCCGTTGAGTTCCCTATGTCTCCACGTGGTACGATAAGGTCCAAAACGACCGTTGTTGTAAAATTTACGCAACACTGAGGGTTTACCGCGCATTGCAGCACGATGTACGTTAGGAAGTTACGAGCGGCGCGTTTGCACCATCAGCCGATGGTGCAATTCACTCCGGGCGGAACTTCGGAACGGATGGGGCAGCATGTTGAACACACAGCAACTCGATCGCCGATATGCGTCTGATCGCTTCGACGATCCTTCGGAAATCGAGCTGCCGTCGCTTCCTGGGAACTCCCGCTCGCTGCGTCCGATCGACTATGCGCCGCTTGGAGTCGCCGGGCTCGATGCCATCCTCAAACGTGCGTTCGACATTGTTTTTGCCACTACTTTTCTGATTGTGGCGCTGCCCTTCATCGTCGTCCTGGCGATTGCACTGCAGATCGATAGCCCGGGCCGGCTGTTCTTCGTCCAGTCGCGCGTCGGTCTGCATGGACGGATGTTCCGTTGCATCAAGTTCCGCACGATGCGCGAAGATGCCGAACTGGTCCTCGCCGAACTGCTCGCCGGTTGCGTCGAATCGCGGCGCGAGTGGGAAGCAGATCACAAGTTGCGCAACGATCCGCGGGTTTCGCGACTCGGTCGGATCGTCCGCAAGCTGAGCCTCGATGAACTGCCGCAGCTGGTGAATATTCTGCGTGGCGAGATGAGCGTGGTCGGTCCGCGGCCGATCGTTCAGGCCGAAATCACCAAGTACGGAGCCTTCTTCGTCGATTACTGTGCCGTAAAGCCGGGTCTGACCGGGCTCTGGCAGGTCAGCGGCCGCAACGACGTGTCGTATGACGAGCGGGTGCAGCTTGACCGTCAATACCGGATCAAGGCCTCGTTTGCCTTCGATCTCGAAATCGTCCTGCGCACCGTTCCGGCAGTGCTGTTCAACCGCGGCTGTTACTGAGCGCCTCGCTCTGCGGCGGAGGTGACGCTGCCGGGAGGGGCGTTCGGCAGCTAGGCTTATCAAAACCTTAGGCACGATCGGTTGAGCGCGCTGCGGCGTGTCAGTCGTATCCGGTATCCGAGCGGCGGGTCTGCGGCGTGCTCGGACAGCATCGATCGACACAGCGCAAGACGCCGCGCGGGGCGGATGACGAGGCTGCACTGACCGAGGACATCATCGCCTTGGCC
>CANGQZ010000061.1 GCA_947455865.1 Sphingomonadaceae bacterium
GGGCGGCGGAGCGGGCGGCGAGGGCGGCGGCGGCGGCGGGGGCGGCGGAGGCGGAGGCGGCGGCGCCGGCGGTTCGCCGAAGTTGTAAGTCAGCGTCCCGAGCAAGCTGTGCGAGCGAAAGCGCGAGCTGACGTCCTTACCGCTGGCCGAAACCAAATCAACATTCTGAACGTTGAAGAAGCGGTACTTCAGGCCTGCGTCCCAGTGGCGGCTCAGCGGTGCGCGAATGCCTGCCAGCGCCTGCCAGGCGAACCCAGTGTGCGAATCGTCAAGCGCACCGTCGCCCAAGCCAGTCGTGGTGGGCGCGGCAAGGCCTACCTTGACGCGGGCAACGCCGGCACCGCCACCGACAAAGCCCTGCAGGCCGTTGTCGGGACCGAAGTCGAGCAGGCCATTCAGCATGAAGCTGAGCGCTTCAATCTTGCCTGCCGAAAAATTGCCCAAGCTAACACCATTGACGATGTAGTCGTCGGCCTTCGCGCGGCGATAACTGGCCTCGGTTTCCAAGCGGAACATGCCGAAATCGTACCCGACAATGCCGCCAAAATCGAAGCCGGTCTTGCTGTTTAGAGTATTCGTGGTCGGACCGGCCACGGTGAAGGTGGTGTCTTCCACGAGCGTCGGGCCACCATCGACTTCGATGTACCACGACTTGTCGCGGGCCAGTGCCGGCGTGGCAAGGGCGGTCGACGCCATTACCAGCCCAAAAACCAGTTTCCGCATTATAAAATCCCCTTTTGCGATTTGATGCCAGCGTGTGGCGATGTGTCTATCGTCTTCAAAATGGCCGTGCAAGCGGGCAAAATCCGCAACTGTTGCAGAAAGGCCGCACAAACGCCGGCTTTCTGTAAGGAAGTGCTGCGGAGAATCCCTCATCTTCCGCCCGAACGCCCAATGTCACCGATGGTTCCCGGTGTTCAGGCGGAAAACACCCCCGCCTGCCGCAATGCAGCAATCAACTCAGCCAGCGCGGTGCGCGCCTCATTATCGACAGTTGTTCCGCCGCTTGGCGCGGTCGGCGGCGATGGAGCATTCCAACTGCTGCTGACCCGGCGCCAGATCTGGCCGGTGGCTTTGTTGAGCAATTGCGTGCCGTCGGCGGCCGCGACAAACAGCCACTGCCCACTTTGCCGCAATGCGAGACGCCCAGCCTGACCGCTCCAATCCCCGCTCGGGCCGTCGCCAATCAGCCAACAATCGCCCTCCAAGGGCGCGGCAGGCGGAACTGAGGCCGTCCCCTCGATGGCGCAATGCACCAGCCCGTCAAGTCGGGCGAGGGCTTCGTTCACGAAAACCTCTTTCTGCGCCTGGCCGGCAAAGAGCAGCGGCAACGCGAAGCGAGGGCTGGTGGTGTCGAAGATGATGGGGTCGCTCATCCGGTGCAGCACCCGCTCCGCACCCAATTCGCTGGATTCCTCGACGATCGCGCGCAGTGTCACCATATCACCGCCGGCACTCGCCGCCTGCGCGATCAAGCCTGCGAGCATGTCCTGCCTGTTCATCTGCATGTCCTTTATGCCTGACGCGCCGGGGCAATGCCGAGCATCGCCCGCTTTTCGTCGGCGCTGAGGAAGTCGGCGGCGGTCATTTGCGCCCACAGCCGTTCACGGTCCTCGGCCAGCGCCGGAACCCGGTCGAGATCGACCGCCAGCGCGGCGTCCCCAAACCAGGTTACCAATCCTTCCTGCAAGGCAGCCAGCAGCTTGCCTGCCAGCGGCAGCAAGGTCAGTCGCCACAGCGCCCGGTTGGCTTCACGGTAATTGGCATAAGTCGAATCACCGGGCAGGCCGAGCAGCATTGGCGGCACTCCGAAGGCCAGCGCAATGTCGCGTGCGGCAGCTGCCTTCAACGTCGCAAAATCCATGTCAGCGGGCGACAGGCTCAGCGACTGCCACTTGAGCCCGCCTTCCAGCAGCATGGGCCTTCCAGCATTGGCCTCGCCGGAAAAGGCTTGCGCAAGTTCGGCCTTGAGCCGGTCGAACTGTTCAGTGGTCAGGCCAGCGGCGTCTCCGGTGTCGTAAACCAGCGCTCCGGACGGCCGTGCAGCGTTCTCCAGCAGCGCACGGTTCCACTGGCTTGCCGCGTTGTGCAGCGCCACCGCCTGATCGGCGGCGGAGAGGCACCCCGCCCCGTAGTGATCGTCGAGCGGGTGGAAGCCTTTGATATGGATAATATTGGGCGATGCATCCTGATCTAGCAGCGGAATCGTCACGGCTTTCTCGCCTACGCGGTAGCCATAGGCCTCGGGCCAGCCATCGCCGCCGAGCACCACGCTCACCCGCTCCGGTCGCAACGCAAACAGCTCGACCGGACGCCCGCGGCCGTCCTTCAGCACCTGCACGTAGCCGTTGCCATGCAGCAGCAGCTGGCTCGCTAGTGTTTCCAGCAGCGCCTGCCCAGCGCTTGTCGCGGAAACCAGCGCGGCCAGCGCCGGATCGGTCGATTGCAACGGAGCTTGACCAATGCCTTCGGCCATCAGCCGTACCGCCCGCTGTGCCACCGGGTTCTCGAGATAGGCCCGCCGTACCGCGCCCTGATACTCGAACGGTGCGCGCGCCGGTCCGGAATCGGCAAACAGCCACGGCGAGGCAAAGCTGCGCGCCAGCGGCACGCGAGTGCCGCCGCCCTTGAACGCGGCGGCCAGAGTCTGGAGTAACGACATCGGCATGGGGCCTTTCGGATGGTTCGGTCGGTTCGGTCAGGCTCCGTGAACCCACACCCGCGGGTTCGCCCGGCGGTTCAGGCACAGTTCGGTCAGCGCCCAGACCAGCGCATCGGCGCGATCGGGTGAGCGTCCGGGGCCGGCATAAGTGCCGCCAGCGCTCAGCCCGCAAAGCTCGTCTTCAAGTGGCGCGAACAGCCCGGCATGGCGCACCCGCCCTGCTTCGTAGAGCGCGGCCACCGGCTCTGCCCGCGCGCTCTTGCCGATGCGGGCATGAACCAGCCGCACCGGCAGGGTCAGATCGGCGGCGTGCAGCACGCTGCCCACCATGTTGCCGCCCTGGTTCGCTTCGGCCACCACCCGGTCGGCCTGCCATTCGTGTGCCGCCCGGGCGACTGCGCGGGCCCAGCGTTCGGGGCTGGCACCCGCCACCGAAGCATCGGCCAGCACCCGGGCCACGCCATCCTCGCCCAGCGCGCAGACGATGATGCCGCAGGCGTCGCCGCCAGCCGAAGCCGGCGGGTCAACCCCGATCACTGTCCGCCGCGCGGGCGAGGAGGCCGACGGCTCGCGGCACTGTTCCAGCAGGGCGCGGGTCCACAGCGCCCCCGGCCGGTCCAGTATCAACTCGCCGCCGAGTTCCTGCCGGCCCAGCAGGCTTTGCCCGAAGGTGAGGCGCATGGCGCGCACGTAACGGACCGGCAGGTTGGCATTGTTATCGAATGTGCTGCCGCGGGTGACGACGCACGTTTCATCGTTGTCGAGCAGCCGGCGCAGCAGGGGCACGTCGCGGGGCGTTGTCGTCGCCACCACTTTTGGCGATTCGCCAAGGCGCAATCCCAGCAGCAGGTTGTCCCACGCTGCCTCTGCCCGGCCACCGGCGGGGTCCCATTTGGCGATCTCGTCGCACCACGCATGGCTATGTTCAGGGCCCCGCAGCGATTTGGGTTCGCCCGCCGAATAGAGCGTCGCCTGCGCCCCGTTCGGCCAGATTAGCCGGCGCAGCGAGCTTTCGAACCGTGGACGGCGGTGCGGTGGACAGATCCGCGCCAGCCCGCTTGTCCCGTCGACCATCACCGCGCGCGCCTCGCCCAGATTGGCGGAAACCAGAGCGATTCTTGCGTCCGGGTCGGTTTCGGCGGTGGCGCGAACCCATTCGGCTCCCGCGCGGGTCTTGCCGAAACCGCGCCCGGCCAGAATCAGCCATGTGCGCCACGCACCCTCCGGTGCCAGCTGCGCATCGCGCGCCCAGATGGACCAGTGCCAGCGCACCGCATTGCGGTCAGCCTGTGACAAGGCGACCAGAAAGGCGGCGCGATCGGCTTCGCTGGCCCGTTCGATCAGCCGCAGTTGGCGCGGGTCAAACTGCATCCGGCCCCGCTTGCGATGCGGCCTCGGCTTCATGCGCAAGAACCTGTTCGCGCAGCCGCGCCAGCTTGGCGTCGATCGATGCGCGCACTTCTTCGGCTGAAACATTTTCCTGCAGCGCCTGATACTTGGCGCGTGTTTCCCGGTGTGCCAACAGCAGCCGCAGTGCGGTGGCATTGTCGTACTTGATGGCTGCATCGCGCGCCTCGCCGGAGCGGAGTCTGCATAGCAGGTCCATTTCGAGGTGGTCATAGCCCTCGCACAGCGCGACCAGCCATGCGTCGGCGAAACTGCGGTCCTCGCGCTTAGTCTTGTAAACCCAGGTCGAGCTGATCCCTGCCTTGATCGTCGATGCGGTTACATTCGAGGTTTCGGCTAATCCAACTAGAAAGGTCTGGCGCCAGTTCTTGGGCGCGCCGCGCCGGCGCGGCGTGTTTTCGCCTAGGTCAAGCGTCATGCAGGCGTTGTCCTATTGCAGAGGGTGAACCGGCCGCTTCCCCGTCGACTCGGCTTTTCGCGATGTTCCTGTTATGTACCTAAACAGCGTGACGATGTCAACAGCAAAGAACCAAATAGGTTATCAACTGGAATGCTTGCCGCACTGCAGCGCAAGCTCTATGCCGCGCATGTCCGGGGAGAAACACATGCTGCGCAGCCTTTACGATTGGACATTGGCCAAGGCCGGACACCCGCATGCCGAACGCTGGCTGGCGCTGTTCGCCTTTGTCGAGGCCAGCTTCTTTCCTGTTCCGCCGCATCCGCTGCTCGGGGTGATGTGTCTTGCCGAACCGAAAAAGGCGTTGCGCTTCGCCGCGATCGCCACGCTCGCCTCGGTCGCCGGGGGTCTGTTCGGCTATGCAATCGGCTACGGGCTATACGAAACCATTGGTCGCCAGATCATTGCTGCGATGGGTCTCTCGAAAAGCGTCGCTGCCGCCCAATGTACGCTCGCCGGCAATGGCTGGGTGGTGTTCACGGCATTCGCGATCAAGGGCGCCACGCCTATCCCGTTCAAGCTGCTGACGATCACCGCCGGCTTCCTTCATCTCAATCTTGCGCTGTTCCTCGTTGCCAGCCTGGCCAGCCGGGCGATCAGCTTCATGATCGTGGGCGTGCTGTTCCGCCTGTTCGGTGCCCCGATCAAGGCGTTCATCGATCGCTACCTCGGCCTCGTCGCCGCCGCCTTTGTGGTCGCAGTGATCGCCGGCTTCGCTGTGCTCACGCTGGTTGAAGGCGGCGGCCACACAGCAGCTTCAAAACCCTGCATCGCCGCCCCGGCATAATGCCCCTACCGCAGCGGCTTAGTGGCAGCGTCGGCGCGGGCCAAAGTCGCCAGCGCCACCGGATCGCGCGACCGTAGTTTGAGCGAGGCTTCCGCGGCATGGCGCGCCCCAGCTGCATCGCCCATTGCCAATAGCGCCTCTGCAACATCCCTGCGAACCGAATACCAGAACGCCGGTGGATCGGAAAACTGGCGGAAGTCCTTGGTTTCCTCCAGCTCGGCTGCAGCCGTAAAGGCTTTGGCAGCGTCGGCCGGCCGCGCTTCGGTCATCGCGATCCGCCCGGCCAGCACACCGCGCACGATCCCCAACATCTGTTCGGCGGCGCGATTGTCCTTGTCGGGCTTTTCTGCGATTTTCTCGGGAATCGCTGCTAGTTCCGCCTTTGCCGCCGCGATGTCGCGCTGCCACAGCAGAGCCTCCCCGCGGGCATAGTGCAGTGCTGCTTGAAGGTAGGGCAGCTTGGGTTCGGGCACCGCCAGCACCGCGGCCGGATCGTCGAACCGGGCCAGCGCGAAATAGCCTGCCGCTGCCAGCAGCTGCTCGGCCGGTTCAGCCGCGTCCTTGGTCGTCACCCGTTCGACCAGCGGACGCGCCAACGCCAGGGCCATCCGCGAATCGCCGGCCATCATCGCTCCGCCCAGTCCGAAGATAACGTTGTGTGCGTGATAGGGCAGGCCCCAGACCCCGGCCGGCCCCGGCAGTCCGAGCCGCTTGGCATTGGCCTTGCCAATTTCCACCGCGCGCCAGTTGGTGTCGGCCGCATCCTGATAGCGGCCGAGCCAGTAAAACGTGTGCGATGGCATGTGGACGAGGTGACTGGCGTTCGGGGACAGTGTCGCCAGCTTGTCGGCATAAGGCTCAGCCTTTTCCGGCTGGTCGAGCACTTCCTCGGCGTGAATGTAGAAATGGATGGCCGGAGTATGATCGGGGCTTCGCGCCAGCACCCGCTCAAGCAAGCCCACCGCTTCACCGGCCGGCTTCGCGTAAGTAGTCTCGTCGTCATCGGCAAAACCCGCGATTAAGATCGCATCGGCCGCCAGCACGGCGATTTCGTTGTCGGCGGGGTACTTCGCCGCAAGTTCGCGCATCGCGGCGGCATAAGCCCGGTCATGCACTGCCGGCTCGCTGCCAGGACGATAGCGAAGCAGCAAGGCCGCGATCAGATCGCGCTCGCGGGTTGTGGCATCGCCGCGCGCCAGCCGCTGCGCCCGCTGCGCCAGCTTCAGCAGCGGCGCACGGTCCTCGGCTGGCTTGCCGTAATTGATCGTCGGCCCCGAAACTAGCGCCTGGCCCCACAGACACATCGCGCATGCAGGATCGAGCCGCACGGCTTCGGCCATCGCCTCGATCGCCGCCCGATGCGCAAACGCGGCGCCCAATTCCATGCCATTGGAGAAGAATGCCTGCGCGGCGGGCACCCGCGTGGTGATTGGAAAACCGCCGTTGCCATAGCCGGTCAGCAAAGTCGGCTGTTTGGGCGCGATGTCGTCGTCATGGTTGTGAACCGCGCCGCCGGTCATTGCGTGATCGCGATGCTCAGGCGCGGCCATGTCCTGCGCCTGTGCGGTCGTCGCCATGATCGCTGCCAAGAAGCCAGCGGCAATCACCAGGGCATAGTTGGTCCGGCTCGGCATGATGCAAGTCTCTCCCCCGTCGTGTTCGACCATCGCACGTCGGCGCAGCGAATCCTACTGCCTCGGCGGCCTCTTGACGCAATGCAGCATTCGCGGAATGATACTGACACTTCTGTGCAGGCATTCACCCAACCGGGGCCTGTTCCTTCCGCCGGACAGGCTCCCTTTTCGGAGGAAGGACCACTATGGCGACCAGCGATTTCGTCCGGCAGATCGAAGGCTATGGCCTCACCACGGTGGAAATCCATTACTACATGCCCGATCACCCCAGCCTGCTGCAGTTGTTCCTTTGGCAGCAATACGATTTGGCCCCCCGCTTCCCCGCGCTTAACCGGTTCCTCGATCACTGGCGGCGGGAAATCGAAGCGGTGCTGCATTCGGTTCGCGTGGCGCACCAGCAATTGATCGGACCCACCGAATGGCGCGCTGTCGACGGAATCATCCGCATCAATTGATACGGCGTCACTCCTGCAGGCCGGAGCCGATCCGCTGCTCGGCCTGCGCCAGTGCCGCGCGCGCCACCGGGCCCATCACAGCATAGCCCGCGGCATTGGGATGGACCCCGTCGTCGGCAAGCTCCGTGCGCATCGAGCCGTCGGGTGCTGCCATCGCGGTCCAATAATCGGCAAACACCAGCCCTTCCTGCCGTGCCGTCTCGCGCAGCCACGCGTTCAGTTCACGGATGCGCCCAACTGGGCGGGCGCCCGTGCCCCAGCCGCTATCACGCGCCGGCGGGATCGCGCCGATCACCACATAGGCGCCGGCACTGCGCGCCAGCGTCAGCATGGCCCTGATGTTGCTGCGATAGTCCTCGGGGCGAAGCGGCCCGCGCGCCCCCACCACGTCGTTCAGGCCCACCAGCAGATGGACGATCCGGGGCTTGAACGAAAGCGCATCGGGCGTCAGCCGCAGCAGCACTTGCCCGCTGGTCTGTCCCGCTATGCCCCGGTTGAGCATTGTCGCGGAGAAAAACTGCGGGTCTTGCCGAGCCCAGTACTGGGTGATCGAATCGCCCAGAAACACGATCCGGGGCCGTTGCCCGCTCTTTACCACAGCCGCATTGTCGCGCCGGTAAAAGCACAAGTCGGCCCAGTCGCGAGTCTCCGCTGGCCGGCCGGCGATGGTCAGCAGCACGGTCCGCGCCACGTACAGGGTATGACTTTCGGGCGGCGGGCACGGCTGGTCTTCCATCCCGCGATTGGCCGGCTCGACCCGGTTGGCCACAAGCTGCAAGGCGGCAAGCAGCAAAAAGGCCACGGGCAACGCCATGACCAGCCGGCCGCCCAGCCTGCGCAGCATCGTCTAGATGATGCCGATGGCCCGACCGGCCCGGTCGAACATGCCGATGATGGTCTGCACCTGCTCTGCGGTATGCTCGGCGCACAGCGAACAGCGCAGCAGGGTCATCCCCGCCGGGGTCGCCGGCGGTCGGGCCAAGTTCACATAAAGCCCTTCGTGCAGCAGCGCCTCCCACATTGCCGCACCGCGCTCCAGATCGGGCATGATCACCGAAATGATCGCGCTTTGCGGGTGGTCGGTGCCTAGCTGGAACCCAAGCCCTTTCAGGGCCCCGTGCAGCGTGCGCGAGTTCTCCCAAAGATGCGCGCGCTTGTTGTTGCCGTCCATAAGCTTGCGGATCGATGTCGCTGCGGTTGCCACAACGCTTGGTGGCAGGCTGGCGGTGAACACATAGGGCCGGCACACCAGCCGCAGGATTTCGAACTTGGGGTGGTTGGAAACGCAGAACCCGCCCACCGTGCCGACCGATTTGGAGAATGTCCCGATCACGAAGTCGACCTGATCGAGCACCCCCTGCTCCTCGGCCACGCCCCTGCCGTTGGGCCCGATGAAGCCCATCGAATGCGCCTCGTCGACCAGTACCATCGCGCCGTGACCCTTGGCCACCGCGACCATCTCTTTCAACGGGGCGATGTCGCCAAGCATCGAATAGACCCCTTCCAGGATCACCAGCTTGCCGGCGCCTTCGGGTATGCGGCCCAGTCGCTTGTCCATTGCCGAGATGTCATTGTGCTTGAACGGCACTACTTCGGCATCGCCCAGCTTGCATCCGTCCCAGATCGATGCGTGGCTGTCGATGTCGAGCACGATGTAGTCGCCCTTGCCGGCCACTGTGCTGATGATCCCGAGATTAGCCTGATAGCCGGTCGAAAACACCATGGCGTGGTCCATGGCGTAAAAGTCCTTGAGCGCCGTTTCAACCGCGCGGTGCCCGGCATAAGTGCCGTTCAGCACCCGGCTGCCGGTGGTCCCCGAACCGAAGTCTTCCAGGGCCTGTTTGCCCGCCTCGATCACATCAGGGTCGAAGGTCATCCCCATGTAGTTGTAAGTGCCGAGCAGGATCGTTTCGTGGCCATTACAGACCGCGACCGTGGGGGAGAGCACCCGCTCCATCACCAGACTGAACGGATCGGTCACGCCGGTCGCGAGCAAGCCTTCGCGCTGCGCAATCAGGCCGTCAAACTTGCTGAAAAGGTCTGCCATTGTCCGTTCAACCCTGCAGTTTCACCACGGCATCGACCAGCTGGCCATAAGTCTCGATCTCGGCCTGCTGGTTCATGCTGATGATGATGTCGAATTCGTCCTCGATCGCCGCCACGAAGTCCATCACGGTCAGGCTATCGAACTCGAGGTCGCCGGCAAAACTGCTGGAATCCTCGATCGCCACGCCGTTCTTGTTGAAGGGCGCGATCAACGCGGCGATCCGGTCGGCGGTGGCGGCGCGGTCCATCGGGGTCATGCTCCAGTGCGAGAGGTACGGCCACTGGCCGGGAATTGCGGCGCAAAAGCGGCGTTAAGCGCGGCTGTCAAGGCGCGGGCCGATCCAGAAGTGCACGCACCGCCGCCAGGAACGGTCCGATCGAGACCGGCTTGGCCAGATAGCCTTCCGCCCCAGCGTCGCGAATCCGCTCTTCGTCGCCTTTGCCAGCATAGGCGGTCACCGCCAGCACCGGGATGGCGCGCAGAACCGGATCTTTTTTTGCCCGTTCGATCAGCTCGACACCTGAAATTTCGGCTAGCTGGATATCCATGATGATCAGGTTGGGCACGAATTCGCGTGCCTTTTCCAGCGCATGATGGCCATCTGCCACGGGCTCCACGGCGAATCCCTGGCTTTTCAGGACGTCGCAGAACAGCTTCCGGTTGAGATCGTTGTCCTCGACAACCAGAATTCTCTTTGCCACTTCCGTCCCGCCGCCGAAGCGCCCACCATGGTCTTCTCCGGCATGACCTCTATGCCTTGCGAAAGACGCTGACAATTCTCCGCGAACCGTCATCCCCCGCCGATCCGCAGGCCCTTGCTCTCGGAGCGCTCGGCTGGCTACTCGCCAGCGAGAGCCGCGCCCAGCGATTGCTCGACCTGACCGGGCTCACTCCCGATGCTCTACGCTCCGGGCTCACTGATCCGGGTGTGCTCGGTGCGGTGCTCGATTTCCTCGCCGCGCATGAGCCGGACCTAACTGCCGCCGCCGATGCACTCGGTGTCCCTCCGGCAGAGCTTGTAGGCGCTGCAGAAAGGCTGGTGCGATGAGCCGCCCATTGGTGATCAGCGATTGCGACGAGGTGCTACTGCACATGCTGCTCCCATGGCGGGATTGGGCGGCGGAAATGCAAGGCATTGCCTTTTCGCTAGACCGGCAGGATTTCTCGAAATCGATGCACTATGTCGCCACTGGCGATCTGGTGTCCACCGAAGAAACATGGCGCCTGCTCGAATTGTTCTTCACGCACGAGATGGATCGGCAATACCCCATTGCCGGTGCGATCGCGGCGATGCGCACGTTGGGCGAACACGCTGACGTGGTGGTTCTCACCAACCTTGCCGATGTCCATCAGGAGGCGAGGACACGCCAGTTGCTGGGCCATGGGCTCGATATCAGGGTGTTCACCAATCAAGGTCCCAAGGGCCCTGCCTTGCAGCGAATTCTCGATGAATTTCAACCATCTCAGGCCGTTTTCATTGATGATATCGCCCAGCACCACAGTTCGGTTGCCGAACTTGCGCCAGAGGTACACCGCCTGCATTTCTGCGGCGAGCCGACAATCGCCCCGCTGATCCGCTGCGCGCATCAGGCCGGCCATGCCCACGCCAGGATCGATGACTGGAGCGGGGCCTTGCCGTGGCTGCTCGCGCGTCTTCATGGAGAGAACGATGACTGATCTGGAAGTCGAGCGCATCCTCGATGCAATGGGGTTGCAACTGCCCTCACCGGCCGCACCTGTCGCTGCATATCTGCCGGTCGTGATCGCTGGCGGGCTCGCGTATGTTTCCGGCCAGTTGCCATTTGTAGGCGGCAAACTCGTCACCGGACAGCTGGGGGCCGATGTCACGATCGAGGCCGGGACCGCTGCGGCGCAGGCGTGTGGTCTGATGATCCTCGCTCAGCTCAAGGCTGCCCTTGGCACGCTGGCGCGGGTCGAACGCGTGGTCAAACTCAACGCCTTTGTGACTTCCACCCCAGATTTCACCGATCAACCCAAAGTCGTCAACGGTGCCTCCGAACTGCTGGCCGCGGTGTTCGGCGATGCGGGGCGCCATGCCCGCAGCGCAGTCGGTGTTCCCGCGCTCCCGCTCGGCGCTGCGGTCGAGATCGATGCAATTGTCGCTGTTGGCCCCGCTTGATCGCTGGCTCGCGCCGGCCCCGCCGCCTGAGCGTGTGGGCTGGCTGCACGGCACCACTTTCGCCCATCGCGGGTTGCATGGGGCAGGTGTGCCAGAGAATTCGGCCGCTGCGTTTGCGGGCGCATTGGCGCGCGGGTTCGGGATCGAATGCGATGTGCACAAGTCGAGTGACGGCCAGCCGGTGGTGTTTCATGATTTCGAGCTTGACCGGCTGACCGAAACCAGCGGGCTACTGGCCGAACGCACTGCGGCGCAGCTGGGCGCCATTCGACTTGCCGGCAGCGCGCAGACTGTCCCGACGCTCCGCCAAGTGCTCGATCAGGTCGCCGGACAGGTGCCGCTGCTGATCGAGGTCAAGACCCGGCCCGATTCGCGGGTGGGAGCACTGTGCCTTGCGGTTCGGCGGGTGCTCGAGGGGTATTGCGGCCCGCACGCGGTGATGAGCTTCGATCCCCGCGTGCCCCGCTGGTTTGCCGATAACGCTCCGCTCACGGTGCGCGGGCTGGTGGTCAGCGAGGATGGTGCCAAGGCGCTCCCCGGGCGCCTGCGCCGCCATCTGTGGTTGTGGCATGCCCGGCCCGATTTCCTGGCTTATGATGTGCGCGATCTGCCCGGGCGGTTCCCTGCCGCGCAGCGCCGGCGCGGGATGCCGCTGGCGACCTGGACGGTGCGCAGTGCCGAACACAGCAGCCGCGCCGCTGAATATGCCGACGCCCCGATTGCTGAGGGGGCGGGCCTGCCATGAGCGAGGCCGGCCTCGTCGTCCAACTCGCCCATGCGGTTGGCGCCTTCACCGCTGACGAATGGGATGCGCTCCACGACAGCGGCAATCCTTTCGTTAGCCACGCTTTCCTGACCGCGATGGAAGACTCGGGCAGCGTCGGCGGCCGCAGCGGCTGGCAGCCCGCGCCGCTGGTGATCATTGGCGCTGACGGGGCGCTGGCAGCTGCGCTGCCGGCATACCGCAAAGGTCACAGCCAAGGCGAATACGTCTTCGATCACGCCTGGGCCGATGCCTGGCACCGGGCGGGCGGGTCCTATTATCCCAAGGTCCAGATTGCCGCGCCGTTCACCCCGGCTACCGGGCCGCGGATTCTCACGCGCAATTCCGCGCTCGCGCTGCCGCTGTTGCAGGCGGTCGAGGCATTGTGTGAACAGCAGGGATTCTCATCGGCCCACGCCACCTTCATCGAACCGGCGCAAATGCCGTTGTTCGAAGCCGCCGGCTGGCTCCCGCGCAGCGACATCCAGTTCCATTTCGAGAACCGCGGTTACGCTGGGTTCGAAGATTTCCTTGCCACCTTGTCTTCTGCAAAGCGCAAGAATTTACGCAAGGAGCGCGCCGCGGCGCAGGCTGGTGTCGAGATCAGGGCTCTCAGCGGCGATGAGCTCAACGAAGCGCACTGGGATGTTTTCTGGCGATTCTATCAGGATACCGGTGCGCGCAAATGGGGCCGTCCCTATCTTACCCGTGCCGCGTTTTCACTGCTGGGCGAGCGTATGGCCGATCGGATCCTGCTGGTGCTGGCATACTGCGACGGCGTGCCGATTGCCGGCGCGCTCAATTTTATCGGCAGGGATGCGCTCTACGGGCGCTATTGGGGGGCAAGCGTCGACAAGCCGTTCCTGCACTTCGAGCTA
>CANGQZ010000062.1 GCA_947455865.1 Sphingomonadaceae bacterium
CGTTGGGGTATCGCCCACCGGCCCCGGAAACAGCAACGCCGCCATGGCTGCCCTCCGGTTCCGCTACGCTCCACCTGCGGACAGCCATGGCGCCGGAGGCAGTTCTGCACTAACAATCATCACGGACCACTCAGTGGGGGCCGGTCAAGCACCGGCGGCGCCACCGGCAGCACCACCACATCGGTGGTGTTGGTCAGCTTCTGCACGGTCTCGTCCGGCGCCAGACTGCGCGGGAAAGAAAGCCCGATCACATGCGGCCCGGCCTTCAGCGGCACCCGCACGCTGACCCGGTCTTCCTTTTCCCGGTCGGTTTCGTTGTTGGTATTGGCATTGAGCGTTCCGGTGATCTCATAAGTCGCGTCATAGCGTGCATAGTACTGCATCGCCCCGCCCCCGCGCGATGCGATCGATAGCTCGTCGCTGCTGCGCTCGTTATAGGCGGGCCGGCCCTGATTGAGGATCGAACCGTCCTTCGGCACCTCGTAACTGGTCACGAACGGCCGGCTCGAAACCGCGCCTGTCGCCAACGCGCTGATCCGCCCGGCGACGGTGATATAGCGGTCCATCAGCGTGGGCGATACGGTGAGCACATCGGCGATATTGTCGAACCCATAGCCCGAATTGTCCGGGGGAAGATCGGCGCTGACATTCACCGCGATGCCCAGCAGGTCGCTCACCGCGTTGGCATATTCGGCGCGGTTGAGGCGGCGGATCGTCGCCCGGCCGGGATCGGGATGCGCCGCGCCATAGCCGTCCAGCCCGCTCTCCAGCCACCCGTCGAAGTGGGCCAGCGCGGCGGGATCGGGGCGCGGCTTGGGATGCGGCGGCATTTCGCCCAGACTGGTCCGGCGCAGCACTTTCTCCCACAGCGCGGTGTTCGCGCCCTGCGCAACATCGTCCGGAGACAGCGCATAGATCGAAAAGCCGGCGACTTTGTCGTAATCGTTGTGGCAGCTGGAGCAGTGGGTATCGAGCAGTTGCATCGCCGCAGCATGCGCTGGCGCGGGGCCCGGGGCAGCATCCGGCACCTGAGAGCGTGCGGCCACCGCCGCCGCCAGCGCGGCCGCGCCAAAAAGCAGCGGGGCGGCACGCCCGGGAAATCGATAAACCATACGACGAAGCACTGCGCTGATTGCCTTGTGCTTACCCGAAGGACTCCGCAACGTCACGATTGCGCCGAGCGGACGGAGCGGAACACCATGGGGCGATCTATCGAGCTGCCCCGTTGCCGTCCATTTCAGTTATGGGGATGGACCGTTCCAAAAATGCGCGCAGGGCTAACAAGGGGACGGAATTCCGTCGCTTGGGCGCGGGCGGCGGACCTGACTATGCCTGTGGCATCGGCGTGGCGGGCAAGTCCGCCTTCGCAAATTGACACGAACCCATCGGGAAGAGGCTGCAATGCTGATCAAGCACGATGATTACCCGGTCCATCAGACCGCCGAGCCGCTGTCCTACATGTCCTCGAGCGAGCGCAACATGTATGCCCGCTACTGGTACAACGGCTATGATTTCGATGGCGATTTCTACATCGGCGTCGCCTTTGCCGCTTATCCCAACCGCGAGGTGATGGACGGCGCGGTTTCGATCGTGCGCAAGGATGGCACGCAGGACAGCTTCCACGCCTCGCGCCACTTGCGCGGCGACCGGACCGATCTGTTCGCCGGGCCGATGCGCCATGAAATCGTCGAGCCGATGAAGACGATGCGGATCACGGTTCAGCCCAATGACAGCGGCTTTTCCTGCGATCTGTGGTTCCACGTCAGCACCGTCGCGCACGAGGAGCCAGCCGATCACATGAAGCAGGGTGTACGCACTGTCGCCCAGATGAAGCGCTTCAGCCAGTTCGGCCGCTGGGAAGGGTGGATCGAGGTCCACGGCCGCCGTCAGGAAATCAGCCCCAAGACGACGTATGGCACCAAGGACCGCTCATGGGGCTGGCGCTGGACCGGCGAACCCGAAAAGGGCGTCTCGCGCGATCAGCCCAGCCAGTTCTTCTGGCTGTGGGCACCGCTCCACTGGGAAGACCGCTGCACCCACTGGGGCCAGCACGAATACGAGGATTCCAAGCGCTGGAAGCAGTTCGCGCAAGTCTTCAAGACTTTCCCGATCGACAGCGAGTTCGATACCCTTGACGAGCATCAGGTGAGCGAGGCGATCTGCGGCGATCACCGGCTGGAATTCACCCCCGGCACCCGCCTGATCAAGCGCGCCGAGATCGACACCGTCTACCCCGATGGGCGCAAGGAAACCTTCATTCTCGAACCGTTGCTGCGCTACCATATGCTCGGCACGGGCTATAACCACCCCGAATGGGGCCATGGCTTCTACAAGGGTGAAGAAGCTTACGCGCTGGAAAGCTGGAACATCAACGATCTGGACGTGAACCTGCCGCAATACCTCCACATGCAGCACGTCGTGCGCGCCACTTGCGGCGACAAGGTCGGCGTCGGCGCGCTCGAACAGTACATCACCGGCCCGCATACGCGGTATGGTTTGACCGGGTTCCTCGATCCGACCTGAACGGGGGGGTGCTTTCTTCTCCCCCCCTCACATATCCTTTAGCGTGTCCAGCTGCGCACGATAAACCGTCCGCGCCGGGCCTTCGGTGCGACCGCCGCTACCGCGCCGCGCCAGTTCGGCGAGGATCGCATCGTCGCCGCTGAAGTCATAAGTATAGCGCTCGCGCCCGCCCTCGGCGAACCAGCGCCACGAATCCGCCAGCCCTTCGGCCAGTGACAGCTGCGGCTCCCAGCCCAGCTCGGTCCGCGCCTTGTCGATTGCAAACACCATGCTTCCCCGGCTCGCCTCGAGCCAGTGGACGATGGGCGAGCGCATTTCGGCAGGCAGATCGTCGGGCATGACAATGATCTCGGGCGAAACCCCCACCGCCTCGGCCATCAGCTGCATGTAGCTGGCGATCGAGGAGAACTGCTTGCCGGCGACGTTGTAGGCCTGCCCCGCGGCGTGGTCCTTGCTCAGCACCGCACAGAGCGCGCGGGCGGCATCGCGGGTGTGGATGAAGTGGACCATCGCCTCGGTCTTGCCCGCGATCAGCAGCGGGCGGCCGAGCTCGAGCCGGCGAAAGGTGCCGGGTTCGCGCGTCACCGCCGGGCTCATTGGACCGCAGGTGTGGGTGACGCGCAGCGTGGTATAGGGCAGGTCGCTCTCGGCGCGGGCACGCGCCAGCCGCTCCTCGCAGGTGACCTTGCCCACGGCATAAGGGCCATAGAGCGCAGTGGCCGCATCGCGGCCGAGCACGCCGTCCTCACCGATTGGCTGGGCGGCGGCCATTTCGTAGACCGCGATCGAACTGGTGAAAACATAGTGCCGCACGCGCCCGGCAAACAGCGCCAGCATGTCTTCCAGATGCTCGGGCACGTACGAGGTATTGTCGAACACCGCCTCGAAGCCGTCCCGCTCCGGGCCCAGAAGGCGCACGAGTTCGCCCGGCTCATGGCGCTTGCCGTGGATGCGCCGCACGCCGGGGGGAAGTTCCGCTTCGTGGCTGTTGAACACGGTCACGTCGTGGCCCTGCTCGACCAGTTCGCGGACCAGCTGCACGCCGATGTAGCGGTTGCCGCCCATCACCAGCACTTTCATTGCGGTCTCCTCAAGCCTTCGCGGCGAAGATTGCCCCGCTGGACACTGCGGGGCAAGGGACGGAGTTCCGTTGGTCCCGCGGGGATTGCAACCGGCTCTTCAGGCGTCGCGGTAAACCGGCCGTTCCTTGGAAAAGAACGCCGCCACCGCGGTCTGGTGGTCCTCGGTGCCGAGCAGCAGCACCTGCTGGCGGTCCTCCATCGTCAGAGCCGCATCGAGGCTTGGCGCGTCGATCGTTTGGTTCAGCGTTTCCTTGGTCAGCCGCAGCGCCATCGGCGCGGTGCGCAGCATGTCGTCGGCCAGCGCCAGCCCGGCGCTGAGCAGCTCCTCGCCCCGCACCACCCGTGAAACGAGGCCGCTCGTCAGCGCCCGCTCGGCCCCGATGAAGTTGCCGGTCAGCAGCATTTCAGAGGCGAGCGACTGGCCCACCAATCGCGGCAGGAAATAGCCCGACCCCATGTCGCACCCGCCCAACCCGATCCGCACATAGGCAGCGTTGAACCGCGCATCGCTGGCGGCAAACCGCACGTCGGCAGCCGCCGCCAGCGACAGTCCGCCCCCGCAAGCCGGCCCCTGGACCAGCGCGATGATCGGTTGCGGGCAGGCGCGCATCGCCCGCACGATATCGGCAAAGAACTGCTGCATCGCCATCCGGGCCTGCGCCGCGCCGGCTTCGTTCGGGACGAACGCCGCAGAGGCAAGGTCGGCCCCTGCGCAGAACGCCCGGCCCTCACCCCGCAGAACCACCACACGCACATCCAGCCGGGCGCGCAGCTCCAGAAAGTAGGTGCGCAGCGCCCCCGCCAAGGACGGCGAAAGGGCATTCAGCGCCGCCGGCCGGTTGAGCGTGACGATCTCGATCCCGTCCCCGCGCGCGTCGATCAGCAGTTCGCTGTATGTGTCCTCAACAGTCATGATTGCTCCCGCCCTCGCTTGTCTCTGCCGCCTCTCTGCCCGCGTCCGCGCGCGAATGCCAGCGCCTGCCGCCGCCATGCCCGGCTTGCATCCGATTATCCGATTACTGCAATGGACGGGTGTCATCGCCGGGCGCTATGCCGCACGGCGATTTGCGTTTAGGGGGGCGCCGTCCGGTCCAGCCGGGCGCCCCGGAACAGGAGGGAACTACCCATGAAAACCCGCGCCGCCGTGGCCTTCGCGCCAAAACAGCCGCTGGAAATCGTCGAGGTCGATCTGGAAGGGCCGCGCGCCGGCGAAGTGCTGGTCGAGATCATGGCCACCGGCATCTGCCACACCGATGCCTACACGCTCGATGGGTTCGATTCGGAAGGCATCTTCCCCTCGATCCTCGGTCACGAAGGCGCCGGGATCGTGCGCGAGGTCGGCCCGGGCGTCACCTCGGTGGTCCCCGGCGATCACGTGATCCCGCTTTACACGCCGGAGTGCCGCCAGTGTAAGTCATGCCTTTCGGGCAAGACCAACCTGTGCACCGCGATCCGCGCCACGCAGGGCAAGGGCCTGATGCCCGATGGCACCAGCCGCTTCAGCTACAAGGGCCAGCAGATCTTCCATTACATGGGCTGCAGCACCTTCTCCAACTTCACCGTCCTGCCTGAAATCGCGGTCGCCAAGATCCGGAGCGATGCGCCCTTCCAGTCGAGCTGCTACATTGGCTGCGGGGTCACCACCGGGGTCGGCGCAGTGGTCAACACCGCCAAGGTTCAGGTGGGCGATAACGTCGTGGTGTTCGGCCTCGGCGGGATCGGGCTTAACGTGATTCAGGGCGCCCGGCTGGCGGGTGCCGGCAAGATCATCGGCGTCGACATCAATCCTGACCGCGAGGAGTGGGGTCGCCGTTTCGGGATGACCGACTTCCTTAACTCGAAGGGGATGAGCCGCGAAGAAACCGTCGCGAAGATCGTCGAGATGACCGATGGCGGCGCCGACTATACCTTTGATGCCACCGGCAACACCGAAGTGATGCGCACCGCGCTCGAAGCCTGCCATCGCGGCTGGGGCACCTCGATCATCATCGGCGTGGCCGAGGCGGGCAAGGAGATCAGCACCCGCCCGTTTCAGCTGGTCACGGGCCGCAATTGGCGGGGCACCGCGTTCGGCGGGGCCAAGGGCCGCACCGACGTTCCCAAGATCGTCGATATGTACATGACCGGCAAGATCGAGATCGATCCGATGATCACCCACGTGATGGGGCTGGAAGAGATCAACACCGCGTTCGATCTCATGCACGCCGGCAAGTCGATCCGTTCGGTCGTGGTGTTCTGAGGCGGCCATGTTCAGTCACGTTATGATCGGCGCGAACGATATCGCAGCCGCCAAGCGCTTCTACGATGCGGCGCTTGGCGCGCTCGGCGTCCCTCCGGGCGAAATCGATATCCGGAACAGGGTGGTCTATTCGCATGACGGCAGCCGCTTCCTGATCACGCTGCCGCTGAACGGCGAGCCAGCGGATGGCGCCAACGGCGGCACTCTCGGCTTCAAGGCCGCATCCCCGGAGGAAGTCGATGCCTGGCATGCCGCCGGCCTGGCCAACGGCGGCACCGCGATCGAGGACCCGCCCGGGGTCCGGTACGTACCGGACGGCCGGGTGGTCCATCTCGCTTACCTGCGTGATCCTTCAGGCAACAAGCTGTGCGGATTTTATCGGATCAAATGATGGACACCGTCTCGACCAATCGCAGCCACGGCGGCACGCAGGGCGTCTACACCCACACCTCCGCCGCCACCGGCACGCCGATGACCTTCTCGGTGTTCGTCCCCGATCGTGCGCCCGGCGCCCGGCTGCCGGTGCTGTGGTATCTCTCGGGGCTCACCTGCACCCACGCCAATGTTACTGAAAAGGGCGAATACCGCGCCGCATGTGCTGAAAATGGCGTGATATTCATCGCGCCCGACACGAGCCCGCGCGGCGACGATGTGGCCGATGACGACGCCTACGATTTCGGCAAGGGCGCCGGGTTCTACGTCGATGCCACGCAAGAGCCATGGGCCAAGAACTTCAGGATGCGTGCGTATATCGAGGGTGAACTGCCTGATCTAGTGGCTGAAAACTTCCCGGCGGACATGGCTCGGCAGGGGATCACCGGCCACTCGATGGGCGGCCACGGCGCGCTCACCATCGCTTTGCGCAACCCCGCCCGGTTCCGCTCGGTCAGCGCCTTTTCGCCCATCGTCAGCCCGCTGAACTGCCCATGGGGCGAAAAGGCGCTCGGTGGCTATCTCGGGCCGGACAGGGCGGCATGGCTGGAATACGATGCCTGCGCGCTCATAGCCGCCGGCGCGCGCCTGCCCGATCTGCTGGTCGATCAGGGCGGGGCGGACAACTTCCTCGAAACACAGCTCAAGACTCACCTGCTCGATGCCGCCTGCGCCGCCGCCGGACAGCCGGCGACGATCCGGATGCAGCCGGGCTACGATCACTCCTACTATTTCATCTCCACCTTTATGGCCGAACACGTGCGCTGGCACGCCGCGCGGCTCACCGCCTGAGGCTGATCGCATGAACCGCACCGCCACCCTCGCGCTGATCGAACGCTATTACGCCGCCTTCAACGCCGGCGATGGCGCAGGGATGCTTGCTTGCCTCTTCGACGATGTCGTGCACGATATCAATCAGGGCGAGCGCCAATCGGGCAAAGCCGCGTTCGCCGCTTTCCTCGCTCATATGGACCGCTGCTACCGCGAACGGCTGGCCGACATCGTGATCATGGCTAGCGAAGACGGCACCCGCGCGGCGGCCGAGTTCGTCGTCCGCGGCGAATATCTGGCGACCGATGAGGGCTTGCCCCCCGCTACCGGACAGACTTACGTCCTCCCTGCCGTCACCTTCTTTGCCGTGACGAATGGGCGGATCGAACGGGTCAGCGTCTACTACAACCTCGCCGACTGGACCGCGCAGGTCGTCGGATAGAGCGCCCCTCCCGCCGACAGCATGGGTACCAACCGTGCTCTCTTCTCGAGGGCGGGGAGGCGTTGAGGGTGGGATTCGCAGGTCGGCGGTGGCTTCGCTTTACGGGTCATGCCCAAGCTCGCGCTTACCGTTGATGTCCGCTACCGTGAAACCGTGTCCGCCGTCAGGGCCGTGTTACCCTACCAAAAGTATACCTTGGTAAAGGGCCAGGCCGGCAATTGCCGTTACGGAAAGCACGGCAATCACATTCCAGCGTGTCTGCGCGATCAGCACCGCGGCTAGTGTCGCTAGCAGCGCCGCCCGCCAGTCGAAGCTATCCCATTGCGGGACATCGACTGGCAACGCCCCGATCCAGCGCGCTTCGGTCCGGGTAAACAGCAGATGCAGTGCAAACCACGCCGCCAGATTGCCGATCACGCCCACGATTCCCGCTGTCACCGCCGACAGCGCACCCTTGAGGCGGCGCGCGTGCTGGAGCCGCTCGATCCACGGGGCGAAGGCGAAAATCCACAGGAAGCTCGGCGCGAACGTCACCCACGTCGTCAGCCCCGCGCCGATCACGCCCGCCACTAGCGGCGTGAACGGCGCCGGGCTGCGATAGGCTGCCAGATAGCCGACGAACTGGGTGACCAGGATCAGCGGACCAGGGGTGGTTTCGGCCAGCCCCAGTCCGTCGGCCATCTCGCCCGGCGCCAGCCAGTGGTAATGGCCAACCGCGGCCTGCGCCACATAAGTCAGCACCGCATAGGCCCCACCGAAGCTGACCACCGCCATCCGCGCGAAGAACAGCCCGCTCTGCCACAGCACATGATCCGGCCCGAGCGTTGCCAGCACGGCCGCCAGCGGCGCAGCCCACACCGCGCCGCCGATCGCGATCGCCCGCGCAGTGGTGCCCCACGGCCGCGGGGCATCGGCGGGAGCAGCGCCGTCCGCGCCGAGCCTCAGCCACTCCGGCCGCAGCGCCGCTACCGCGAAGCCGAGCGCTCCGGCACCGAGCACTACCAGCGGAAACGGCAGATTGAACAGGAACAGCGCGGCGAACACTGCGGCGGCGATCCCGCGCTTGAGCGGCGTGTTGAGCGAGCGCCGCGCGATCCGCAGCAGGGCCCGGCCGACAATCGCCAGCACCGCGGCCTTGATCCCGAGAAACAGCGCCGCGAACCAGCCGAGCCCGGCAGCAAAACTGTAGAAGATGGACAGCGCGAGGATCACAAGTGCGCCGGGGATCACGAACAGCATCCCGGCCGCCAGCCCTCCGCGCACCCCGTGCCAGCGCCAGCCGATCCACGTCGCCAACTGTTGCGCCTCTGGTCCGGGCAGGAGGTGGCAGAAATTCAGTGCGTGGAGGAACTGATCCTCACTGAGCCAGCCGCGCTCCTCGACGATTTCGCGATGCATCAGCGCGATCTGCCCGGCCGGTCCGCCGAAACTCAGGCAGCCGATCCTTGCGAATGTGCGCAGCAGGTCGCCGAAGCTGGGCACCGTGGCGGCGCGCTCCATCGCGGTCAGTCGTCCATCAGGTCGCGATAGGCGATCACATCGTTGTCGGTGGCAAGATAGAGCCCGTCTTGCACCGCCTCGTCCTGTGTCGCGGCGAGCGCCAGCGCTTCCTCGAGCGGGCCATAGAGCAGGGTGGTAGCGGTGCCGCCCTCGGCGTCGTCGTCAAGATGATAGAGCCGCACGCTGGCACCGCCGAAAGTCGTGCGCATCAGGCTTCGCCGGGTTCAAGGCGGGAACCGGCGAGCAAGCGCGCTTGCCGCTCAGCCTCGGCCTCTTGCGCCGCGCGCGCGGCCTTGCTCCGTCCAAACCGTGCCCGGTTTTCGGCCGCCTGCGCCTCGGCGCTCTGCCGCGCGCGCATCTTGCGCGCCTGCCTCAGGTTGACGATTTCGGCCATCATCCCAAACCTAACCGATCGCGGTTTCGCGCGCCAGTGCATCGCGGAATGCGGCCAGCCGGCGCACCCCTTCGGCCAGAACGCCCGCGTCCTTGCAGTGGCACAGCCGGACCACCCCGGTCGCCGTGCCGCCCCCGACAAATGCGGCAAGCGGAATGGTCGCCACCTTGGCCTCGTGGACTGCGCGCTCGCTGAACATCGCATCGTCCAGCGCGATGCCTGAGCCGGAAAGGTCGATGCAAGTGAACCATGTCGCCGGTCCGGGTAGCACCGCGAACCCCGCTTCGGCCAGCAGCCGGTTCAGCGTGTCGCGCGATTGCCCCCACTTGGCGTTCAGCCCGGCGATCACCTTGGGCAGCGCCAGACCTTCGGCCACCGCATACTGGGTGGCCGGGGCGGTGGTGAACGTCAGGAACTGGTGCGCCCGCGCCAGCACCTTCACAAACGCGGGCGCAGCGGCCATCCAGCCGATCTTCCACCCGGTCAGCCCAAAGATCTTGCCGGCCGAGCCGATCTTGACCGTGCGCTCACCCATGCCCGGAAAGTCGAGCAGCGAGCGGTGGCGGACCCCGTCAAAGCGCACCGTCTCCCACACCTCGTCGCATATCGCGACCAGATCGTGCGCCACGCACAGCTGCGCCAACATCGCCAGTTCCGCCGTGCTCGCCACCGAACCGGTCGGGTTGAGCGGATCGTTGAGGATCAGCGCGGCGGTGCGCGGGGTGATCCGCGCGGCAATATCCTCATGGCGATAATGCCAGTCGGGCGGGGCAAGGGGGACGAACACCGGCATCGCCCCGGCGCGGCGGATCATTGGCGCATAAAGGTCATAGCTTGGCGCGAACACCAGTACCTCGTCGCCCGGACGGACCACCGTCAGGATCGCAGCGGCCAGCGCCTCTGTCGCCCCCGAAGTTACCACGAAGCACTCGGGCGCCAGCGCAAGTCCCTGTTCCTGCGCATAGAACGCGCTCAGCGCCGCGCGCAGTTCGGGCACTCCGGCCATTGGCGGATACTGATTGGACCGCTCAAGTATTGCCCGCGAAGCCGCCTCGCGCAGTTCGGCCGGTCCCTGATCGTCGGGGAAGCCCTGACCAAGATTGATCCGGGTGCCGTCTCGGCACAACCCGGACATGTGTTCGAAGATGGTCAGGCCCATCTCCTCGTAAATCGGATGAATATGCATGACCTGCCGTTCGCGTTAGCCCGGCTCAAAATCTAGCGGGATCGCGCCTGATCGCGCCAGCGCTATTTTACCGCGTAGAGCAGTCGTCCCGGCCCCAGCAGTTCCAGCACATCGTCGATCTCGCGCCGGGCGACGGCAAAGCAGCCTTGGCTGCGCCCGATCCGGCCCTGCATCGCGATCAGCCCGGGATCGACATAGCTGGCCGCGTGAATCACGATCGCGCGGGCTTCGGCCTGATCGTTTTGCGGCTCGAGCCCGATCAGCCGGCGCGATCTGCCATGTTCGCCCGAATACCTCTCGCCGGTGAGGAACGCGCCCTGGCACGAGGCATAGGAACCTGGCCGGTTGGACAGCCGCTCAACCCAGCCGCTGTTGGCCGGGTCCGAGCCCTTGCCGTGCGCGACGAGGTGGGTGGAGATCACTTGCCCGGCGGCGGTGTCGAGCAGATAGAACCGCGTCGCCCGCGAAGGCGCGGAGAAATCGACGAGGCCAACGATATCGCGGTTGGTGATGGCGGCGGCGTGGCGATCAAGGGCCGCGCGCGCCTGCGGCAGCAGCACGCTGCTGAACCGGCTGGCGCCGACCGCACTGGCGGAAAAATCAAGCGGGGCGGCCATCGCCGGCTCGGCCGCAAGGCAGCGCGGCAACGCCAGCCCTGCAGCGCCAAGCGCCATTCCGCCAAGCAAGCGCCGCCTGCTGATGTCCATGCCTGATGCAATCCCGAAAACGGCTTTTGCCCCCGCGAACAAGGATTATGCCCCGCGAACCCCAAATCAAGGTTAACACCTGCATCCGCCCCGTGAAGCGTTGTCTTTTTACGGTAACCCGAGGAACCTATCGTAAGGTGCTGTTGTAATTTGCCAATTCGTGCGCCGGATTGTGCTGCAGTTGCGTTCCTCGCGGGCGCGGCGCTGGACTCTGGGACGCGGGAGGGCGCATTTGTAGTCGGACAGATAATGATTCGGCCCGGATCGGTCCGGGGATTGGACTTGGCGATGCCGAGTAACGTGGGGGAACACGATGAGGCGCATCAGCGCGCGGGAGCGGCTAGTCGGACGTTTGCCGACAGCATTCGCCGGGGCACTGGCACTTGGCGCCACGATCATCGGGTCGATTGCGCTGGGCATCGGCACCGCGGGGGCGGCGCCGATGCAACCTGCCTTCGCCGATACCTTCCGCATCGGCAACGCTGGCCCAGTTTGCGAAGCGCAGAGCCTTCCGGCCGGGGCAACTCGCCGTTCGGTCTACGATCGCAAGTGGCTGCTGCTGTGCCACGAAGTCGCTCGCCCGATCGGCGTGGCGTGGTTCGTTCGCGATGGCAGCCGGCCTGTGCCGGGCCAAGGGCTCGATGAAGCGCTCGATTGTACCGAACCCGGCGGCGCCAGCGTTACCGGCCTCGCCGGGGTGCTGCTGCGCAACTGCCGCGGTCGCGTCTCGGGCCTTGAATACCATAGCTACACCCGCTCTTCCGCCCGCGGCACCTATGTGGTGGAGGGCCTGACCGCGTTTGACAGCGCCTTGCAGCTGACCTTGCGCAGCCTCGTGACAGACACCCTCGTCGCTGGCGAAATCTCCGCCGCCAGCCTTGGCGGCGGCGGCGGCAGCAGCTTCTTTCAGGTCAAGGCCGGCGCTGCCGATGCCGATAGCCTGATCGGTCAGGGCTATCGCCGCAACGCTGCCGGCGCCTATGCCGAAGCCGCGCAGATTTTCGCCGCGGTTGCCGCCTCGGTCGGCGCGGGCACTGCCGATAGCGGCGCCCGCCGCCACGAACTGACGATCAATCAGGCGCTCCAGCTATCCAACCTCAGCCAGTTCGATCAGGGCGCGGCTCTGTTTGCCACAGCCCGCGCGATGTCCGGAATCGATCCGCTGCAGGCCCGGCTTGGCCGTAATTTCGAAGCGATCGACGCGCTCAACCGCGGCGATTATGCCAGCGTTGGCTCGATCCTCGATCGTCCAGTCCCGCCGATCGCAGGCGGGGTGATCGCGGGCGACGGCGTGGTCGAGATCGACCTGCCCATCGCCGGCACCGCAACGGAACTGGCCGCGATCATCAGTCAGGAAACCATCAGTCAGGAAACTCGTCTGACCCCGGCCGAACGCGCCGAAATTGCCGATGCCCAGGCCACGGCGCTGCGCGGCACCGCGCTGCGCCTTGCGGGCAAGCCGGCCGAGGCGCGCGCGGCGCTCGTCACCGCCAATGCCCGAGCGCTGGCCGTGCGCGATGGCCGGGTGCTCCCGGTTATCGCGCTGCGCGCACAGATGCTCGCAGAGATCGCCCGGACTTACGAGACGGAGGGCAACCCCGCTCAGGCCGAACGGCTCTACCGCGCGGTCGAGGCGCTGGTTTCGGCTCAGTA
>CANGQZ010000063.1 GCA_947455865.1 Sphingomonadaceae bacterium
CGGCCTGTTCGGAAAAGACCGAGCAAGCGGCGGGGAAAGCGGCGGACGCTGCCGCGACCGATGCCACGGCGAATGTCGACATGGCCGCAGATGCGGTTTCCGGCGCTGCTGCCAAAGTCGCCAATTCGGCAGCAGTCGCGGCCGACCAGGCCGGTGACGCGCTCCATTCAGCCAGCGCCAAAGCCTCGGCCTCTGCGAGCGACGCGCCGCATTGATGGTATCAGGCAAGTGCTGTTGCGGCGGGTAAACCGGCGGGATCAGCGCAGTGCGGCGCGCCGCGGGGCTTGTGCGCTGTAACCGTCGTAGATGGCGCGGGCGAGCAGCGCGATGCGGCTTTCGCGCTCCTGCTTGCCGGTCTGCCCGGTGACATAGATCGCGACGGCCAGATTGCGCCCATCGGGCGTGGTTATGAAACCGACGTCGCTGGCGGTATTGGCCAGTGTGCCGGTCTTGTGCGCAATGGCGGTGCCTTCGGGAAGCAGCGCGCGGATTCGGTTGCGCCCGGTCTGGCAGCGGCTCATTGCGCCGAGCAGGACGTTGCGGCTGGATGCGCTCAGCCATTGGCCGCGATAGAGCCCGGTGAGCAGGCGGACCATGGCTGCGGGCGTGATGCTGTCGCGCCGGTCAACCACCAGTGCCGGGTTGACCGCGCCATCATCGCGCACCAGCGTAGCGATATCGCGATCGAGCCGGAATTCGGTGATCCCGGTGTTGGTGCGGACCCAGCGGGTGACAGCAGCAGGGCCGCCGACCGCGGCGAGCAGGGCGTCGGCCGCATGATTGTCGCTGCGGGTGAGTGCCAGTTCGATCAGCTGCTCGGCGCTCAGCATTTCGCCGGCGCGCACTGGTGCGATAGGGCCATCGAACTTTTTGGAGGGCAGCGGCAACAGCAGCGGATACTGTTCGGACAGGCGGTAGCGGCCCTGATCCACCCCGGCGAGGAACGTGGCGACAATAGCGATCTTGCTGGTGCTGGCCATCGGGAAGGGCTGATCGCCAAGCACGGCGACGGTGCGGCCGGTATCGAGATCGAGCGCGGCCACGCCAATCCGGCCCTGCGACGCCTCAGCCAGCGAAGCCAGCTGATATTCAAGCGCATCTGCGCTCGGCGTGGCGGGCTGGACGACGCGCGGGGCGCGCTGGATCTTGCCAAGCACCGCATCAAACTGGGTTTCAAGCGGATCGGCATGCGCGGCCACCGGGGCGAGCACGCTTGCGGCCAAAGTGGCGACCGCTGCCCAACGGGTTAAAAATCGCATCGTCACGCCGGTGACCCTACACCCCATCAGATTGCGACAAGCTAAACGAATCATGCGGATAGGCGCAAGAATTGCGCGATGAAATGGTTTGCCGCTGCGGTAACATTCGGAACAAAGTGCCGACAGAGCTAAACTAGACCACAAAAAGGGCCGGAGGATCGCTCCCCCGGCCCGAATTATTGCGAGTAGTTGGGGTTGGACTTAGAAGTCCATCCCGCCCATCCCGCCGCCCGGCATCGCCGGCATCGCCGGCTTGTCTTCCGGCTTTTCGGCGATCGCCGCTTCGGTGGTGATCAGCAGGCCGGCAACCGAGGCTGCATCCTGCAGCGCCGTGCGCACAACCTTGGTCGGGTCGATCACGCCGGCAGCCTTGAGGTTTTCGTAAGTGTCGGTGGCGGCGTTGAAGCCCTGGTTCTCGTCACCCTCGCGCAGGAGGTTGCCCGAGACGACAGCGCCATCATGACCAGCGTTCTCGGCAATCTGGCGGATCGGCGAGAGGATCGCCTTGCGCACGATGTCGATGCCCTTGGTCTGATCGTCGTTGGCGCCCTTGAGGCCTTCGAGGGCCTTGGTGGCATAGAGCAGCGCGGTGCCGCCGCCGGGGACGATGCCTTCTTCAACGGCGGCGCGGGTGGCATGGAGCGCGTCGTCGACGCGGTCCTTGCGCTCCTTGACCTCGACTTCGGTGGCGCCGCCGACCTTGATCACGGCCACGCCGCCGGCCAGCTTGGCCAGGCGTTCCTGCAGCTTCTCACGGTCATAGTCGCTGCTGGTGACTTCGATCTGGGCGCGGATCTGTTCGACCCGGGCCTTGATGTCCTCAGCCGCACCGGCACCGTCGACGATGGTGGTGTTGTCCTTGTCGATCGTGACCTTCTTGGCCTGACCGAGCATGCCGAGGGTGACGTTCTCGAGCTTGATCCCGAGGTCTTCGGAAATCATTTCGCCGGCGGTCAGCGTGGCGATATCGCCCAGCATGGCCTTGCGACGATCGCCGAAGCCCGGCGCCTTGACGGCGGCGATCTTCAGGCCGCCGCGCAGCTTGTTGACGACGAGGGTGGCAAGGGCTTCGCCTTCGATGTCCTCGGCGATGATCAGCAGCGGACGGCCCGACTGCACCACCGCCTCGAGGATCGGCAGCATCGCCTGGAGCGACGACAGCTTCTTCTCGTGGATGAGGATGTAGGGGTTATCCAACTCGGCAACCATCTTCTCGGCGTTGGTCACGAAGTAAGGCGAGAGATAGCCGCGATCGAACTGCATGCCTTCGACGACATCGAGTTCGAACTCGAGGCCCTTGGCCTCTTCGACGGTGATCACGCCTTCCTTGCCGACCTTGTCCATCGCTTCGGCGATCTTGTTGCCGACTTCGGTATCGCCATTGGCCGAGATGATGCCGACCTGGGCGATTTCGGCCGTGCCGCTGACCGGGGTCGAACGCGACTTGAGGTTTTCAACCACGGCGCTGACCGCGATGTCGATGCCGCGCTTGAGGTCCATCGGGTTCATGCCGGCAGCGACCGAAGTCATGCCTTCGCGCACGATCGCCTGAGCCAGAACGGTGGCGGTGGTGGTGCCGTCACCGGCGATATCGTTGGTCTTGCTGGCGACTTCGCGCAGCATCTGCGCGCCCATGTTCTCGAACTTGTCCTTGAGTTCGATTTCCTTGGCGACGGTGACGCCGTCCTTGGTGATGCGCGGCGCGCCGAAGCTCTTTTCGATCACGACGTTGCGGCCCTTGGGCCCGAGGGTAACCTTCACCGCGTCGGCGAGGATGTCGACGCCCCTGAGGATGCGTTCGCGAGCTTCGCGCGAAAAGCGTACGTCCTTGGCAGCCATTGTTCCTGTTCCTTGTTAGCCTGCGCCCCCATCGATGCGGGGGCTCGTTGTGTAGAGATAATGACGAAGCCCCCGCGCGAGCGGAGGCCGGTTCCTCAGGCGAGCACGCCGAGGATATCGCTTTCCTTCATGATCAACAGGTCTTCGCCGTCGACCTTCACCTCGGTCCCGGACCACTTGCCGAACAGCACGCGGTCACCGGCCTTGACGTCGAGCGGCGTGATCTTGCCGTCGTCCGAGCGGGCACCCGACCCGGTGGCGACCACTTCGCCCTCGGCGGGCTTTTCCTTGGCGCTGTCGGGGATGATGATGCCGCCGGCGGTCTTTTCCTCGGCCTCGACGCGACGGACCAGCACGCGGTCGTGCAGCGGACGAAAAGTCATGGAGATACCTCTCTGTAGAATGGTTATGGATATTGGCACTCACACCCGATGAGTGCCAGCGCGGCGGATATGGGTCGACGTACATGCGCCGTCAAGGCGCGGGCCGCGGAAAAATTTACGTGCGCGGCAGTCCGCCTCAGAAGCGGACCAGACCGAGCCGCTCACGCCGCCACCACCGCCACAGCAGCAGCACCGCGACGCATCCGAGCGCGATCAGGAGCCCGATCCACACCCCGATCCCGGCCAGCGGCGTGCGCAGCCCCAGACCGAACGAGGCGGCGGCGCCGGGGAGCCAGTAGGACGCGATCGCCACCAGCATCGGGATGCGGGTGTCTTGCAGGCCGCGCAGCGCGCCTGTGGCAACGGCCTGCACCCCGTCGAACAGCTGGAACGCAGCGGCGACGACGATGTACTGGACCGCGAAAGCCACCATCGCCGCATTGGCGGGCGCGCCGACGTCGACATAGAGCGAAAGCATCAGGTGCGGCGCGAACATCATCAGGCTGGCGCTAACCGAGGAAATCAGCATCGCCGTGGTGATCGCCACCCAGCCGGCACGCGCCACCCCGGCGCGGTCGCCCGCGCCGAAATGGTAACCAACCCGGATCGTCGCCGCCTGGCCGATGCCGAACGGCACTTGAAAGGTCAGCGCGGCGATCTGCAGCGCGACGGTGTGGCCGGCGAGTTCGGCCTTGCCGATCACACCCATCAGGAATGCGGCGGCGCTGAACAGGCCAGCCTCGGCGAGGATCGTGGCGAAGACCGGCAGGCCTATCCCGACGATCTCGCCCAGCCGCCGCCAGTGCGGCACCCACAACCGGCCGAACAAATGGTAGCGCCGGAGCCGACGATCGGCGCGGATCAGCACAACGTAAGCGGCCAGCGTGACGCCAGAGGTAATCACGCTCGATAGCGCCGAGCCCTCCAGCCCGAGAGCCGGGGCGCCGAGATGGCCGAACACGAAGGCGTAATTGCCGAGCCCGTTGACGAGGATGGCAAAGGCGGTGATCGCGGTGGCGAACAGCGGCCGGCCAAGCGCCGAGACGAACGTGCGCAAGACATTGCCGGCGATCATCGCCGGCAGCGCGAACATCACGACCGCGAGGAAGCGGCCGGCTTGCGATGCCACTGCCGGGTCCTGGCCCGTGGCGATCATCAGCGGCTCACCCAGACCGCAGATCGCCAATCCGGCAAGGCTGGCGAGCACGGCCAGCCACAGCGCCATCCGCACCGATTTGCGGACTTCGCGGACGGAGTGTGCCTTGCGGCCAAGTTCGGCGGCAACCAGCGGCGCTACCGCGCTGGTCAGCCCCGACAGCGACCAGGCGATCAACCCGAACAGCGCTACCGCCAGGCTCGATGCAGCGAGCACGTCTTGCCCCAGCCGGGCGACAAAGATCACGTCGATCGCATAGACCAGCATCTGCAGCAGATTGGCCGCCGCCAGCGGCCCGGCGAGGCGCAGGGTCGCGGCGACTTCAGCGCGGACAGGGTGAAAGGCGGGGGCGGCGGGCATGAGGCCGGCCCCGATAGGCGCTGTAGCGGGTGCGGGAAAGCGCAAAAGCACGGGCCGGTGCGGACGGATAGGCCGCACGAAAAAGGGCGGCCCTTGCGGGGCCGCCCTGATCCGGTGACCGGCGTTGCCGCCGAAACGTTTACTTGATTTCGACGGTACCGCCGGCTTCTTCGATCTTCTTCTTGATGTCTTCGGCTTCCGCCTTGTTGACACCTTCCTTGATCGCCTTCGGAGCCGATTCCACGAGGGTCTTGGCTTCGGTCAGTCCGAGCGAGGTGATCGCGCGGACTTCCTTGATGATCTGGATCTTCTTGTCGCCGAAACCGGTCAGGATGACGTCGAATTCGGTCTGTTCCTCGACCGGAGCAGCGGCTTCGCCGCCACCGGCCGGAGCGGCCACGGCAACAGCGGCCGCAGCGGAAACGCCCCACGCTTCTTCAAGCGCCTTGGCAAGATCGGCCGCCTCGAGGACGGTCAGCTTCGAAAGTTCTTCAACAAGCTTGGCAATATCGGCCATGATGCATCACTCCTGATTGGTGGGCCGGCTGCGGCGGGGTGCCGAGCCAGAAAAATCGTGTGGACCGGCTTACGCGGCTTCCTTCTCGGCGTAGGCGGCGAAAACGCGGGCCAGCTTGGCCGCCGGAGCGGTGGCGAGCTGGGCGATCTTCGTCGCGGGAGCCTGAACGAGGCCGATCAGCTTGGCGCGCATCTCATCGAGCGAAGGCATCGTGGCGAGAGCCTTGACCCCTTCGGCGTTGAGCAGGACCGACCCCAGCGAGCCACCGACAATTTCAATCTTGTCGTTGGTCTTGGCGAAATCGACCACCGCCTTGGCGGCGGCAACCGGATCGACCGAAGTGGCGATCGCGGTCGGGCCGGTGAGGAGATCGGAAATCCCCTCGAAGGCGGTGTCCTGTGCGGCAAGCCGGGTAAGACGGTTCTTCGCAACCTTGTAGGACGCACCCGCATCCCGGACCTTCAAGCGCAGAGCGGTGGACTGGGCCACCGACATGCCGAGGTTGCGGGTGATGACCACCACGCCAACTTCCTTGAACGTCGCGTGCAGCGAGGCGACCGATTCGGCTTTCTGCGAACGATCCATGCCTTACTCCTTCACATTGACCCTGCGGTAGAGACCGCAAGGCCGGCTACGTTTGTCCATGCTGCACGGCGCAGCACGGGCGAGTCCGCTGAAGGGGAAGGAGATGCGCCCGCCGATCTGTGATCAGGGAACGCGAAGCACCGCGGGGCGCACAGGCGCCGCGGGCCGCTGGAAACTCTTTTCCCCGCCTCGGCTGGAGATTAAGCCCGCAAGGGGCACCAGCTGTCTCGGACGGATGACCGGACGGCCGAATCCGCCAAGTCGGAGCGGGCTGTTAGGAGCGATGGGCGGCAAAGTCAACAAACCCGCCGCGACCCGCCTCACTGCACTCACCCTTAGACAATTGTTAACCCTGATCTGCGAACTCCGGTGCGGACCAGCGAAGGGGTGAAGTATGACTGCGACCGCCAGCGTCAGCGAACGCGCCATCCGGCAAACCGGCTGGCTGCGGCCTGCCGTGCTCGACCGTGTCGAGCAGGTGGTGATCGTGGTCCTGTGGATCTTCCTCGTCCAGCGGGTCGAGATTTCGGGCAATCCCTATGCCCCGCTGTTGCTGCTGTCGGAGACGGCGGTGGTGGTGTTCACGCTGATCCGCCGGCCGACCGCCAATCTCTCGATGAACCTGGGTGACTGGCTGCTGGCGACGACCGCGACTTGCGCCGGGCTGATGATCATTCCGGGCGTAATGCTGGTTCCCGCGCTCGCACCGCTTGGCGTGGCTTTGGCGGTTGGCGGCAATCTGGTGCAAGCGTGGGCCAAACTGGTGCTGCGGCGCAGCTTCGGGGTGGCCCCGGCCAATCGCGGGATCAAGATTTCCGGGCCGTACAAGCTGGTCCGCCACCCGATGTATGCCGGCTATGCGCTGGTGCATATGGGGGTGATGATCCTGATGTTCTCGCCCATCAACGCGGTGATCTATGCGATCGGGTGGTGGGCGCAGATCCTGCGTATCCTGGCAGAAGAGCGCCTGCTGGCGCAGGACCCCGAATATGCCGACTACATGACCAAAGTGCGCTGGCGGCTGATCCCCGGGGTGTTCTGAGGGCGCTGGCAAGTTGATGAAATACAGGCGCAAGGCCCGTATTCCGCGGGTGGGGGTTGCGGCGTAGAATTCATCTAAACTACTGATATAAAACAGCATTATGTAATTTTCGGCGCCGGCCGGCAGCGGCGCGTCGCCCGGCCTTGCCGTTCCGGCCAATTCCCCCTTGCGCGCGGTGGCGCTCTGGCACAACCTGCGGGCCGACCGGAGAGGCGTTACCAGCCATGAGCGAAGCCCCCTACAAGATTACCGCAGTGTGGGATCAGGACAGCCTGCCCGCCGCGATCCGCGGCGAACACAGCACCAAGGCGGGCACCTGGGGGGTGCTGCGGGTACTGGAAGGCGAAGTGCGGCTGGTGTTTGTCGACCCGCCAGTCTCGGTGCAGGTTACGCCCGAAGCCCCCGCGCTGATCGCGCCGCAGGCGGTGCACCATGTCGAACTGGCCGGGCCGATGAAAATGCAGGTTGAGTTCTACCGCGCTCCGCCGACCCTGCCCTGACCCCGCGCCCGAGAAAGGAACGCCGTGCCTGACCTGTTCACTCCCCTGACGATCAAAGCGGTGACGCTGCGCAACCGGATCGCGATGTCGCCGATGACCATGTACCGCTCGGTCGACGGGCTGGTGGGCGATTACCACGTGATGCTGGCCGGCGCGCGCGCCGCCGGGGGCTTTGGGCTGGTGTTTCTGGAGCAGCTGGCGATCACCCCCGACGGCCGCACCAGCACATCCTGCGCGGGCATTTATGACGACAGCCAGATCGAAGGGCTGCGGCGGGTGACGTCGCTGATCAAGGAAATGGGCGCGGTGCCGGCGATCCAGCTGGGGCACACCGGGCGCAAGGGCAGCCTGCTCAAGCCGTGGGAGGGCGGCGCGCAGCTGCCGGCGGATCACCCCGATGGCTGGCAGGTGCGCGGGCCTTCGGCGCTCGCCTATGGCGGCGATTTCACCCAGCCGGTGCAGGCGCTGAGCCAGGAAGAGATCGGCGAGATTCATCAGGCCTATGCCGACGCCGCGCGGCGGGCGCACGAGGCCGGGTTCGAATGGCTGGAGATGCATTTCGCCCATGGCTATCTGGGCGCGAGTTTCTTTTCGCCGATCGCCAACAAGCGGAACGATGAATATGGCGGCGGACTGGAAAACCGGCTGCGCTTTCACCGCGAGGCGCTAGCTGCGGTGCGGGCGACGTGGCCCGAGCACTTGCCGCTGACGGTGCGCCTTGGTTCGGACGACCTCAATGCCGAAGGGGTGCAGTTCGAGGAAGCGATTTATGCCATCGGGCGGATGAAGGAATGGGGGATCGATCTGGCTGACCTCAGTCTGGGGTTCAACACCGACGACATGAAGGAAATGCCCTTTGCGATGCTGGCCTTCATGGCCGAGCGGGCGGTGCGGATGCGCCGCGCGGTCGACCTGCCGATCGGAATCAGCTGGAATCTGGGTTTGCCGAGCGAGGCCGACCGGGTGATCCGCGAGGAGATTGCCGATCTGGTGCTGCTGGGCCGCCCGGCGCTGTCCAATCCGCACTGGCCGGTGTGGGCGGCGCGCGAGCTGGGCCATGCCGACCCGTTCGGCCTGCTGCCGCAGGATTCCAGCTTCTGGCTGCGCAACTTCCGTTCCCACGATGCCTGCATCGGCTGGCCCGAAGCGGCCGCCGCATCGGGCTGAGGCGGGCGAGGAAGCGACCCGATGACCGCGATCCGCCCCCATATCGTCGACGCGCAGACCGTGGCGAGCGACGGCTGGGGCACGCTGCACTGGAAGACGCTGATCAGCGCCGACCGCACGCCGACCTGCCACATCACCCAAGGGATCGCCGAACTGCTGCCCGCGCCGTTCGATCCGCTGACGGTTCACTGCCACCCGCAGGCCGAGACATATTACGTGCTGGCGGGTGAGGGGGTGCTGCGGATCGCGGGCGAGGATTATCCGCTGACCCCCGGCGTGGCGGCGTTCATCCCCGGCGGCGCGCACCATGCGACGTGGGCGACGGGGGAGGGGCCGCTGCGGATACTCTATACCTTCGCGGCGGATGCTTTTGGCGATGTGCGGTATGCGTTTCCGGCGTTGGGGGGCGCGAAAGGTGACTGACTTGGGCCATCGCAATTTGCATTGGCCGTTCCTTATATGCTCGAGGCAAGGTCGGGATAGGCCCCTGCCTTCGATGGGGTGCCAGAGTGTTGTAACGATGGTGGTTTTGCATGACGCAAAATCGGGATACTAATCACCGATGGGCAAAGGCATTTTTCTCCATCGCAGTGACTCGATCTACGATGATCGGCCTTCCGAAAGATATCAGTTCCCAAGCAACTATTTAACTCGCGTCAGTGCAAGCATTGGCGATTGGATAATCTACCTTGAGCCCAGCAAGGTTCGCGGCACGCGCGGTTACTTTGCTGTGGCCAAGGTGGCTGACGTTGTCGCAGATCCTACCAGCAAAGGCATGTATCTCGCCCTGATCGAGAAAAACTCCTACCTTGATTTCGTGAATCCTGTGCCTTTCAATGGCCCTCTTGGCATCGTTGAAAGCGGAGTTTTGAACTCTGCCGGCAAGATTTCAGGACGAGCTCAGTCGGCAGTTCGACCACTGGCTGATGCCGATTTTAACCGCATTATCGACCTCGGGTTGGTCGACGAAAGCGATTTCTTACCGCGTGTCGATGATGACGCTGGTCCGGTTTTTCGGGAAGAACGTGTTCCATTTGAATTCGAGGTCGAGCGCAGCCGCATTGCAAATCTCGGATCACGCCTTTTCAGAGACCGGATGTTTCGTCGTCGCGTAGTCGACGCTTATGATGCCCGCTGCGCAGTTACCGGACTAAAGTTGATCAATGGTGGCGGCCGTGCTGAGGTCGAGGCGGCTCACATCAGGCCGGTCGAGAAGGGCGGACCGGACATCGTCACAAATGGCATTGCGCTTTCAGGCACTGTGCATTGGATGTTCGATCGCGGCCTGATTGGCTTGAACGACGATCTGGAGATCATAGTTAGCCGACAAGCCAATGATCCAGAAGGTATTCGTGGAATGATAAATCGCAGTGGCTTTGCTCAACTCCCCCTGCGGACACTGGACCGACCGCATCCGGCATTCTTAGCTTGGCACCGGGAAAATTGCTTTAAGCACTGAGCTATTCGACACGCTCCCCACTTGCCTAATGCCATGCACAAGCCCCCATTGACCCACCCTACCCCCGCGCCTATATGCCGCGTTCGCTCGGCGCTTCGAGCAAGACGGTCCCATGCGCGGGGATTGTCCACGGAAGGAAGCGGGAACCGGGTTTTCAGGCGACGCAGCAAGGCTTTGGCCGGCGGTTCCCAGTGGGGGCGGCGGGTCTGGGCCTTTCGTGTCGTTCGATTCGTTTGCGCGGCGTGACCAGATTTTTCGCCGGACGGACTTCCCCGGCGGCTCAGAGCAAGAGGCAACACTCCTCCATGGCGACCAAGGCAATTCCGGGCGCGCGCGCATCGGGCAAGAAGCGTATCCGCAAGATTTTCGGCGACATTCACGAAGTGGTGAAAATGCCGAACCTGATCGAGGTGCAGCGCGAGAGCTATGAGCAGTTCCTCCGCTCCGACCCGTCGATCGGCTATGTTTCGGGGCTGGAAAAGACGCTGCGCTCGGTGTTCCCGATCCGCGATTTCGCCGGCACCAGCGAACTGGACTTCGTTCATTACGAGCTGGAAGACCCCAAGTACGACGTGACCGAGTGCCGCCAGCGCGGGATCACTTATGCCGCGCCGATGAAGGTGACGCTGCGCCTGATCGTGTTCGAGGTGGATTCGGAAACCGAAACCCGCTCGGTGCTCGATATCAAGGAGCAGGACGTCTACATGGGCGACATGCCGCTGATGACGGAGAACGGCACGTTCTTCATCAACGGCACCGAGCGCGTGATCGTTTCGCAGATGCACCGTTCGCCGGGCGTGCTGTTCGACCATGACCGCGGCAAGACCCATTCCAGCGGCAAGTACCTGTTCGCCGCGCGGGTGATCCCCTATCGCGGATCGTGGCTCGATTTCGAGTTCGACGCCAAGGACATCGTCAATGTGCGCATCGACCGCAAGCGCAAGCTGCCGGTGACCGCGCTGCTCCACGCGCTGGGGCTGAACAACGAGGACATCCTCAACCACTTCTATCAGACCGTGCTGTGGAAGCGCGGGACGAGCGAGAACGGCGGCGGCTGGCGCGTGCCGTTCGTGGTTGACCAGTGGCGCGGGACCAAGCCGACGTTCGATATCGTCGATGCGATCTCGGGCGAGGTGATCTTCCCCACCGGCACCAAGATCTCGCCGCGCGCGGCGAACAAGGCGCTGAAGGACGGGCTGACCGAACTGCTCATCCCGACCGAGGAAATCTTCGGCCGTTATGCCTCGCACGATCTGATCAACGAGGCGACCGGGCGGATCTACATCGAGGCGGGCGACGAAGTTTCGGCCGAGAACCTCGACGCGCTCGACAAGGCGGGGATCGACCAGATCGAACTGCTCGACATCGATCACGTCAACACCGGGCCGTGGATCCGCAACACGCTGGTGGCCGACAAGGCGCCCGACCGCGACCATGCGCTGGCCGACATCTACCGGGTGATGCGCCCGGGCGAGCCGCCGACACGCGAAACGGCGGAATCGCTGTTCGACGGACTGTTCTTCGACGGCGACCGCTATGACCTTTCGGCGGTGGGCCGGGTCAAGCTCAACATGCGCCTTGGCCTCGACGCCGAGGACACCATCACCACCCTGCGCACCGACGACATCCTCGCGGTGGTGAAGGAGCTGGTGAACCTGAAGGACGGCAAGGGCGAAGTCGACGATATCGACAACCTCGGCAACCGCCGCGTGCGTTCGGTGGGCGAGCTGCTGGAGAACCAGTACCGCGTCGGCCTGCTGCGGATGGAGCGGGCGGTGAAGGAGCGGATGAGCTCGGTCGACGTCTCGACCGTGATGCCCAACGACCTGATCAACGCCAAGCCGGCGGTGGCGGCGGTGCGCGAGTTCTTCGGTTCGAGCCAGCTTTCGCAGTTCATGGACCAGACCAACCCGCTTTCCGAAGTGACGCACAAGCGCCGCGTTTCGGCGCTCGGGCCGGGCGGGCTTACCCGCGAGCGGGCGGGCTTCGAAGTGCGCGACGTGCACCCGACCCACTATGGCCGGATCTGCCCGATCGAAACGCCGGAAGGGCCGAACATCGGCCTGATCAACTCGCTTTCGACCTTCGCCCGCGTCAACAAGTACGGGTTCATCGAAACCCCGTACCGCAAGGTGATCGACAAGCGGGTGACCGACGAAGTGATCTACCTTTCGGCGATGGAGGAATCGAAGCACACCGTGGCGCAGGCATCGGCCGAGCTGACCAGCGATGGTTCGTTCGCCGAGGAACTGGTTTCGGCGCGCGAAAGCGGCGAATTCGTGATGGCGCCGCGCGAGCACGTGACGCTGATGGACGTTTCGCCCAAGCAGCTGGTTTCGGTCGCCGCATCGCTGATCCCGTTCCTCGAAAACGATGACGCCAACCGCGCGCTGATGGGTTCGAACATGCAGCGCCAGGCGGTGCCGCTGGTTCAGGCCGAAGCGCCGTTCGTGGGCACCGGCATGGAAGCGACCGTGGCGCGCGATTCCGGCGCGGCGATCGCCGCCCTGCGCGGCGGCATCGTCGACCAGGTCGACGCGACGCGTATCGTGATCCGCGCGGCGGGGGATATCGAGGCCGGCAAATCGGGCGTCGACATCTACACGCTGCAGAAGTTCCAGCGTTCTAACCAGAACACCTGCATCAACCAGCGC
>CANGQZ010000064.1 GCA_947455865.1 Sphingomonadaceae bacterium
ACCAGTAATTCTGAGCCTTCATAACCCGAAACGGTGATGCGGCCCTTGATTGGCCGCGCCGCCAGCGCTGCGGTGATAGCCGGCAGGAACTTGTTCTGCGCCGCCGCGACCGCGTCCGCGCTCACCCCGCAGGCCGCGCCGATCGCAGCCAGCCATGCGGCGGTGCCGTCGCGTCCGACCGGGGCTGAGCCGACGACTGTCCGACCCGCCGCCTCGAATTCGCGAACGCTGGCGGTATAGAACGGATGGATCGCCGCCACTGCCGCGCAATCGAGCGCGGCATAAAGCTCGCGCCACTCGCGGGTCGGCACCACCGGTCCGGCGGCCAGCCCCATCGGTTCCAGCATCTGGCCGATCCCCATCGGATCGACCGGGAACATCTCCCCCAGCAGGCTCACGGTCGGCCGATCGGGGCGCGATTCCGGCGCACTCACCGGCCCGCTTTCGGCCTCGCTGCGGGCATAAGCCAGCATGGCACCCGCCAGCACATCCTTGGCTTCAGCGTGTGTCGGAATGCCAAAGCCCGGCACGTCGATGCCGATGATCCGGACCCCGTTGATTTCGCGTCCCAGCAGCCGCAGCGGCACGCCGCTCGCGGTCGGCACGCACAGGTTGGTCACCACGATGGCATCGTAATGCGCCGGATCGGCCAGCTGCTCGACCGCTTCCTTGATGTCCTCGAACAGCTTGCCGGTAACCAGCGATTCCGAATTGAACGGCACATAGCCCACGCTGCGGCGGGCTCCGTAAAAGTGCGAGGTGAAGGTCAGCCCGTAAACACAGCAGGCCGATCCCGAGAGCACGGTGGCGGTTCGCCGCATCCGCAGGCCGACGCGCAGCGAGCCGAACGCCGGGCACATCGATTGCGGCTGGTCGTGCGGGCCCACCGGATAATCGGCGGCATAGCGGTCCAGCACTTCGCTTTTGCCCGCGCTGCGCGCAGCTTCGCGCATGGTTTCGGCGCCGCCATGGCAGCCGCCCGCCTCGTCAACCGCCCCGGCCTCAAGCCGGTCCGGGGCAGGGCGGGGTTCAGACAGCATCGTAGATCACCTCAAGCGAAGGCTTGGGTGCATAATTGCCGCCACGCAGGTCGGCCTGGGTGGCGGGGATCAGGGTCACGTTGCCGCCGGTGTCCTCGGGCGAAAACAGGCCCAGCAGGCCGTCCTGATCCAGAGGCTTGGGCCGGCGCGGCGGAGCCTCGGCCACGTTGAGCGCCAGTTCTTCGAACAGGCTCGCCCATTGCGTGTCGGGGCGACCAATAATCTGATAATTGGCCGATTTGCGACGGATGTCCTCGTCCGCCGGGATCGCGCAGAGCACCGGAATGTCGACCGCGGCCGCGAACGCGCTGGCTTCGCCGGTGCCATCGTCCTTGTTGACGATCATCCCGGCGACGCCGACATTGCCACCCATCGAGCGGAAGTACTCCACCGCCTTGCATACGTTGTTGGCGACATAGAGCGATTGCAGGTCGTTCGAGCCGACCACGATTACTTTCTGGCACATGTCCCGTGCGATCGGCAGGCCGAACCCGCCGCAGACCACGTCGCCAAGGAAGTCGAGCAGTACGTAATCGAAGCCCCACTCGTGGAAGCCCAGCTTCTCGAGCAGCTCGAAGCCGTGGATGATCCCGCGTCCGCCGCAGCCGCGGCCCACTTCCGGCCCGCCCAGTTCCATCGCGAACACGCCGTCGCGCTGGAAGCAGACATCCTCGATCTTCACGTCCTCGCCCGCCAGCTTCTTGCGCGCCGAAGTTTCGATGATCGTCGGGCAGCTCTTGCCGCCAAACAGCAGCGAGGTGGTATCCGATTTGGGATCGCAGCCGATCAGCAGCACCCGCTTACCCTGCTGCGCCATCATGTAGCTGAGGTTGGAAAGCGCAAAGCTCTTGCCCGATCCGCCCTTGCCATAAATCGCGATGATCTGGGTGGCCTTGGCCGCCTCGCCGGTTGGTACCGGATCGGGCTCGATCGCGGCTTCTTCGCGCAGCATCCGCAGCTGGTCGGAAGGGTCGAGCATCGTCATCAGCAATCGCTCCAGTCGAGGACCATCTTCAGGCAGTCGCGGTTGAAAAACGCGGCGGGATAAGCTTCGTGTGCCTCGCGCGCCGGGCGCACGTCAGTGATCAGGCCGGTGAGGTCGAGCGCGCCCGATTCGATCAGCGCGCGCGTCTCGCCCAGATCTTCCGGCGCCCATTCGGCAGCAGCGCGGATGCGCGCCTCGGCCCGGAATGCCGCAGGAAAGGCAAAGCCCAGCCGCCCGGCATAGAAGCCCGCGAGCGTGATCTCGCCGCCGCGCGCCAGCCGGGTGATCAGGCTGTCGAGAATGTCGGCATCGCCGCTGGCATCATAGATCGAACGGTAATCACGCCGGCTATCGGCGTTGGGCGCCATCACGGCATAGCCGCGCGCACCCGCCATCCGGCCGGAGTCGGTCTCCCACACCGTCGGCGCGGGCGCGCCGCGGGCAATCGCGATCCGCGCCAGCAGCCGGCCCAGTACACCGTGGCCCACGATCAGATCGGGCGCAGTGCCGCCGGCCAGTGCGTGCAGCGCCGTCGCGGCCAGCGCAAACAGCACGCCGTCTACCCGCAGCGACTCGTCGATGCGCAGCGCGCGCGCCGAAGGAATCACCAGCCGCCGCGCCGATCCACCGAACAGTCCGCGGGCGTCGCGGAAGCAACTGGCGCCGGGCACGAACACCCAATCGCCAATCCGGCAGCGCGCCGCACGCCCGGCATCGACGATCCGCCCGACCGATTCATACCCCGGCACAAGCGGATAGCCCATGCCCGGAAACATCGGCATCTTGCCGGTATAAAGCAGTTTTTCTGTGCCGGTGCTGATCCCGCTCCAGTGGATCTCGACCACGACATCGGCATCGCCCGGCGCGTCGAGCACGAGCGAACGGAGCGAAAGTCGCTCCGGTGCTTCCATGATCAGCGCAAGCGATTCCATGCCCGCGTAGTCCCCCACCAGGCAGATCCCCCGCGCCAATCTGCGGTTCGATCTGCAATTATCCGAGTGTCAGTGTAGCTTGTCATTAAAGAGTGTCAACCAAACGATACACGTTCCTGTACCGCAGATGAATCGCGGGTGCCGCTACGGCGTCAGGCGCGGGCCACTATCGCGCCGCAAACCAGCGGCAAATGGGTGGGCAACTGCCGCCAGTGGCGGAAACCGGCGCGCGTCAGCATCGCCCCCAGCTCGTCGCTGCGGCGCGGCCGGCCCGATCCCATCGCCCACAGATAGAGTCCGAAATAGGCATCGCCCATCGCCGCCCCGCCTGGCGCCCCCGCCAACGGCTCGCCGATCAGCAGCGTCCCGCCAGGCGGCAATGCTGCATGCACTGCGCGCAGCAAATGCAGCGCCGGGGCGTCATCATGATCGTGCAGAATGCGCACCAGCGTCACCAGATCGTAGCCATGCGGCAGCGGATCGCTCAGGAAATTGCCGGGGTGCAGCGTCAGTCGCGGCGCGATCCGCGAATCGCCGGCGGGCCCGGTTGGTGCCCCGGCCACCACTTGCGGCAGATCGAACAGCCCCAGCCGCAGCGCCGGCGCGGCGCTGCCCACCGCACGCACAAACGCGCCAGTGCCGCCGCCGACATCGAGCATCGTATTGTGCCGCGCAAACCGGTAGGCCGCCAGCAGCTGTTCGCTGACCATCGCCTGCGATGCGGCCATCAGCGCCGAATAGTTCGCGGCGGCTGCGCGGCCATTGTCGGCGCTGCCCAGGGCCGGCGCTTGTCCGCGCGCATAGGTCCAGAACCCAGATAGCGCGGTCGGCTCGCGCCGGTCGGCGCGCAGCAGCGCCAGCGGGTCGGCCAGATCGGCATAGAGCAGCGCATGGTGCCGGATCATCGCCAGCGCCCCGGCATTGGCGTGCAGCGCCGCGCCTTCGGTGCCCAGCGCCCAGCACCCGTCGCCCAGCGACTCGGCCAGCCCTAGCGCGGCTGCGGCGCGTAGCAGCCGCTCGGTCGCCGCAGCGCCCAGCCCCGCCTGCCGGGCCGCTGTTCCGGTATCGCACGGCCCTTGCGCCAGCAGGTCGAGCAGCCCTGCCTCGACGCAAGCCGCCAGCACTTGCGCATAGGCGAACCCCGCCACCAGATCGAACACCCGCCGCGCCCGCGCCCGCGCCACGGGCCGGGTCAGCGGAAACGCTGCGGCCCAGTGCTGGAAGCGCGGGCTCGCCAGCACGCGGTTGCGCCACGCGATCCAGCGCAGGCGCAGTCCGCTCGACGAGGTTCGATCAAGTTTAGTGGACATCTCCATCTGTCAATTACATTGGACATTCGCGTCCATTGCGTCAATCATCGCATCGCACGGCAAGCAGGAGCGCGCGGGTGTGGCACAGGCGCAGCCAGAACAGCAGATAGTGGTGATCGGGGCCGGCATCGGCGGCCTCGTCAGCGCTGCGCTGCTCGGCGCGCGCGGCTATGCGGTGACGGTCGTCGAAAAGGAGGCGGGGCCGGGGGGCAAGGTCCGCCAGATCGGGGTCGATGGCCGTCCGGTCGATGCCGGTCCCACTGTGTTCACCTTGCGCGATGTGTTCGAGGATATCTTCACCGCTGCCGGGTCCAGCCTGTCCGATCACGTGACGCTGCGCGAACCCGCCGTGCTCGCCCGTCACGCCTGGGACCACACCGCGCAGCTCGATCTCCACGCTGATCCGCAGCATAGTGAGGCGGCGATCGGCGATTTCGCCGGGGCCGCTGCCGCGCGCGGCTACCGTGCCTTCCGCGCCGAGGCCCAGTGCATCCATACCATTCTCGATAAGTCGATGATGCGTGCGGGCAAAGTCTCATGGCCCCTGCCGCTGATGTGGCGGATCGGCCTGCTGCGCTTCGGCGATCTGGCCGCGATCCGCCCTTACGAAAGCCTTTGGAAAGTGCTCGGCGAGCATTTCGCCGATCCGCGCCTGCGCCAGCTATTCGGCCGCTATTCGACCTATTGCGGTTCGTCGCCGTTCGCGACCCCGGCCACCTTGATGCTCGTCGCCCATGTCGAGGCGTTGGGGGTGTGGCTCATCGATGGCGGCATGTCCGCGCTGGCCGATGCGCTGGTCCGGCTCGGCTATGCCAACGGCGTGACTTTCCGGTTCGGCGCCCCAGTCGAAACCGTGCTGGTCGAACGCGGCCGCGCCGCCGGGGTCATCCTTGCCGGGGGCGAACGACTGGCCGCAGCCGCGGTGATCGTCAATGCCGATCCGGCGGCGCTCGCGGCCGGCTGCTTCGGCGCCGATGCGGCGCGGGCCGCCGCCCCGCTGCCCGCCGGCCGCCGCTCACTATCCGCCTTGACCTGGCTGGCCCACGCCAAAACCTCGGGCTTTCCGCTAGAACGCCACAACGTGTTCTTCTCGCCCGATTACCCGGCCGAGTTCCGCGCCATTGCCGGCGGCGCCCCGCCTGCCGATCCCAGCGTCTATGTCTGCGCACAGGACCGCGATACCGGGCTGGCCGTCACAGGGCGCGAGCGCCTGCAGATTATCGTCAACGCCCCTGCCAATGGCGACAGCCATGCCTACACGCCCAAGGAGATCGACCGATGCGGCCAAGCCATGACCGCGAGCTTGCAACGCTGCGGCCTCATTCTGGAACACCCGCTGGTCCACGAACTGGTGCACCCGCAGACGTTCGCGCAGTTGTTCCCTGCGACGGGTGGAGCCCTTTATGGACGGGCCTCGCACGGCTGGGCGGCGTCCTTCCTCCGGCAGGGGACACGCACCCGGATCCCTGGGCTCTTCTGCGCCGGGGGGAGCACCCATCCGGGCGCTGGGGTCCCGATGGCCGCCTTGTCCGGGCAGCTGGCAGCCGCGACCACGGCGCAGATGCTCGCTTCGATGCGCCGGTTCCACCCGGTGGCTATGCCTGGTGGTATGTCGATGCGCTCAGCGACGACGGCCGCCACGGGCTGACCGTGATCGCCTTCCTGGGCAGCGTGTTCTCGCCCTATTACAAGCGCTCGGGGCGCGGCAGTCCGCTCGACCATTCGGTGCTCAACGTCGCGCTTTATGGACCCGGCGCACGCTGGACGATGACCGAGCGGCCGCAGCAGGCGGTGCATGCGGAGGCCAGCCAGCTTGCCATCGGCCCCAGCAGCGTGCGCTGGGTCGGCGATTGTCTGGTGATCGACATCGAAGAGCGCGACAAACGCGTCGGCGTGCCGTGGCAGCGCCGTGTCACCGGGCAGATCAAGCTGTGGCCCGAAATGTTGAACAGCGAGGCCTTTGCCCTTGATCCTGCCGGCAAGCACCTCTGGCATTGCCTGGCCCCGCGCGCCCGGATCGAGGTTGAAATGCGCGAGCCGGCGCTCAGCTGGCGGGGCAGCGCTTATCTCGATTCCAACCGCGGCTGCGAATCGCTCGAGGAAGGCTTCCGCATCTGGCACTGGTCGCGCGCGCACCTCGGCCGCGATGTTGCGGTGTTCTACGAAGGCCGCCGCCGCGATGGCTCGCGCTTTGCCAGCGCACTGCGCTTCGACGCTGCCGGGGTCCCGCACGAGGCGGAGCTACCACCAGTCGCCCCGCTGCCCGATACGCTGTGGCAGATGGAACGCCGCACCCGCGCCGATCGCGGTATCGCCGGCGTGCTGCGGACATGGGAAGACGCGCCGTTCTACACCCGGGCCACGCTGCACGGCCGGCTCTATGGCGAACAGGTGGTGGCGATGCAGGAAACCTTGTGTCTGGACCGGTTCTGTTCACCGATTGTCCAGTTCATGCTCCCCTACCGAATGCCCCGCGCTGCTGCCTGAAGCCTTGCCCGATTGCTCCTTGGCCGCCTTGTCGCGGGCAATCTCGCGGCTGACCGAAACCAGCTGCCACACCCCGAAACTCAGCGCGATCGCCGCGCTGACGACGATTTCGATCCAGCCGAAATGCTGTTGAATCATGCGTTCCTCCTCATGCGTCGATCGGCGCGAAGTCCATGATGGCTTCGGCCACAAGATCCGGTCGTTCCTCGTGCGCCAGATGGCCTAGGCCGGCCAGCACCGTCAGGCGGGCGTTCGGCAGCAGCTTCGCCGCCCGTTCCACCGTGCGGGTCGGCACCGCGCTGTCGCGGTCGGCATGAAGCAGCAGCACCGGCGCGGCGATGGCCGGCAGCTCGGGCTGCAGGCCGGCCAGATCCCAGCCCGCCATCATCTCCAGCGCGCCGCTGCAGTGCCGGGCATTGCCGAACAGCGCGGCATAGCAACGCAGCCCCTCGGCATCGATCCGCGATCCGGTGGACTTCGCCAGGAATCGCGCGGGCTCGCCCTCGCGCCGGGCGGTCCACGCGAACAGCCGGGGGATCAGCGGATTGAGGACCAACACATTGGCGAGCGACTGGAACAGCGGGGCGAACGCGCCCGGAAACGGCATCAGCGCGGGATTGAGCCCGATCACCGCCGGACTTGCGGCTTGCCGGTCGTCCAGCATGCGCAGCGCAATGGCCGCGCCGGCGGAATGGCCGATCAGCAGCTCCGGCTCGGCCCCCAGCACCTCGAGCAGGCCGCTCACCGCCTCGGCCATGCCCGGCAGGGTCAGCCCGCGCCGCGGCCGGCCGCGGGTGAACCCGTGCCCCGGCAGATCCATCGCGATCACCCGGTACCGCGCTGCCAGCAGCGGCATCAACCCTCGCCAGCTGTGCGTTGCCGCGCCGGTGCCATGCAGCAGCACTGCCACAGGCCCTTCGCCCAATTCCTGCACATGCCACACCAGCCCTGCCGCCTCGACGAAGCGGCTGGCGGCGCGGTGCGGCCATTCGCGCCCGTCACGCTCCCAATGCAGCGGCTCGCTCATCCCAGCGCCCCGATCACCCGGCTGAGCGTCGCCGCACTTGCTTGCGGCAGCGGCAGATAGCGCGCGCGCATGTCGCCGGCCAGCGCTGCCGCCTCCGGCCGCGGGCGCGGCGAAATGTCCACTACAACCGCGCCCAACCCGCTGGCCGCAATCGCCCGCGCCGCCTGCGCCGTTTCCTCGCCGGCGACTGCGCGGTTGGCGCTGCCGTCGCGGGCGATGTTGCCGCGCCCGTCGGTCAGGATCACCAGCAGCGGGGTATGTCCGCGCCGGGCCAGCGTCGTGCCCAGTTCGCAGGCCATCGCCAGCCCCGCCGCCAGCGGTGTCCCTCCGCCCCCCGGCAGTTCCGCCAGCGCTCGCCGCGCCCGCGTCAGCGATCGGGTCGGCGGCAGCAGCAGTTGCGCCCCCGTCCCGCGAAACGCTACCAGCGCCACTTCGGCGCGCTTGACGTAAGCCTGCGCCAGCAGCAGCTCGACCGCGCCCTTCGCCTCGGCCAGCCGCGCGAACGCCGCCGAGCCGGAAGCATCGACCGCAAACAGCGTCACCGCCGAACTGCGCGCCTCGAACCGCCGCACGCGAAGGTCATCCTTCAGGATGCGTAGCCCCGGCCGCGTGTCCGCTCCGTCCTCGCGCCGCCGCAGTGCCTGCCACGGCACCGCCGCGCGCAGCGTGTCGATCAGCGCCAGCCGCGCCCCGCCGCCGGGCATCCCCGCCCGCGCCGCCAGTGGCCGTCCGCGCAGGGCCGAAAAGTGGCGCGATCCGCTGCCGCTGCCCGCCCCGCGCCGGGTCCGCCCCGCCGCGATCATGTCGAGCACGCCCGGCGGAATCGCCGCTGCTGCCGCCTCGATCAATTGGTCGGTGTCGGGCACGGTCTGCTCGGCCTCGTTCTCATCCTCGCCTTGTCCGCCTTCGTCCTCGGTCGGCGGCGGGGGAGGGGGCGCATCGTCGTTGGCCGGGGCCGGTAGCTGCGTCGCTCGCGGCGCCAGCACCAGCCGCGCCGCAGCCGCCAGATCGGCTTCGGTCACAGCCGCCCGGCCGCCAAGGTAGGCGCTCGCCCCCGCCGCGAGCGCGGCAAACCGGAGCGCCCGCGCCGAATGGACCCCCAGCGCCAGCGAAACCGCTGCCAGCGCTTCTAGCCCCTCGTCGTTGCAGGGGGGCAGGGCGCTCGCGCTCACCGCCTCGGGCAGGTCGCCATCGGCAATTGCCTGCGGTGCCACCACGCCAAGTTCGCAGGCGAAGGCTACGCGTTCGGTCAGGCTCACCGGCGGCACTTCGTCGCGTTCCGCCCCGTCATCAAGCAGCACCAGCGCAAACGCGCCGCCATCCAGCGCCTGCGCCACGCTTCCTGCCAGCCCTTGGTCGATCCGTTCGGCCAGCGGCGCCACCACCACCGCACCCGCCGCTTCAGCCAGAAAACCGGCGCGCTGCACCGCGCGGCCCGCCGTCAGGCTCGCCGCCAGATCGATCCCGCCGCGCAGCCGCTCACCGTCGATGTGCGCCGGCATCCGCCGCAGCCGCACCGCGCTGCCCAGCCGTTCCACCAGTGCATCGCGCGCCGGGCCGGGGCCGCGCAGCCACATCCCGCCCAGCCCTGCCGGGCACAGCGCAAATAGCCGCAGCGCAAGTGCGGCATCGTCCGCCGCAGCATGTTGCGGGGCGAGCGCCGCGGGCGATGTCATCCGAAAGCTTCGGCCACCGCGCGCTCGATCCGCACGGTCGAGCCGGTCTCATCCAGCACGTCGCGGCGCAGCCGGTGGCGCAGCGCCATCGGTGCCACGGCGATGATATGCTTGCGCTGCACTTTTGCCGCCCCGTCCAGCGCGGCCAGTGCCTTGGCGCTGCGCATCAGTGTCAGCTCGCCGCGCAGCCCGTCGGCCCGCACCGCCAGGCACAGCCGTGCCGCATCGAACAGCACGTCGTCCGGGGTCTCGATTCCCGCCAGTCGTGATTTCGCCCGCCCGATCCGCCGCACGATCTTGGCATCGGCCGCCGCCCAATCCGCCACGAAGCCTTCGGGATCGCGTTCGTGCGCGGCGCAGCGGCGCATAATTTCAACCCGCGCCTCCAGCGTCTGCGGCGTGCGCACTTCCACCGAAAGACCGAACCGGTCGAGCAGCTGCGGGCGCAGCTCGCCTTCTTCGGGATTACCGCTGCCGATCAGCACGAACCGCGCCTTGTGCCGCACCGAAAGGCCCTCGCGCTCCAATAGATTCTCGCCCGAAGCCGCCACGTCGAGCAGCAGGTCGACCAGATGGTCCTCCAGCAGGTTGATTTCGTCGATGTACAGAAACCCCCGGTGCGCCTTCGCCAGCAGCCCCGGCTCGAACCGCTTTTCGCCCGATCGCAGCGCTCGTTCCAGATCCAGCGCGCCGATCACCCGGTCCTCGGTCGCCCCCAGCGGCAGATCCACGAACGGCACTGGCCGCTTGACACCGCGATGCGAAGTGCACGGATCGGGACAGGTGCCGGCATCCGCAGGCGTGCAGCAAAACCGGCAACCGTCGATCGCCACGATCGGTGGCAGCAGCGCCGCCAGCGCCCGCGCCGCCGTCGATTTGCCGGTGCCCCGGTCGCCGAACACCATCACCCCGCCAATCGCTGGGTCGACCGCTGCCAGCAGCAGCGCTTGCTTCATTTCGTCCTGCGCGACGATTGCGGAAAAGGGAAAACGTGCCATGTGTCACGCAATCTGGACTAGCCGGATTGTCACGGCAAGTCCCCAAGATGCGTAGCAGACGCTTGGCGATTGCCGCCTGCTGTGAAATGGTGGGGCAAGGTCCGGATTGCCGAACTGTGCTGCGGATCCACGTCGGGAAGGGGCGGGGCAATGCTCAACGAACACAAGCTGCGGCGCGAGATCGTCGGCGAAATGCACTTGCGGCGCTGGCCGCCGATCTTGCCGCCGCTGCGGATTGTCCAGATCCTGCGGCTGGTTCCGCCCGGCACTGCGTTCGATGGCCTGCCCCCGTTCCGCGCGGGCGAACCCGCCTTTGCCGCCGCCGGCAGCCGCCATATGGACGGGCTGCTTGGCGGTGCGGTCGCCTTCACCTGGGAACGTCACAGCGAAGCGACCACGCTCACCCTGTTCGCTCCGCCCGATTGCCCACTGTTCGATGAAGCGCGCGCCTGGGCCGAGGCGATGGACGGCGAAGTGATCCGCGCCACCCGGATCGATGTCGAAACCACCGGTGCCGCGGCTGAACGCCGGGTGGCCGAACTGGCTGCCGATCCGGCCGAACTGGTCTCGTGCGAGATTGGCGGCGGGGCCCGGCTGTGGTCGGATTTCCGGATCAAGGGTGAAGGCTATGGCCGGCTGGTGGTCGCCGCAAACGCCCTCAGCCCGCTGGATCTCACCCGCGCGGTGCAGACCGTTCAGGAACTGGGCAATTATCGCAATATGGCGCTGCTCGGCCTGCCGGTGGCGCGCCAGTGCTGGGCACAGCTGGATGCCGCCGAAGAGGAACTGCGCGGGATCGGCGAACAGCTCGATGCCGGCGAGGCGACCGACAATGCGCTGCTCGATGCGCTCTGCGGCATGTCGCTCGAAGTCGGCACCATCGCCAGCGCCTCGCGCTATCGGCTGAGCGCCACTGCTGCCTACGCCCGGCTGGTCGAGGAACGGCTGGCCACGCTATCCCAGGTTGCGATCCCCGGTTTCGCCTCGCTCGCCGATTTCACCCAGCGCCGGTTCTATCCTGCGATCCGCACTTGCGAGACGGTGGTGCGCCGCCAGCAGGAACTGGCCGAACGTTCGGCCCAGCTCACTTCGCTGCTGCGTACCCGGATCGAAACCCGCATCGAGGATCAGAACGGCCAGCTGCTCAAATCGCTCGAACGCGCTGCCACCACCCAACTGCGGCTCAACCACTTGGTCGAAGGCCTCTCAACCGTGGCGATTACCTATTACGCGGTCTCGCTGCTGGCGCAGATGGGCGGCGGGCTCGTGCTGTTCGGGCTCCACCTCGATCACGATATCCTCCCGGCCGTGCTCACTGGCCCGGTCTTCCTCGCGCTTTACTTCTACTTGCGCCGCGAACGCCTTCGTCTGGTCGGAGAATAACGGGCGGCGTCGCCGGATTTACCGGATCAGGCCGTACCCGTAGATGTCGTCGCGCCCTGGCGCGCCCAGATCGATCGCGCTCCGCTCCAGCTTGTCGATACAGCGGCTGTTGCGGCGGGCCGCTTTGGTGGCGCAGGCCGCCAGCCGCCGCGCCGCGCCGTTGAAACTGCCCTCCTCGATCACCGCCAGAAAGATCGAAAGCTGGTCAAGACTGGGGCGACCGATATCCATGGTGGCAATTCCGTTCGGATGCATTGAACATTTTGGTCAATTTTATCCGGCTTTTTCGATTATCAGGCAAGCCCTAGATAGCCGTCATCCGCTCCCGCTCACATGGAGTTAGCCCGATGATCGAACTTCGCCCTTTCGCCACGCTCGGTGCCGCCAATCACGGCTGGCTCGATGCCCACCACCACTTCTCCTTCGGGGATTACTATGATCCCGCCCGCACCAGTTGGGGCGCGCTCCGGGTCTGGAACGATGATGTGATCGCGCCGCAGACCGGCTTTCCGCCGCACCCGCACCGCGACATGGAGATCGTCACGTATATCCGCCAGGGCGCGATCTCGCACCGAGACAACCTCGGCAACTCGGGCCGCACCGGGGCGGGCGATGTGCAGGTGATGTCTGCCGGCACCGGCATCCAGCACGCCGAATATAACCTCGAGGATGAGGAAACCCGGCTGTTCCAGATCTGGATCATGCCCGATGCCGGTGGCCATGCCCCCAGCTGGGGCACCCGTCCGTTCCCCCAGGACGATCGCGCCGGGCGCTTCGTCGTCCTCGCCTCGGGTTTTGCCGATGATGGCGATGCGCTGAAGATCAACGCCCAAGCCCGCGTCGCCGGCGCCACCGTCAAGGCCGGCGATACCGTGCGCTATGCCCTCT
>CANGQZ010000065.1 GCA_947455865.1 Sphingomonadaceae bacterium
CCAGAACGGCGCCGATTCGATCAAGCTGATTGCCACCGGGGCGGTGCTGGCGCAGGGCACAGAGCCGGGGCAGCAGGAACTGACCGAGGAGGAAATGCGCGCCGCGGTCGAGGTGGCCGCATCGCGCGGCTCGTGGGTGACTGCCCATGCGCACGGCGCGGCCGGGATCAAGGCGGCGATACGCGCCGGGGTGAAGGCGATCGAACATGCCTCGCTGATCGATGACGAGGGGATTGCGCTGGCCAAGGCGCGCGGCGTGGCGCTCGACATGGATGTCTACAATGGCGACTGGACCGATGACTTCGGCCGGCGCGAACACTGGCCGGCGGACATGCTGCGCAAGAATACCGAGACCACCGATGCCCAGCGGCAAGCCTTCACCAAGGCGGTCAAAGCCGGGGTCAAGCTGACGTTCGGAACCGATGCCGGGGTGTTTCCGCACGGCCTGAACGCGCGCCAGTTCGCCTACATGGTCCGCTTCGGGATGACGCCGATGCAGGCGATTCAGGCGGCGACGGTGAACTCGGCGGCGCTGCTGGGGTGGGCTAAGAACGTAGGCGCGCTATCGCCCGGGCACTATGCCGATATGATCGCGGTGCAGGGCGATCCGCTGGCAGATATCGCGGTGCTCGAGCGGGTCGAGCACGTGATGAAAGGCGGCGAAATCGTCCGCTGAGAGGGCTTTAGCCAGCGAGCAGGCTGCGCGTGGCGGCAGCCACATCATCCTGCCGCATCAGGCTTTCGCCGACGAGGAAGGTCCTGACCCCGCTGCGGGACAGCCGGACAAGGTCGGCATGGACTGAAATTCCGCTTTCGCCGACCAGCAATGCACCTTCCGGAGCGAGTGGGGCGAGCCGTTCTGTCACCGCAAGATCGGTGACGAAGCGCTTGAGATCGCGGTTGTTTATCCCGATCAGACGTGACTTGAGCAGGGCTGCGCGGGCCATTTCGGCCTCGTTGTGAACCTCGACGAGGACATCCATCCCAAGTTCAAGCGCCGCGGCCTCGATTTCGGCCATCAGCCCATCATCAAGCGCGGCGACGATGATGAGGATGGCGTCGGCCCCGATGGCGCGCGCTTCGGCGCATTGCCACGGATCGACCATGAAATCCTTGCGGATCACCGGCAGGGTGCAGGCGGCACGGGCGGCGATCAGATAGTCCTCACGACCCTGAAAATAGGGCGCATCGGTGAGCACCGAGAGGCAAGTCGCACCGCCGGCCTGATAGGCCCGGGCATGGGCCGGCGGATCGAAGTCCGCGCGGATCAAGCCTTTGGAAGGGCTGGCTTTCTTGATCTCGGCAATCAGCGCGAAGCCATCGCTGGCAGCCCGGCGCAGCGCCGCCTCGAAGCCGCGCGGGGCAGTCTGCACGGCGCTGACGGCGGCCAGATCGGCGAGCGTCGTCCGCGCCTTGCGGGCGGTGACTTCGGCGCGGGTGACGGCGCAGATTTCGGCGAGCTTGTCAGTCATCGCGGGTCTATTGCAACGCCTTGATCCAGCAGTCCAGCAGCGTCTTTGCCTTGCCGGAATCGAGCGATTCTGCGGCCTGCGCGGCGGCTTGCGGCCAACCCATCGCGCGGCCCGCGACCAGCAGGGCCGCGGCCGCGTTGAACACCACCGCATCGCGGTATGCGCTTTCTTCGCCTTCAAGCAGCCGGCGCATCGCTGCCGCGTTGTACTCCGGTTCGCCGCCGCGGATGCTGTCGATCGGGGCGGCGGGCAAATCTGCATCGGCATTGCAAACGCGTTGCATCGACACCGCATCGCCTTCGATCACTGCCAGTTCGTTGCCGCCGGCAAGGCTCAGTTCGTCCAGTCCCTCATCGCCCGAAACGACAAAGCTGCGCTCGGTTCCGAGCATGGCGATTGCCTCGGCATAGATGGGAACATAGGCCGGGCGGGCGATGCCGACGAGCTGGCGGCGGACCTGCGCCGGGTTGGCGAGCGGGCCCATCAGGTTGAAGATCGTGCGCCGGGCAAGGCTACGGCGGATCGGCATGATCTGGGCCATCGCCGGATGGTGCGCGGCGGCGAAAAGGAAGCAGATGCCGAGCTCGGCGAGGGTTGCCTCGGCCGTCTCGGGCGCGCGATCGAGGTTCAGGCCGAGCGCTTCGAGCGTATCGGCGGCGCCGGCCTTCGAACTCGCCGCGCGGTTGCCGTGCTTGGCGACCGGCACACCACAGCCCGCGACGACCAGGCTGACGGCGGTCGAGACGTTGAGGGTGTGGTGGCCATCGCCGCCGGTGCCGCAGACGTCGATGGCGTTGGCAGGGGCGGCGACCGGGATCATCCGAGCGCGCATGGCCCGGGCAGCGCCCGCGATCTCGCTGGCGGTCTCGCCGCGTTCAGAGAGCGCGACGAGGAACGTCGCGATATCCTCCGCCGCCAGCCGACCATCGAGCATCGCGCCGAACGCCGCCTCGGCTTCGTCCGCAGCGAGCGGGGCGGAGGTGACCGGGGGCAGGATCATGCGACTTCGCGGGTGGCGATGCCGCAGAGGACAAGGAAATTGGCGAGCAGAGCGTGGCCGTGCTCGGTGGCGATGCTTTCGGGGTGGAACTGAACGCCATGGATGGGCAGCGCCACGTGGCGGAAGCCCATCACGTGGCCATCGTCAGACCGGGCGTTGATGACGAGGCTGCCCGGAACATCGTCCACGATCAGCGAGTGATAGCGCGTCGCGGAGAAGGGCGAGGGCAGGCCCGCGAACAGGCCCGAACTGTCATGCGTCACCGGTGAGGTCTTGCCGTGCATCAGCCCGCCGCGCACGACCTGCCCGCCGAAATGTTGGCCGATCGCCTGATGGCCAAGGCACACGCCGAGCAGCGGCATCCCGACATCGGCGGCAGCGGCAACGAGATCGAGGCTGATCCCCGCCTCGTTAGGCGTGCAGGGGCCGGGCGAGATCAGGAAGCCCTGTGCGCCCGAAGCAATCGCCTGAGCGGCGCTCAGCGCGTCGTTGCGCACGACTTCGACTTCGGCCTCAAGCTCCATCAGGTAATGGACGAGGTTCCAGGTGAAGCTGTCGTAATTGTCGATGACGAGGATCATGCGCGCCCTACTGCCCGAATCCGGGCTCACCCGCTACCCGCACCGCCTCGCGGGCGGCGGCGAAGAGGGCGCCGGCCTTGTTCTCGCATTCGGCCTGTTCGCTTTTGGGCACCGAATCCGCGACGATCCCGGCGCCGGCCTGAACGTGCATCACCCCGTCCTTGAGCACCGCGGTGCGCAGGACGATGCAGCTGTCGACCGAGCCATCGGGGGCGAAATAGCCGACCCCGCCGGCATAGGCGCCGCGCGTCTCACCTTCGAGTTCGGCGATGATCTGGCAGGCGCGGACCTTGGGCGCGCCCGAAACGGTGCCAGCGGGAAATCCGGCGAACAGCGCATCGAGCGCATCGTGCTTCGCCGTATCGAGCCGGCCGACGACATTGCTGACGATGTGCATGACATGGCTGTAGCGCTCGACCGTGTAGCTTTCGGTGACCTTGACGGTGCCTTGCACCGCGACCCGGCCGACATCGTTGCGGCCAAGATCGAGCAGCATCAGGTGCTCGGCGCGCTCCTTGGGATCGGCGAGCAGGCTGGCCTCGTTGGCGATATCTTCGGCGGCGGTCTTGCCGCGCGGGCGCGTGCCGGCGATCGGGCGGATGGTGACTTCGCCGTCCCGCACGCGGACCAGAATCTCGGGGCTTGAGCCGATCAGCGCGAAGCCTGGCAAATCGAGGTAATAGAGGAACGGCGAGGGATTGACCCGGCGCAGCGCGCGATAGAGCGCGAGCGGGGGCAGCGCGAACGGCGTGGTGAAGCGCTGGGCGAGCACGACCTGAAAGATATCGCCCGCGGTAATGTAGTCCTGCGCTTTAAGAACCATCTCGCGGTAGCGATCGGGATCGAGCACCGGTGTGAGCTTCGGTTCGGCGAGCGCGCTGTCCACCGGCAGCGTGGCAACCGGCCGGGCGAGGCGGGCGAGCGCAGCGTCGATCCGGTCGGTCGCGGCGGCAAGGATCTGCTCGGGGATGCCGCCCTCCGGCCACACCGGCGCGACGCACCACAGCGCATCGGACAGTCGATCGAATACCAGCACCAGCGTTGGCCGAACGAACAGCATGTCGGGCAGTTCGAGCGGGCTAGAGGGCGCGCGCGGAAGCGTTTCGGCCAGCCCGATCGTCTCATAGCCGAAATAACCGACAAGGCAGGCCAGCGCCGGCGGCAATTCAGGCGGAACATCGATCCGGCAGGCGGCAACCAGCGCGCGCAGTTCGGCCAGGGCATCGCCGGGCAGCGGGGCGAAGGCAGCCGGATCGGTCTGCCAGATTCGGTTGATCTCGGCGCGGTGGCCGCTGGCGCGGAACACCAGATCGGGATCAAGCCCAAGCAGGCTGTAGCGCCCACGCACTTCGCCGCCCTGCACAGATTCGAGCAGGAAATCACCGCGTCCCGGCTGGATCAACTTGAGCGCGGCACCGACCGGGGTTTCGGTATCGGCGACCAGCCGGCGCCAGACCAGCGCCGGCGCGCCCGCGGTAAGCTGGGCTGCGGCAGCGGCGGCGTTCTCGGGAAGCCGGCTCATCGGCGGAGCGGGGTTCAGCTGCCGCCGTTCAACTGGCGCGATACCGCATCGATCGCGGTCTGGTGCTTCTTGATCCCGACTTCGGCGCGGATCGCGGTGCGCAGCTGAAACTGATATTCGCGCGCGGCCAGATCAGCGAGCTGCTTGCCCCATTCACCGATCTGGGGATCATCGGCCCGAATCGGATTGGGCGTGATCTTTTCGAGCGAGACCACGAACCAGCCGGCGTTACGTTCGGCCCCGAGCGCTTTGACCGTACCTTGTGCCATCGCGAACATCAGCGCGAGCGGGGGCGGGATCCGGCCCTGCTTGTCAGCAATGTCCTTGCGGCTGAGTTCACGCTGTTCGGGCACGGGGAGGGGAACGCCCAGTGAGGCAACCGCAGCGGCGAGCGAGGTGCCCTGCTTCATCGCCACCTGCACTTTGGCAGCAGCGGCGCGGGCGGCGGCGGCGCCTTTTTCCGCGTTGTAATTGATCGTGACGTCGCCGCGGATTTCGGCGAGCGGGGCGACGGCCGAGGCTGTAATCCTCGACACATCGAACACCACGAACTGTTTGCCCGCAACGATTTCAGCGAGCTGCGGCTGGCCTTCGCGCTCCATTGCGAACGCAGTCTGGACCACGCGCGCCAGCACTGGCGGCGCGGTCTTGGCAGGGTCCTGATAGACCCGCCCGTCGGCCACCAGCGGGGGGGTTTCCTGCGGGGTCAGCGCCAGCTGCTTGGCAACGTCGCCGAGCGAACTGCCATTGCCGAGCGCTTCTTCGATCCGGGCGGCGAAATCGCCGATCGCGGCGCGGCGCTTTTCGGCGACAAGCGCGGTGACGATTTCCCCGCTTGCCTGCTCGAGCGTCTTGCCGGGATTGCGGATCACTGCGTCTACCCGCAGCAGCGCCCAGCCGAGTGGGGCCTTGACCGGGCCGGCGACTTTGCCCTGCGCGGCGGCGAACACCGCGGCGGCAACATCGCCGTTGGTTTGCGTGACCAGCCCTTCGCGGGTAGCCGGACCGATCGCGGAAGTGGCGAGGCCCTTGGCTGCGGCGGCGGCTTCGAGTGATTTGCCCCCGGCCAGTTCGGCCAACACGGCCTTGGCGGCGGCTTCGGTCGGCAGCACCAGTTGCGTCAGCTTACGGCTTTCGGAGGGTGAATAGAGCGCTTTGTTGGTTGTATAGCGCTGCGCGACCTCAGCCTCTGACGCGGCCGGGATATCCTTGAGCACGCTATCATCGAACACGATGTAGCGGATCGTCCGGCGTTCGGGCCGGGTGAATTCGGTGCGGTGCGCCGTGTAATAGGCCGCGAGATCGGCATCGGCCGGCGGGCCCTTTGGCGCAAAGGCCGAGGACGGCAGGAACGCGACGGTCCCGGTGCGCTTCTCCGTCAGCAGCCCGGCGTAGCGCAGCGCCAATTCCCTGGGCAGTCGCGCGCCGGCGGCGGCGGGGACGAGAACCTGACGGGCGATAAGCGAATCAGCTACATCCTGCCGGATAGCCGCCTCGTTCAGGCCGCGCTGCATCAACAGGTTCTTGTAGACTGTCTGGCTGAACTTCCCATCCGGGCCCTGAAACGCCGGGATCTTGGCCATTTCGCTGTCAATCAAGCGGTCGCTCGCGGCGATTCCGTGGTTTGACCCAAAAACGCTGAGCGCCGCGCCATCGATCAGCCGATCCAGCACGGTGGTCAGCGCGCCGGCAGCGATGAAGTCCTTCATGTTCGCCTTCGGGTTATCCTGCTGGATTTGCTGGAGCCCGTTCTTGGCGGCCTGAGTGAGTTCGGAGGTGCTGATCCGGCGGCTGCCGACGTTCGCCACCCGGTCACCCCCGGCGACGCCAGCGAACTGGTGACTGCCCGTGACATCGGCAGCAGCAAACGCCAGCGCGATCAGCGCAAGGAAACCAAGGGCGACGAAGACACCGATCTTCGACTTCATGAACGAGCGGAACAGTGCGAGCATCGGGCCTTCAACGGTTGGAGCGTGAGCCGGGGCAGGGACGCGGCAAAGCGGTGCCTGTGCGCGCGGCTTTAGGGGCCATTCGCCGTTCCCGCAATGGCGCTGACGCGGCCAGTGCAGGCCGCCGCGTACGGGGAAAAGGGTCTCTAAGCTTTTGACATTGCCGCTGGCGCTGGCCTAGCAGCCCGGACAAGAGGGCGTCCGGCAGGGGGATTCGAGCCCGCTGCCGGCGCCGGGGCAAATCGAGAAACCACAGGAACAGCTATGCCACATCGGCCATACATCGTCGGCAACTGGAAGATGAACGGGACGCGCGCGATGCTAACCGAGGCCCGCGCGATCGACCGCGCGGCCGCGCGCCATCCCGGGGTACAAGTCGCCCTCGCGCCGCCGTTCACGCTGGTCCACGCGGTGGCCGAGGAAACTCAGGCGGTCGGCACAGGCGGGCAGGATTGCCACACCGCTGCCAAAGGCGCCCACACTGGCGACGTCTCCGCAGCGATGCTGGCAGATGCCGGGGCGGACTTCGTGATCGTTGGCCATTCCGAGCGCCGGCGCGATCACGGCGAGACCGACACACTGGTGCAGGCCAAGGCCGAGGCGGCGCTGGCCGGCGGGCTGGGGGTGATCGTCTGCGTCGGCGAGACGCTGGCCGAGCGCGATGCCGGCAAGGCGGAAGCGGTCGTCACCATGCAGGTCAAGGCTTCGCTGCCCAAACTGGATGAGGGCGCCAAGGCCAATCCGGCGCGGATGGCGGTGGCTTACGAACCAGTCTGGGCGATCGGCACCGGCCGGGTGGCCGCAGTGGAGGACGTGGTGGCGATGCACGGCGCGATCCGGGCGACGTTGCTGTCCCTCTATGGCGAAAGCGGCGCGGCAGTGCGCATTCTCTATGGCGGTTCGGTCAATGCCGAAAACGCGCGCGATCTCCTGGCGGCGGACGGCGTTGGCGGGGCGCTGGTCGGCGGGGCGAGCCTGAATGCCGAAAGCTTCTTGGCAATCGTGGCGGCAGCGGCCAGCGAGGCCTGAACCCACGCCGGGCGCGCCGGTTCTTGCGCAAGCGGCGTGCCGCGCCTAGATGGCGGGCTTATTGCTGCCCTCGCGGCGGCCAGAACGAGAGTCCCTGTCCTTGTTTATCTTCCTCACTGTCGTCCAGGCGATCGTCGCGACGCTGCTGGTCATCGTCATCCTGATGCAGAAGTCGGAAGGCGGCGGGCTGGGCACCGGCGGGAGCCCGACCGGGTTCATGTCGGCGCGCGGCGCGGCTGATTTCCTGACGCGCACCACCGCGATTCTGGCCGGACTGTTCGTGCTGCTGTCGATCGCGCTGGCGGCGCTGGCGGTGAACACCACTTCGGGCCGGACGCTCGACACCACGCTTAACCGCCAAGTGATCCCGGCCGCGCCGTCGCAGGCGCCTGACCGGCTCGCCCCGGCGCAGGGCCTGCCCGGGCAGACCCAGTCCCAGCCGCCGGCATCGGGCGCGGCCCAGCCCTAAGCCGGGATCAGCCGCAAAAGCGCTGTTTCCGGCAAGGGCTGTGGATTAGGCCCCGGCGCGGGCCAAGAGCGCTTGCCCGCCCCCCCCATCACGGCTTAAGGCCCGAGTCCCATGGCGCGGTTCATTTTCATCACCGGCGGCGTGGTTTCCTCGCTCGGCAAAGGCCTGATGGCGGCTAGCCTTGGCGCGTTGCTGCAGGCGCGCGGATTTCGGGTCCGCATTCGCAAGTTCGATCCCTATCTCAACGTCGATCCGGGGACGATGAGCCCCTATCAGCACGGCGAAGTGTTCGTGACCGACGACGGGGCCGAGACCGACCTTGATCTGGGCCACTACGAGCGCTTCACCGGGGTTTCGGCGCGCCAATCTGACAACATCACATCGGGGCGGATCTACCAGCAGATCATCGCCAAGGAGCGGCGCGGCGATTATCTTGGCGCCACGGTGCAGGTGATCCCGCACGTAACCGACGCGATCAAGGAGTTCGCCCGCGCCGATACCGCCGACCTCGATTTCGTGCTGTGCGAGATCGGCGGGACGGTGGGCGATATCGAAGGCCTGCCGTTCATCGAGGCGATCCGCCAGATGCGCAACGAACTGGGCCGCGAGCAGACCGCGTTCATCCATGTGACGCTGGTGCCCTATATCGCCGCGGCGGGCGAGCTGAAGACCAAGCCGACCCAGCATTCGGTGCGCGAACTGACCGCGATGGGGGTGCAGCCTGACCTGTTGCTGTGCCGCTGCGAGAAACCGCTGCCCGAAAGCGAACGCGCCAAGATCGCGCTGTTCTGCAACGTCCGACAGGAAGCGGTGATTCCCGCGCTGGACGCTTCGAGCATCTATGCAGTGCCGCTGCAGTATCATGCCGAGGGACTGGATGCAGAAGTCTTGCGCCATTTCGGGCTGACCTCGCCGGCGCCTGATCTGGCGCGCTGGACCGATATCGTCACCCGGTTCCAGCAGCCCGAGGGCGAAGTGACGATCGGCGTGGTCGGCAAGTATGTCGGGCTGCAGGATGCTTACAAGTCGCTCAACGAAGCGCTGGTCCACGGCGGGTTGGCACACCGGGTCAAGGTCAACATCCGCTGGATCGACGCCGAGCTGTTCGAGCAGGACGATGCCGAGATCGCCGCACGACTGGAGCCGATGCACGGCATTCTCGTCCCCGGCGGGTTTGGCGAGCGCGGCACCGAAGGCAAGATCGCCAGCGTCCGCTTTGCGCGCGAGCGCAAGGTGCCGTTCTTCGGCATTTGCCTCGGGATGCAGATGGCATGCATCGAAGGCGCGCGTGATCTCGCAGGCATTGCCGGTGCCTCTTCGACCGAATTCGGCCCGACGAGCGAGCCGGTGGTCGGAATTATCAGCGAATGGATGAGCGACGAGGGCCTGCAGACCCGCGCCGAAGGCGGAGATCTGGGCGGGACGATGCGGCTGGGGGCCTATCCGGCGCAGCTGGCCGGCAACAGCCACGTCGCGGCGATCTATGGCGTCACCGAGATCAGCGAACGCCACCGCCACCGCTATGAAGTCAATTCAAGTTACCGCGATGCGCTGGAAGCGGGCGGACTGGTGTTTTCGGGCATGTCTCCCGATGGACTGCTGCCCGAAATCGTCGAGCGGCCCGATCATCCATGGTTCGTGGGTGTGCAGTTTCACCCGGAACTGAAGAGCCGGCCGTTTGATCCGCACCCCCTGTTCAAGGGATTCATCGGCGCCGCACTGCTCCAAGCCCGGCTGGTCTAAACGCTCGCTCCGACCGCTGCAGGTTGGAGCCACGGGCCGAAACGTAAAAATCGGATCAATAATTCGAAACCGCTTGCCAGATTTTGCGGTGCGCGCGTAGCTTTGGCGTTGCTGGGCAACTGGCAAGTGGCATCCCAATATTTGAGCGCAGCAATGCTTCCGGTTCTGACGTAGCCTGCATCAAAAATCGCTGCCAGCGCTGCCCCTTTGTGGGTCCATCCCGATCGGTGACTTCACCCATTCAGGGTTCGCTGCCGGCGGAGAGCCAAACAACTGAGCTTGTCCCGGGATTGATCGTCTTCTGCGACCCGGACGATCATGAAGGGACCTGGCGGCGCCACAAGCGTCGCGGGGGTGGGGCATCCCAGACCCACCCCCGAACGCCGAGCTTCAATCGATTTCGGCAATTTGTCGAAAGGTCAGGCGGCTTCGCTGTGCGCCGCCGGTTCGACCACACTCAGCGTTTGCTGCGTGCCAATCGCCACCTTCTTCGGCTTCATCGCCTCGGGCACTTCGCGCACGAGATCGATCACCAGCAAGCCGTCTTCGAGGTTGGCGTTCTCAACCCGCACGAAATCGGCGAGTTCGAAGCGGCGTTCGAAGCCGCGCTGGGCAATCCCGACGTGGAGATAGCGGCCCTGATCTTGCGGTTCTTCGCCCTTGCGGCCTTGGATCACCAGCAGGTTCTGCTGCGCGACGATTTCGAGATCGGCGGCCTTGAACCCGGCGACGGCGAGCGTGATCCGGTAAGAATCCTCGCTCCGACGCTCGATATTGAAGGGCGGATAGTTATCGCTGCCATTCGCGCGCGAGGCATTTTCGAGCAGATCGAACAGCCGGTCAAACCCGACGGTGCTGCGGCGATAGGGGGCAAAATCAAAACGGTTCATGGCAAAAATCCTCTGTTGAGCAACTTTTGAGACAGTCGGAACCCAAACGGCGTTCCGGCGCATCATGCCCGTGCGGCGCATGACACGCTGGTGGAGATATGTTAGCCGAAGCGCGTTTCAAGACCTGCGGCGAGACGCCGCTTGCGCGAAAGACGATGATGGCCAAAGTTGAAATCTACACCCAGTGGGGCTGCCCATATTGCGTGCGCGCCAAAGCGCTGCTGGATGGCAGGGGCGTATCCTACACCGAATACGATGTGACGATGGACAGCGCCAAACGGCGGGAAATGGCCGAACGCGCCCCCGGCGCGCGGACCGTGCCACAAGTGTTCATCAATGACGTTGCCTGCGGCGGCAGCGACGATATCCATGCGCTCGACCGCGCGGGCAAGCTGGATGCACTGCTCGCCGCATGACCCGCATCGCGCTGCTGCAGATGACCAGCGGGATCGATCCCGCAGCCAATGCCGCAATGATCGTGGCCGCGATCGCTGAAGCGGCAGCTGACGGCGCAGCGATGGTGTTCACCCCGGAAATGTCGGGCCTGATCGACCGTGAGCGCAAACGGGCGGCCGCTCATGTGATGCCAGAAGCAGACGACCCGGTGCTGGCCGCCACCCGCGAGGCGGCGGTGCGCGCCGGGATCTGGGTGGCGCTGGGTTCGCTGGCGGTGGCCCGCGGCGATGGCAGATTTGCCAACCGCGCGTTCGTGATCGACGCGGCCGGTGAAATCCGCGGGCGCTATGACAAGCTGCACATGTTCGATGTCGATCTGGCAACCGGCGAATCGTGGCGCGAATCCAGCGCCTATGCGCCGGGCGAAGCACTGGGCGTGGTCGAGGATACACCAGTGGGCCGGCTGGGGCTGGCGATATGCTATGATATTCGCTTCCCCGCGCTGTTCGAAGCGCTGGGCCAGCGGCGCTGCGACACGATCGCCATTCCGGCGGCGTTTACGGTGCCGACCGGGCGCGATCACTGGCATCTGTTGCAGCGTGCCCGCGCGGTGGAGGCCAGCGCATTTGTGCTCTCAGCGGCGCAAGTCGGCCGCCACGCAGACGGGCGCGAGACCTATGGCCATAGCCTGGCGATCGATCCGTGGGGCGAAGTGCTGCTTGATTTAGGCGGCGCAGAGGAAGGCGCTGCCACCGGCCTTGGTTTTGTCGATCTCGATTTTGGACGCATTGCCGAAGTGCGCCGACAACTTCCCAGTCTTGCCAACCGCCGCGAAATTCCCAATTAGAGGTTCGCAATGATCGTGTTCGACCTTGAATGCCAACCTGCGGCGCACCGGTTTGAGGGGTGGTTTGCCTCTTCCGACGCATTTTCGCAGCAGCAATCACGCGGGCTGGTGGCGTGCCCGGTGTGTGGCTCGGTCGATGTCGCCAAGGCGCTGATGGCCCCCAATCTGGCACGCAAGGGCAACCAGTTGCCCGAACCCTCGCTCCCGAAAGCCGCGCCCGCACCGCAGCCGCAAGTGCCCGCGCCGGCAGCGCCGGCACTCACCAACAGCGGTCCGGTGCTTACGCCCGAAGCCGCCGCCCTGTTTCGGGCAATGGCCAGCGCCCAGGCCGAGGCGCTCAAATCCTCGCGCTGGGTGGGCGAGACGTTCGCCGACAAGGCGCGGGCAATGCATTACGGCGAAGTCTCGCACGAACCGATCCACGGCCAGGCCACCGCCGTTGAAGCGCGCGAACTGGCGGAAGAAGGGATCGACGTTGCGCCGATCCTGTTTCCTGTCGTGCCCCCGAGCGAGGCGAATTAGCTCGGGATTGGGCCGCGCGGCAGCGTACAGCGCGCCGTCGCGACACGGCCAATTGCCTAGCTCGGCGCCTGCCAGTATGGCGGCAGCGGGCGCCCGTAGCTCAGCAGGATA
>CANGQZ010000066.1 GCA_947455865.1 Sphingomonadaceae bacterium
GCGCTGCGCAGCCAGCTGCTTCAGCTCTCGTGGGTGGAAGATGCGCGGGTTTCGCGCCAGCTGCCCGATACGCTGGTGGTCGATATCGTCGAGCGCAAGCCGCACGCGGTGCTGCGCAAGCCCGACAAGCTGGTGCTGATCGACCCCGACGGGCACGAACTGGAAGCGGTGACGCCCGAGCGCGCGAAAGGCATGCTGATCATTTCCGGACCCGGCGCCGGTCAGCAGGTGGCGGCGCTGAGCACGCTGCTGGAAGCAGCCCCGGCGCTGAAACCGCAAGTGGCCGAGGCCGAATGGGTCGGCAACCGGCGCTGGAACTTCAAGTTCGGCACCGGCCAGGTGCTGGCGCTGCCCGAGGGCGAGAAGCCCGCCACCAATGCGCTGATGGCCTTTGCCCGGCTCGACGGTGTGAACCGCCTGCTGGGCGGCAAGGCGGTGGCGTTCGACATGCGCGCCCCGGACCGGATCTATTTCCGGGTGCCGGGCCGTTCAGCCGACGCGGCGCAAGCGGCTGCTGCTGCGGCGGCGGCGAAGGCGGAGGCGAAGCAGGCAAAGTCTGACGATGCGGCCGAGGCCGGAGCTAAGCCCGCCGCCGAAACCCCGACGGCAAAATCCGCCCATGGCAAAGAGGACAAGACCTGATGGCTCCGCCGCGCATCGCCCGCGTTTTCGGCGCGGTCAACATCGGTTCCTTCCGCATTTCGGCGATGATCGCCGGGATTTCCGACAACGGCGAGATGATCGTGCTTGGTTCGGCGCACCGCGCCGCGCAGGGGGTCAAGCGCGGCTATGTCACCGATATGGCGGCGGCGACTTATGCGGTGCGCGACGCGATCGAGCGCGCGGACAAGGTGGCGCAGACGACGGTCAAATCGGTGTGGATCGGCACTGCCGGGGCCGGGCTTGCCAGCCAGGTCGCGCAAGTTGAGGTCGAGATCGGCGGACGGCGGATCGAGGAAGACGACATCGAGCACCTGCTGGTGGCCGGGCGCGACGTGATCCAGCCCGACGGGCGGATGGTGCTGCACGCCCAGCCGGCGCACTACACGCTGGACGGCGCGCACGGGGTTTCCAATCCGCGCGGGCTCCATGCCGAGCGGCTGGGAGTGGATATCCACGTGATGCTGGCCGACGGCGCGCCCATCCGCAACATCACCGAAGCGGTGCAGAATGCGCACCTCGATGTGGAAGCTGTGGTCGGCTCGCCGGTGGCGGCAGGGCACGCCTGCCTGACCGCCGAGGAGCGCGATCTGGGGGTGGCGCTGGTTGAGTTCGGCGCGGAAGTGACCAACGTTTCCGTCTATGCCGGGGGAATGCTGCTGGGTTTGACCTCGATCCCGCTGGGTTCGGGCGACATCACCGACGCGGTGGCATCGGCATTCGGCATTCGTCGATTTCAGGCCGAGCGGCTCAAGTGCGTCAACGGCTCGGCGCTGGCAAGCCCGGCCGATCACCGCGAATTGATCCCGGTCAACGGGCCGGGCGAGGAAAGCACCGGCCCGATCGCGCGCCATGCCGATGCGGCCAACCGCATTCCCCGCGCCGAACTGGTTTCGGTGATCACCGGGCAGCTGGGCCGGGTTATGGAAGAGGTGAACAAGGCGCTCAAAGCGCTGGGCTTTATCGGGCAGCGCGGCCAGCAGGTGGTGTTTACCGGCGGCGGTGCGGAACTGGTCGGGCTGGCCGACTATGCCCAATCGGCGCTGGGCAAGCCGGTGCGGATTGGCCGTCCGCCGCTGCTGCGGGGGCTGCCCGAACCGCATGCCAAGCCGGGTTTCACGACACTGGCCGGGCTGGTGCTCTACGCCGCCGCCGATCCGGTCGATATCCGCGCAATCGGCCCCAGTTATCAACCGGTGCGGCGCTTTGCCGGGATGGGGCTGGTCGGGCGGATTTTCCGGGCGTTGCAAGAGTATTTCTAGGGCATTTACTTACAATGGTTCAGCAGTTTGGACTGTGGACAACACCGACAAGCCCCTTGGTCCGCCGATTCGAACGGTGCATCTGTCATTAATTGGAGCGCCCACTGCGGTGGACCCTGCCTGGAGAGCAAGATGAGCATCAATATCGGACCCCCGGCTGTCGAGGAACTTCGCCCCCGCATCACCGTGATCGGCGTTGGCGGGGCCGGCGGGAATGCCATCGCGAACATGATCGCCGCCGAGATCGAGGGTGTCGACTTCATCGTTGCCAACACCGATGCGCAGGCGCTGAACAATGCCGTGGCCGAACACCGCATCCAGCTCGGGCCGGACATCACCCAGGGACTGGGTGCCGGTTCGCGCCCCGAAGTGGGCCGGGCAGCGGCAGAGGAGACCATCGCCGAAATCGACCGTGCGCTGGAAGGGGCGCACATGTGCTTCATCGCCGCGGGGATGGGCGGGGGCACCGGCACCGGCGCTGCGCCAGTAATCGCAAAGGCCGCGCGCGACCGTGGGGTGCTGACCGTGGGGGTGGTGACCAAGCCGTTTCTGTTCGAAGGCACCCGGCGGATGCGTTCGGCCGAAGCGGGGATCGAGGAGCTGCAGAAGCACGTCGATACCCTGATCGTCATTCCCAACCAGAACCTGTTTCTCGTCGCCAAGGCGGAGACGACCTTCAAGGAGGCGTTCCAGCTGGCCGACGAGGTACTCCAGCAGGGCGTGCGTTCGATCACCGACCTGATGGTCATGCCGGGCCTGATCAATCTCGACTTCGCCGACGTCCGCTCGGTGATGGGCGAGATGGGCAAGGCGATGATGGGCACCGGCGAAAGCTCGGGCGAAAACCGCGCGCTCGAAGCGGCTGAGCGGGCGATCTCGAACCCGCTGCTCGACGGGGTTTCGATGCAGGGCGCCAAGGGGGTGATCATCTCGATCATCGGCGGCGACGACATGAAGCTGCTCGAAGTGGACGAGGCTGCCAATCACATCCGTGATCTGGTCGATCCCAATGCCAACATCATCTGGGGTTCGGCGTTCAACCCCGATCTCCAGGGCAAGATTCGCGTTTCAGTGGTGGCGACCGGGATCGAGCAGACTGCCGACCAGGCGGTGATCGCCAATGGCGGCGGCGGGTTCGCGCTCGGCTCGCGCGGGCTGGTCCGCCCGGGCGGGGTGCGCAGCGAGCCAGAGGCAGCGGCAGAGCCGGCACCGATCGCGCCGATTGCCGCGCCCGAGCTGGCGCCGAGCCCGTTTGCGGAGCCGGCGGAAGAGCAGGTTGCGCTGGTGCCCGAGCCGACGGACGGCGCCGAAGCCGAGCCGTTCGAACTGCAGCTTGAGACGGTGGCCGAAGACGAGCCTGCGCCGTCGGCACTTGCGCCCTCGCAAGTGGCGGCAGCGGCGGCCGCTGCTGCTGCCGACGCGGCAGAGCCGGAAGGCAACGAGCCGGCGGCGGATGAGTTGCTGCTCGATGCGAGCCGGCTGGCGGCCGAGGATCAGCCGGTTGGCGCGGCAATGCCTGGTCGGCGGCGCTCGCTGGTTCAGCCCGAGCCCGAGGACGAGCGGATGCCGCGTCTTTCGGGCGGAGGCAGCACGCTGTTCGAGCGCATGGCCAGTCTCTCGCGCGGCGGCGGACGGACTCTGCGGGATGAGGCCGACGGCGATGCAGACGAGGATGAGGGCGGCGACGGGGCCGCGATCTCCATCCCGCGCTTCCTGGGGCGGCAGAACAACCAGTAAGCGCGGCGATGCCGCCGGGCAGGCGTTCGGCGGTGCTGGCGCCGCTGTTCGGTCGTGGTTAATGTCCCCCGGCGCAACCGCGCGAGTTGGCGGTCTGACAGGATAGATGTGGCGATGGCGCGTGGAGGCAAGGGGCAGGCGGCAGCGGCGCTGATGCTGGGAACGGCGCTGTTCGGCGCGGCCCTGTGCGGACTGGGGCCAGCAGCACAGCCGGTGCAGGCGCAGGCGGTGGTTCAGTCACTGCCGGGCGGGGCCAGCCAGATGCTTAACGCGGCGCTGGCCCGGCTGGGGCGCGATCCGCGCGATCTGGGTGCGCTGATCGATGCCGGCAATGCCGCGCTGATGATGGGCGATGTCGAGGCCGCGATCGGGTTCTTCGCGCGGGCCGACCAGCTTTCACCCAACAACATGCGGGTCAAGGCCGGGCTGGCCGGAGCGCTGGTGCGCAGCGAGAACCCCTACGATGCGATTCCGTTGTTCGCCGAGGCCGAGAAGGCCGGCGCGGTCGATCCGATGCTCGCGGCCGATCGCGGGCTGGCCTATGATCTGGTCGGCGACAACGCCACCGCGCAGAAATTCTACCGTCAGGCACTGGCAGCCGGACCAAGCGACGAGACGCTGCGCCGGCTGGCGCTGAGCCAGTCGATCGCGGGCGACCGCGCCGGGATGGAGGCCACGCTCTCGCCGTTACTGCAGCGTGAGGACAAGGCGGCTTGGCGCGCGCGCGCGTTTGCGCTGGGCATTCTGGGCAAGGGCGAAGAGGCGGTGGCGATTGCCAACCAGACGATGCCCGCCGATCTTGCCAACGGTATTGCGCCCTATTTGCGCTATATGCCGCGGTTGACCCCCGCGCAGCAGGCCGCGGCGGCGAACTTCGGACGCTTTCCCCGGGCCGCCGAGATCGGCCACGATGATCCGCGGGTGGCGCTTTACGCCCCGCCCAAGCCGGCGGCGCTGGCCGCTGCGCCGGTTGCGCCAAGGTCCGCTCCGCCCGAACCGATGCCCGGCCGCCAGATTGGCGCCGCCCCGGCGCTGGTCGTGCTGGTTCAGCCCGACAAGCCGGCCCCTCCGGCGACTGCCCTGGCTGCTGCTCCTGCGCCGGCCCCAGTGCGGATCGCGGCGGCTAACCCGCCGGCGCCCGCGCCAGTCCCTGCGCCAACGGTGGCGCGGCCTGCTGCCGTCCCGGCTGCCGGCGCGGCGACAGTGACCGAACCGGGGTTCGATCTGGCCCGGCTGGCGCCGCCCGCTCCGGTGCGCCCCGCCGCGCCGGTTCCGGTCAACGCTCCGCCCCCGGTCGCTGCTGCGCCGACGCCGGCCCCGGTCACCGCCGCGCCGCCTCGTCAGCCGCCGGCCCGGCCGATGCGCGTGGCCGATGCCTTTGGTGATCTGGCTTTGCCGTCCGGGCCGGCTGCGCCGGCGCCGGGCGCGGTCGATATTCGCAAGATCGCGCCAGCGCGGCCCAAGCCGCCCGAGCCGCCCAAGCCGGCGCATCCCAGCCGGATCTGGGTGCAGGTGGGCACCGGGCGGGACAAGGCGGCGCTCGGCTATACCTGGCGCGGGCTGGTCAAGGATGAACCCGCGCTGATGCGCGGCAAGTCGCCCGCGATTTCGGACTGGGGGCGCACCAACCGCCTGCTCACCGGGCCATTTGCCACCGAGGCGGCGGCAGACGCGTTTCTGGCCAAGCTCAAGAAGGCCGGCCTTGATGCGTTTATGTGGACCAGCCCGGCGGGGCAGGTTGTTGACGAGCTCGCGGTGCGATGAGCCGAGTGTTCCCCGCCTTGTCCACACCTTCTGAACAGGGTTGTCGAGTTTTGCGCAGGCCATCTTCGCGCCCGGATTGTCTCGGCAGGGGTGGGCAAAGCATCCAGCCGGCGACGCCTGGGGAGACAACTGCGTGAGGACCGGTCAACACGAAATGGAACGCGAAGAAGACGCCGCTCCGGTCGACATGCTGGCTTCGTTGTTCGAAGCGCGCGGCTGGGATTACGATTACGTCGGCGACGACGAGATCACCAGCGAAGTGCAGGGCAGCTGGGCGAGCTATCAGGTGCGCGGCATCTGGCGGCGCGAGGATCACGTGCTGCAGCTGCTGTGCCTGCCCGATATTCGCGTACCCGATGAAAAGCGCGTGCCGATGTTCGAAGTGCTGGCGTTGGTCAACGAACAGATGTGGCTGGGCCACTTCGACGTCTGGTCGAACGGCATGGTGCTGCTCTATCGCCACGCGCTGATGCTGGGCGACGACGGGCTGCTGAGCCTGGCACAGGCGCAGACCGCGGTGGAAGCCGCGATCGAGGAGTGCGACCGGTTCTATCCGGCGTTCCAGTTCATCCTGTGGGGCGACAAGTCGCCGGCCGAGGCGTTGGCGAGCGCGATGGTCGACGCAGCGGGCGAAGCCTGAACGATCGACTTTGACGCGGCAGTGCCGCAAGCCCATCCCCAATCCCACCCCCAACCCTTCCCGGCTGCGGGCGGCGTGCAAGGCGGAGCGAGCACGTGAATATCCTTCTGATCGGTTGCGGCAATATGGGTGGGTCGATGCTGGCCGGGTGGCTGGCAGGCGGGCTCGCGCCCGAGCGGTTCACCGTGGTTGATCCGCTGCTGACCGAGGCTCCGGCGGGCGTGACCCTGCTGCGCGAGGTACCGCAAGTCGGAAAATTCGAGGTGATCCTGCTGGGCTTCAAGCCGCAGCAACTGGCCGAGGCGGTGGTGCCGATCGAGCCGCTGGCGGGGCGGGGGACGCTGGTGCTCTCACTCCTTGCCGGGGTCGACGTGGAAACGCTGGCGCGGCTGCTGCCGCTGGCAGGCGGGATCGTGCGGGTGATGCCCAATCTGGCGGTGGCCTTGGGCAAGGCGCCGATCGGCCTGTTCGGCGCGGTCGACAGCGTGGGGCGCGCTGTGATCGATGCACTGCTGGCGCCGCTGGGCGAGGCCGAATGGCTGATCGACGAGGCCTTGATGGATGTGGTGACCGCGCTCGCCGGATCGGGACCTGCGTTCGTTTATCGGATGATCGATGCACTGGCGGCGGGCGCGGCGGCGCTGGGTCTGCCGCGTGAACAGGCCGACCGGCTGGCACTGAGTATGGTCGAGGGGGCGGCGATGCTGGCGGCTGCGGCAGATGCTCCGCCGGGCGAACTGGCGCGGCGGGTGGCGAGCCCCGGCGGAACCACCGAAGCCGGCCTGAAAGTGCTCGACGCTGATGCGCGGCTGGCGCAGCTGATGGAGGATACCCTGCGCGCCGCGCGCGATCGCAGCGTGGCGATTGCGCAGGCGGCGCGTACGGCAAGTTGAACGATCGGCAGCGGTAGCCAAGCGGTTGCAACGCGATTGAAACGGTCCACGACGCGATTACAATTTGCGACAGTTTCGACTGCCGGTTGTTCTTGAAACATTAAGCTGCGAAGACGATATTCGCCGCACCGATCTCATTCCGGATCGCAAGGAGCTTAGACAAGACCATGGCAAACTGGAACGACCCCCAGCCCACCCGGACGGGCTTCGGCGCGTCCCCGAGCCTGACCGGCGGCGCGACCCGCGCGACCTACGATCAGGGTCTGCGCCGCTACATGCTGTCCATCTACAACTATATGGCCTCAGGCGTGCTGCTTTCGGGCATCGTCGCGCTCACCTTCGCCATTTCTGGCGCGGCCGAGGCCGTGCTCGCAACGCCCCTGCGCTGGATCATCGTGCTGGCCCCTCTGGGCTTCGTGATGGCGATGAGCTTCGGCGTGAACCGCATGCGCACCTCGACGATCCAGGCGCTGTTCTGGGGCTTCAGCGTGGCGATGGGCCTTTCGCTGTCGTCGATCTTCTTCGTCTACACCGGCCCGTCGATCGCCTCGACGTTCTTTGCCACCGCAGCGGCCTTCGCCGGCCTAAGCCTGGTGGGTTACACCACCAAGAAGGACCTGTCGGCGATGGGTTCGTTCCTGATCATGGGTGTGTGGGGCCTGCTGGCGGCGATGATCATCAACATGATCTGGCCTTCGCAAGGCCTGGGTCTGGCGATCTCGCTGCTGGGCGTGCTGATCTTCGCGGGCCTGACCGCGTACGATACGCAGCGGCTCAAGGAGCAGTACCAGTACGTTGCTGGTAGCGATTTCGCCGGCAAGGCGGTGGTGATGGGCGCGCTGAGCCTGTACCTCGACTTCATCAACATGTTCCAGTTCCTGCTCCAGTTCATGGGCGATCGCCGCTGAGCCGGAACTGATCCGAACGTAAAATCAGTGGGTTAAACTTGGCCCGGGGTGCAAAGCTGCACTCCGGGCCTTGTTCTTTGAGCGCCGGGCGCGATAAAGCCGGCGCTTCAGCAATGCGCAAGCTTGTCCGGAGCAGGCTTTGCGCCGGGCCTTACGGCGCGCGGGAGGGTTTGGGATGATCCGCATCACTCGTTTCCAGGCTGGAGCACTCGCCGCGCTGGGCGCCTCTGCGCTGCTCGCCGGCTGTGCCGCCAAGGCGCCGCCGCCGCCCCCACCCCCGCCGCCGCCGCCGGTCGTGGTGGTAATCCCGCCCAAGCCGGCGCCGCCGCGCGGTGCCGCTCCCGGCATGGCCGTGCCCGCAATCGGCCCCGACGGGGTGCGCCAGACCATCAACGCGCATTTGTCGGCCGCGCAGACCACCTGGCACTTGCGCTCTGCGCTGAACGTCGCGGCGCTCAACTGCCTCAGTGCCAACGACATGGAAATTCTGGCCGGCTACAAAATCCTGCTGAAAACCCATGCCAAGGCACTGACCGCCGCCAACCGCGCGATCGACAGCGAGTTCAAGGCCAAATACGGCGAGGCATGGTTGCGCCCGCGCGAAACTTATATGACGCAGGTCTATAACTACTTCGCGCTGCCGCCGACCCGCATCGAATTCTGCACCGCGGCGCGGACGATTGCGAGCCAGATCAAGACGGTGAAAAAGGGCGAACTCGATGCCTTTGCCGGGCGCAGCCTGCCGCAGCTTGAGACGATTTATGAGGGCTTCTACCGCGATTATGACAAATATCGCGGCGCGCTGGCGAGCTGGGAGGCGCAGTATGCTCCCTATTTGGCCTCCGGCACTGCGGCACCGGCTCCGGCACCGACCACGGTGACCGTCCCGGCGCTCTCACCGGCGCCGGTTGCGGGGACATACGGGCCGGCGGAAAGCCCCAAGCGCTAAGCCCGGATGGCCTGAAGTTTGTGCTTTCATCGCACCGGGTCCTTCGCTAAGGGGGCCGCTCGCGCGGACGGCCGGCCTTTTCGGACGTCTGCAGCAAGCACTGGAACGGGGCCGTAGCTCAGCTGGGAGAGCGCGTCGTTCGCAATGACGAGGTCAGGGGTTCGATCCCCCTCGGCTCCACCAGTCCAGTGAAAAGCCTCGGGTTTCCGCAAAACCGCAGAAACCCGAGGGTTTTTTAACCTTCTTGCTACCCAACGGTGTTACACACGGGGTATGGCAGAAGTGGGAAAACCTTCAGGTCTTGTTCGTCGGGACGACAGCGCGTCTTGGCAGTATCGGCAACGCTGGCCTAAGCACTTGCGGCGTCCGGGCGATCCTGAAAGCATCATGATCAGCCTTCGGACCACTTCACACCAAGATGCGTTGAGAAGGCTGCCCGAGGTGCGGGAGGAGATGCACCGTCGCTTCACCCATGCCGACAAGCTAGAGGCGCGAGGGGTCATATACTCTCGGTCCCCCATTCGTCCGAGATGGCCAGACGACCCCAGCCTGCCGTTGTTGAGAAGCGATCAGGCCGCTTCGATGGCGCAGGGCTACTTCGCCGAAGTTATGCGCGGATTGGACGGCGAGGCACCAGACACATGGACCAAAGGCGACGCCGCATGGCGATCATGGCAGGCCGAGCTTGAAGATAAGCTCGTCTGCTTGACCGGCCCCGAGAACGCTGAAAGCGATGACTACGTCATGGGCGTGGCGATCATCCTGGACTTCACCGCCGAGGTGAAATGGGCGGCGGCGTTCCTGCGCCTCGCCACGCAGGCCATCGCCAAAGACGAGAGCCTCGACCACCGCAGCTACAGCGGCAAGATCAGGGACATGCTGGAAGAGCACGTCCATGTTACCGGCCTGTCCACCACCATCCGGCTGCGCAACATCACCGATCCGAACTTCTCCGACGACTTTGCCACTGACGACAAATCCGAGGCCGAGTTGCAGGAAGCCTTCGTGCGCAAGTCCGCCGAGCTTCGCCGCGTCACCCGCGAACTGGTGGACAAGAACCCGGCGCAGTATGGCCGCTTCTCCGAACGGGTGCTGGAGATCATTCGGCGCTTCGAGGCCGGGCAGGTCGCCGCAGCCGATGGCTTGGCGGACTTCGAGAACTTGACCGGCGACATTCAGGCCGAGCAGGGCGCGCACGCCGAACTTGACATGGACGAGAACGCCTTCTCGATCCTGCGCATCATGGAGACCATCGCCCCGGATACTGCGCACGAGACCTTGCAGGCCGCCGCCATTGCCATCGGCGCGGTCTATTTCCGGGCCGCCGCGACCCAGCCCGCCTTCGCGCACATGGCCGAAACCGACATGGCCGACGTGCGGCGCTATTCCCGGCCAACGAGCGATTGGGTCGAGCGGCGCGACGATTGCTTGTCCATCGGCTTCCCACTCAACGACAGATACCGGTTGGGCATCTATGCCAAATCGCCTTCGAGGTTCCGGTATGAAGTGCGGCGATTGAAGAAAGGCGATTATTCGGAGCTTGGTCGCCCCGCCCAGCCGCAAGACCGATTGCTGGCAATCATAGGAATGGAGCGGCGCAATCTCTTGGCTGCTACCAACTGGACGCACATAGGTGCGATGTTCGACGAGACACCAGCCCCGCAGATCGCCGATCTCACCCGGCTATGTGGTTTGATCGCACAGGTTTGCGCTTTGCATCAGGTTGACGTGGAGAGCGTAATGGCCCGGCTGTTCGAGGATGGCGGCATATCCCGCAATGGCCACGACGAAGTGCCGGAAGGCTTATTGGAGGGCCTTCGCGCAGTCGGTGTTCTGCACCGGGTCGTGATCGGGCGCAGGGACCACCGCCGTCCGGTAAAGCGATATGCGCTGACGCCTGAATACCGCCATCTAATCGACGCAGTGATGGCTGGTGTTTCGTTGGCTGGAGGGCACCCTTTGTGTAGCCAATAGCGATTTGCCCGGTTGGCATGAATATTCGTCGCCGTTGTGCACCATCGCTTGACGATGGAAGTGCGGTTGACGGTGTTACACATTGCCGTTACCCGCGGCCCCGTAGCACGAAGGAAAAGTCGAGGATTTGCGCCATTTTTCGGTTGCTCATGGCGCTCCCCCTCGGCTCCACCAGTGCTCTGTAAATTGCCACATCCCGGGCTGCGAACGGCACCGCTCTGCGCTTACGTTGCTAACGACCTGACGGTGGCTGGGCGCCGGTTCTCTAAGCCAGCCCCGCTCGACACGGCCTGTCGAAATTCTCAACACACTGGTCGCCCCACAAGCTTCAGGCTGCGCGCATCGAGGGCTTGTCGATGGGCGAGGCGCGCCTGCTAGGTGCTTGTTAATCCTGCTTGGCTAGATGCGGGGTGGAGCGGGCAGGGGTTTGCAATGTCGTGGATGCGGTGGAGTGTGGCGTTGTTGGCGCTGGCGGTAACGACGCCGGCGGCTGCGCAAGTCTATCGCCTTGATGATGGCGTCGTGCGGGTCCGCCATGGAAATGGCATCGGCATCAGTACCGGGGCGAAGCGGCCGCAGGCGGCAGCACGGAGGGCACGCCTTCAACAGGCACCCGTCATTCCGGCAGCGATCGCGGTGCAGGCCCCGGACAATGCAGCCGTCTCCCCGCTGCTTGAAGATGCTGCGGCACAGGCCGGGCTTCATCCGGCTCTGCTGGAGGCGCTGGTATGGCAGGAAAGTCGCTGGCATGCCGGAGCGGTTTCTCCGAAAGGTGCGGTCGGCCTGACCCAGCTCATGCCCGGCACGGCGCGCGAGCTTGGGGTTGATCCGCACGACCCGGCTGCCAACCTCTATGGTGGCGCGCGGTATCTGCGCAGCATGCTCGACCGTTTCGACGGCGATCTGGTGAAAGCGCTGGCGGCGTACAATGCCGGCGCAAGACGGGTCGAGGAGGCGGGCGGGGTTCCCGCGAACCGCGAAACGCAGAACTATGTCCTTGGCATTCTGGGCCGGCTCAGCACGACGATTGGCCGACGCTAGCTCAGGGTCTTGCGGCTGGGCGGACGCTTGACGGTGCGCTGCCGGGAAGCTAGGCGCGCCGTTCGCCCCGAATGCGCGGTTTTGCGCCGGCTGGCCCGCATCCCCATATGCTTCGCCCGAGCTTGTCGAAGCACTTTGCGCTACACCGCCCCCTAACGCGTTAGATATCCGACCATGCATTTTCTCGATCAGGCCAAAATCTTCATCCGTGCCGGGTCCGGCGGGGCCGGGGCGGTGGCGTTCCGGCGCGAGAAATATGTCGAATACGGCGGCCCCGATGGTGGTGATGGCGGCAAGGGCGGCGATATCGTGTTCGAGGCGGTGCCCGGGCTCAATACGCTGATCGATTTCCGCTATACCCAGCATTTCAAGGCGCCGCGCGGCGGTGGCGGTTCGGGCAAGAACCGCACCGGCGCAGGCGGCGCGGACCTGGTCATCCGCGTGCCGATCGGCACCCAGGTGATCGCCGACGACGCGGACCGCGAGACCGTTCTGGCCGATCTTACCGACGCCGGGCAGCGGGTGGTGCTGCTGGAAGGCGGGATGGGCGGGCGCGGCAAC
>CANGQZ010000067.1 GCA_947455865.1 Sphingomonadaceae bacterium
GGCGCAGGACCGTGCAGACGTCATCGCCTATCTGGAAACCGCGTCGAAGTAATCTTCGCGGCGCACCGCCACACGAAAAAGGCGCCGTCCCGTTGCAGGGGCGGCGCCTTTTTCTTGGCCTCTGTGCCCGGGTAGGTTCAGGCCGCCATCGGCTTGCGCGCCAGTTCACACTGCGACCAGATGTCGCTGAGCGCCTTGAGCAGCCGGTCGATGTCGCCGTCGCTGTGCACCGGCGAAGGGGTGATCCGCAGCCGCTCGGTCCCGCGCGGCACCGTCGGGTAATTGATCGGCTGGACATAGATCCCGTGGTTGTCGAGCAGCCAGTCGCTGATCCGCTTGCACTTGCGCGCGTCGCCCACCATCACCGGGATAATGTGGCTCGGGTTATCGAGGTGCGGAATGCCCAGCGCATTGAGCCGGCGGCGGACCTGCTTCACCCGGTCCTGATGCCGCTCGCGCTCGGCGGTGCTGGCCTTCAGGTGCTGCAGGCTTGCGCACGCCCCCGCCGCCAGCGCCGGCGGCAGCGCGGTGGTGAAGATGAAGCCCGAAGCAAAGCTGCGGACAAAGTCGCACAGCGCGGTCGATGCGGCGATATAGCCCCCCATCACCCCGAACGCCTTGCCCAGTGTCCCCTCGATCACGTCGATCCGGTCCATGAGTCCTTCGCGCTCGGCCACCCCGCCCCCGCGCGGACCATACAGGCCTACCGCATGTACTTCATCAATGTACGATAGCGCACCATGCGCCTCGCAAACCTCGATGATCTCGCGGATCGGCGCGATATCGCCGTCCATCGAGTAAACGCTCTCAAACGCCACCAGCTTGCTCCGGCCCGGGGCAACGGCGGCGAGCTTGCGGTCCAGATCGCGCCAGTCGTTGTGGTTCCAGATCACCCGCTCGGCCCGGCTGTGGCGGATGCCCTCGATCATCGAGGCATGGTTGCCCGCGTCCGAGAACACCACGCAATCAGGCAGCCGCGCCGCCAGCGTGCCCAGCGCCGCCCAGTTCGAGACATAGCCCGAGGTGAACAGCAGCGCCGATTCCTTGGCGTGAAGATCGGCCAGTTCGGCTTCAAGCAGCGCGTGGTGGCGATTGGTGCCCGAGATGTTGCGGGTCCCGCCCGCACCGGCACCGCATTCGTCAATTACGCGGTGCATCGCCTCGATCACCGCCGGGTGCTGGCCCATGCCGAGGTAATCGTTCGAACACCACACGGTAACCTGCTGGGTCTCGCCATCGACATGGCGGGTGGCCTGCGGGAATGAGCCGCGGTGGCGCTCAAGCTCGGCAAACACACGGTAGCGTCCTTCGCCCCTGATTGCGTCGAGCTCCCGCGTGAAGAAAGCCTCATAATCCATGACCGCAAATCCCCTTCCCAATATTCAAGCGTTTATCCGGTTGGTGCGCGCGGGCAAGGCCCACCCCCACAGTGCGCCGTCACGAAACGGCAAGGCGAGAAACAGATGTTCGATGGCGCCCAGCGCCGCGAGCGCGAACAGCAGGCTGGCGCTGACTGCGGCAGCGCTGCCGGCCGGCGCGGCCAGCGCATTTGCGCCAAGCTGCACCGCCAGTGCACAAGTGCCGGCCAGCGCGCAGGCAAACATCGCCGAAAAGCGCTGTGGCCCGAAATAGCTGCGCAGATAGTCAAGGTGCGGCGGCAGCATCTCGCCCACCTGATTGGGCACGCCGGCATAAAGTGCCAGCTTGCTGCACAGGCGCAGCGCGAACAGCAGCAGGAACACCAAAGCCCCGGTCGGATTCGGCGCGTTCCAGCTCAGCGAAAGCAGCATCAGCGCGGTCAATGCCAGTGCGATCTCGTGGTAGATCAAGGTTGATCCGGCGTCGACGAACCGGTCCCAGCCTGCAGCCGAAGGCCGACTCGGCTCGCGCCGCGGGCCGGCGACGGCGCCCATCAGGAAACTCGCCTCATGCCATGACCACACCATCAGCGCGCCGACGAAACCAAGGTAGGCCCCGGCGCTCGTCGCCAGCGCTGATCCGGCGATAACTGTCAGAAGTCCAGCGATTCCGGCCGCCCCGGCGATAACCAGGCTGCGCGGGAAAGTCGTCCGGTCACGGTTGTCGAGCCACGCGATCAGGCCGGTGGCGAAGAACCACACCAGCAGCGTGACCAGCATCGGCACCCAATGACCGGCCAAGCTTACCACGAGGGCTGCATCCGCACGCTCTCGGGCAGCGCGTTTGGCTTTGTCCGGTGCAAATACATCCGGGCGAACGCAAGTCCGGCCCTGGCTATGCCGACCAGCCGCTGGGCCAGGCCGATCACCCCGCCGCGCGCGCGGCCAGCCTCAATCTGACCGTTGGCGGCAAGCAGATCGTCCATCCGCCGGCGGAATGCCGGACAGTCAGTATCGAGCTCGACCGGGAACACCTGCCGGCTGATCTGCGAGCAGATCGAGAACACCCGGTAATCGTAGTCGGTCGGATCCAGCCCCAGCGCGGCGTGAAATTCCGGCCGCGCATGATCGCGCAGATACATCGTGGCGTAGACCGAAAGCAGGAAGAATCGGATCCACAGCCGGTTGGCCCCGCGCAGCAGGGCCGGATCGGCGCGCAGCAGCAGCGCGAATGCCTCGCCGTGGCGGAACTCGTCGTTGCACCACTGCTCGAACCAGCTGAAAATCGGATGGAAGCGCCGTTCGGGATGGGCGGCCAACTGGCGGAAGATCGCGATGTAGCGCGCATAGCCGATCTTCTCTGAGAGATAGACCGCGTAAAAGATGAATTTCGGACGGAAATACGTGTACTTCTTGGAGCGCGTCAGGAAGCCTAGGTCGACCCCGATCCCGGCATCCTTGAGCACCTCGTTGATGAACCCGGCATGGCGGCTTTCATCGCGGGCCAGCAGCTTGAACAGCAGCTTGACGTCGGGGTTGCGGGTGCGCCGGGCAATTTCCGAATACAGCACGCAGCCGGAAAATTCCGACGTCAGCGAGCTGACGAGAAAATCGGTGAACTCGACCCGCAGCGCCGGATCGAGCGCTTCGATGATTCCGGCAAAGCTTTCCGTGCGGCGGAAGTGCTGGCGGTTGGGATCGGCCTGCATTTCGGCCATCAGCGCATCCCACTCGCGTCGCACCGGACTGACGTCAATCGCGTCGAGCTTGGCGAAGTCGGTGGTGTAGAAGCGTGGACTCAGCACCGTGTCGGCGCGGGCCATGGCCATGGTGTCGGTTTTGGTCAGCGTATCGCCGGCGAGTGCATTGGGGGCCAGCGCATCGGCGGCTCCGGGCGCGCGATCAAAAGTTGTTGGAGCGTTCATGACGGTCTCCCTGGGGTAAAGCTGACTTCGTAAAGTTCTGACAGATCAAAATAGGATGCGAGGCGGACGCACATGCGTGCCAACCGTCCGGCGCGAGTGACCGTGGCGGTCCGTTCGAACACCGCGCTCTGGCCAAACCCGATTGCGATCGGCGCGCCGTGTACTTGCACCCGGTCTCCTGGCTGCAGCTGGATATCGCCAGCCAGCTGCACATGCGCGTGGAACTGCTCGGCGGTCTGCTCCACCTCGATCCTGCAAGGGGTGTCGAAGCGGGCCGGGGCGATCATGCGCCGTGGTCCTTCAGCAGCGCGGCGAACGCGGCGCGGTTATCGGCCCCGAACGAGCCGAGTTCGATGGCACGCCCGGTGCTCTTGTCGGTCAGCGTCAGGGTATCGTTGCGCCACAGCGTCAGCTCGAACGGCGGGGCCATGCCGATGCCGCGGCTGCGCCGCTCGCGCGCCATGCCGCGCATCACTCCGCGTACGAAACCGTTGCCGGGAATGCCGTCGATCAGCACTTCCACGGTCGCGCCAGTAGCCGCATTGCGCACCACCACCGCGCCGTCGCCGCGATCGGCGAAAACCAACTCGCGGGTCTCCACCGCCGCGACGTTGGCGGCTTGGCGCGCGGCGGCAGGCACTGCTTCGCGGTCCAGCACACCGGCCCGGACCAGCCCGGTCATTGCCATCGTGGTCGCCAGCAGCACGCCCGCTGCGGCCACCGCAAACGGCGGGATCGTCGGATCGTGGCTGTGTGCCGCGCTCATGCCGCTGCCTCCAGCGGGCCGCGCAGCGGCTGCGGAACAGTTTCGGCTGATGCAACGCTGCGCGTCTGCAGCGGCACGATCGCGGCACAGGCGCGCGCCAGCACCGCCGCCACCTCGGCTGCATCCGGAATGGCGCGCAGCATCGGCTGCGGCGCGCTCAGGCGCATCGGGCGGGCGTGCGGCCAAAGCATGGCATACCCGATGCCGCTGCGCGTAACCGGCACCAGCGCGATATCACCAAAGCCCCCGCCGTGATCGCGCAGATCTGCCGAGCCAAGCTGGGCCAGTGGCAGGTTGATGCACTTGCTCAGGGCCACGCCGATACGCAGGACCACGCGGCGGTTGGTCACGGTGTAGACCGTGGTCCGTGCCACCAGAAACGCACAGGCGAGCGACAGTGCAAACACCGCGGCTCCAGCCGCCGCCGTGAGCAAGACGCCGGCCAGTGTGCCGCGCACGAGCGCCAAGCCGGTCAGCACAGCGAAGTACCCGGCAGTCCACCGTGTGTAGAGCGCGCTGCGGGCAAACGCCCACGCGTCGGGCGCGCCCTGCCACAGGATGTGCTCGCCCTGCGGCAGGTTGCCCGGCAAGCCGCGGATCGGCTCGAAGTCGTACTCGCTCACAGCCACGGCTCCTGCCGGTCGGTGTTGGCGTAGAGGTAGCCGCCACCGAAGTAACCGACGATGCGCTCTTCCTCGTAGCGGGTGATTTCACCGGCTGTGCCCAACGCAGGCACGCCCTCGAAATCCGCGGCATTGATCGCATCGATCGAAACACTGCCCCGGCCGATCGAGGCCATCGCCATCGGCGCCAGCACGCTGCGGCCGCCGTTGGTGGCAACTTCGAGATAGCGGATGATGTGTTCGGCGCGGTCGACCCACAACTCGCTCACCGTCCCCGCCACTTTGCCGTCGGCCCCGATCACCTTCAGGCCGCGCGGATCGACGTTTCCGCTATAGACCGAAATGCCTTCTGCGCTCGCCAGCGGCACGATCCGGTTGCGGCCGTGCGCGTCCTGATCGGGCCACTTCGCGCGCTGCGCATAAGCGCCTGGGCCGACCCCGTCGGCCAGTGGGTTGCCGGTGGGCACATAAGGTGCGCCGGCGAAGTTCTCGAAGCGCTTGGCAGCGATATCGACCGGTTCGCGCCCGACATTCGGCGCCGTCGGAGCCGTCACTGTGCCGCGCCCGAAGGGCAGGATGAAGCGCTTTGCCGTCGCGGTCAGCATCGGGCCACCGATGCTTTCGAGCCGCCCGGTCAATTCGTCCTCAAGCGGATAGCCTTCGCGCCGGTCCTCGCGCCGCAGCCAGAACACCAGCACAATGAAAAACAGGACGAATGCCAGAAATGCCAGCAACGCCACATCGATCGTGCCTACCAGATAGCCGTGTTTCATTGTCCGATCCTTTCCCGTCCAGTCGTCTTGGGAATGCTCATGTTGGAAATTCACTCAGCGCCATCTTCCCGCCGGGGAGCCCGGAGCCGATGCCGATTCTTTGTCCCGCCAGCGGGCCCAGCACCGCTAGCGCCGCAAACATCATAATAATTTCAAGGCTATAAACCGATGCATAACCGGTTGCGCGGCCGGCCGCAGTTCCGTTGAGCAAGGCCGCAGTGTCGCGGATGATCCCGCCCAGCGCGAGCGCGAGCCCGGCCGCTGATGCCTGCACCGCTCCCCACGCGCCCAGAGCCACGCCCGAATCGACCCGCTGCGCCAGCCCCATCGCCGCGATCAGCGTGCCGACCGAAAACAGTCCTACCCCGAAACCGATCGACGCGGCCCCCGCCGCCAGCAGCAGCGGTGCGCCCAGCGGTGCGGCCAGCAGTACCATCATGAACGCAGCCACTCCGGCCACCAGCCCGAATCCGGCCAGCCGTAGCGGATCGAAGCCGCGCTCCAGCACCCGCGTCGAAAGTGAAAAGCCGGCGATCGCTCCGAAGGCCCAGGCCCCGGTCAGCGTGGTCGTCGCCCCGACCGAAAGGCCAAGCACTTCAGCGCCGTAAGGTTCGAGCAGCGCATCCTGCATCGCAAAAGCGGCTGCGCCCAAACCGATCGCAACCAGCAGCCGCACGGTGTGCGGTTCGGCCACGAAGCCGCGCCACACTTCGGAAAACGCCGGGGTCTCGCGATCCGGAGCGGTTGCCGCAGGGTTGCGGCCTTCCTGCTTCCACAGCGCACAAATGTTGAGCACTGCGGTCAGCAGCGCTGCGCCCTGAATGACCTGTACCAGCCGGGTCGGCGTGAAGTTGTTCAGCAAGCCGCCGATCACGAAGGCCGAAACCATCATCCCGACCAGCAACATCACATAGAGCAGCGCCACCGCGCGTGGGCGCTTGTCGGGCCGCGCCAGATCAGTGGCAAGCGCCAGCCCGGCGGTCTGCGTTACGTGAAGCCCGGCGCCGGTCAGCAGAAACGCCAGCGCCCCACCAGCCAGTCCGCCATAAAAGGTTTCCGGATGGCTCATCAGCAGCAGCGCAAACGGCATGATCGCCAGCCCGCCCCACTGCATCAGTGTGCCGAACCAGATATAGGGTACGCGCCGCCAGCCCAGCGCCGAGCGGTGCGTATCGGATTTGTGACCGATCACCGCGCGCAGCGGCGCGAACAGCAGCGGCACTGCGATCAGCGCCGAAACCAGCCACGCCGGGGTGTGTAGCTCGACGATCATTACCCGGTTGAGCGTGCCGTTGAGCAGCACCGTCGCCATTCCCACGCTCACTTGAAACAGTGCCAGCCGCAGCAACCGCGACAACGGCAGTTCGGCGCTGGCAGCATCGGCAAACGGCAGCCACGTCACCGCCACGCGGGTCCACCGCGCCGCTAGGCGCGAAGGTCCTTTGGCAAAGGCGGGAACGCTGGCCATTGTCAGCGGCGCACCAGCTCAAGCGCGTGGGAGATGTAGAACCCGCTGCCCACCCGTTCGCGCCGGGCCACGCGCCATTCGGGCAGCGCGGCGTGCAATTTGCTGACCAGCTGTGGCTCGGCCACCGGCACGATCGCCGGAGCGCGGTCGCTTCGCGGGAACAGCTTGCCCGCCGCATGCATCGCCCGCAGCATCGGCGTGGCCGGGGCGAAGGTGAACACCATCGAACGCTCGCAGCGGGCCGCGAACGCGGTAACCGTCGCGACGATATCCTCGGGCCGGTAATGGATTAGCGAATCCATCGCCACTACATGGACAAACTGGCCGTGTGCGGGATCGAGCATGTCGCCCACCCGCCAGTCGATCCGGCCATGGCCCAGAAACGAAGGCTGGCGCTCCTGCGCGATGGCCACCAGTCCGGCGGCCACGTCGACCGCAACGACTTCAGCGCCCCGCCGCGCTGCCAGTACGCTCAGCGCCCCGGTGCCGCAGCCGGCATCGAGCAGGCGGGTGCGGCGCAGATCATGCGGCAGCCAGTCGAGCAGCAACTCGCGCATCGCATCGCGCCCGGCGCGCACCGTGGCGCGGATGCCGCTGACTTTGACGTCGGACGTGAGCTCGATCCAGGCCTTGCGCGCAGTGCCGTCGAAATAGGCCGACAGGCGCTCGCGCTGGGCGTCGAAGCGGGAGGAGGGGGCGTCAAACCCCGAAGGCGCGTGCGAAGCCATTACTCAAACCCCAGAAAATCGAAGATATCGCGGTCTTTCATCGCGGTGGCCTCCAGCGGATCGGTGCCGGCCCACAGCATCCGCGCCAGGTTGAGATATTCCTCGCGCGCGGCCATCACTTCGGGGCTGTCGGGCATTTCGAACAGCGTGCACTTTTTCAAGCGCGAGCGGCGGATCGCATCGAGATCCTTGAAATGTGCCAGCCGCTTGAGCCCGATGGCGGCGTTGAAGCGGTCGATCTCGTCGGTTGCGGCCGATCGGTTGGCGACCACGCCGGCCAGCCGGACGTCGTAATTGCGCGACTTGGCGTTGATGGCGGCGACAATCCGGTTCATCGCGAAGATGCTGTCGAAATCGTTGGCGGCCACCACAATCGCGCGTTCGGCATGCTGCAGCGGCGCGGCAAAGCCGCCGCACACCACATCGCCCAGCACGTCGAAGATCACCACGTCGGTATCTTCCAGCAGGTGGTGCTGCTTGAGCAGCTTCACCGTCTGGCCCACCACATAGCCGCCGCAGCCAGTGCCCGCCGGCGGTCCGCCTGCCTCGACGCACATCACTCCGTTGAACCCTTCGAACATATAGTCCTCGGGGCGCAGTTCCTCGGCGTGAAACTCGACCGTCTCGAGAACGTCGATCACCGTCGGCATCAGCTTCTTGGTGAGCGTGAAGGTCGAATCGTGTTTGGGGTCGCACCCGATCTGGAGCACGCGATGGCCGAGCATCGAGAACGCGGCCGAGAGGTTCGAAGAGGTGGTCGATTTGCCGATCCCGCCCTTGCCGTAGACCGCGAACACCTTGGCGGTGCCGATGCGATCGGCCGGGTCGAGCCGAACCTGGACCGAACCTTCGCCGTCGCTCTGGCGGATGGGGGGATCGAGAAGGGCCATGTCGTTTGTTCCTTTAGGCCGCCACTGCCACGACACCCTCGAGACGATCCTCGAGTTCGTCGCTGGCGGCATGGAGCGCTGCGAGCGTTGCTTCGTCGGGTGACCAGTATTTGCGTTCCACCGCCTCGAGCAGGCGGTTAGCGACGCGGGCCGAGGCGCGCGGGTTGAGCGCCGCGATCCGCTCGCGCATCGCGGCGTCGAGCACGTAAGTCTCGCCGATCCGCTGATAGACCCACGGATCAACCTCGCCGGTGGTGGCAGACCAGCCCATCGTGGTGGTGAGGTGGCCCTCGATCATCCGCACGCCTTCATAGCCGTGGCGCAGCAGCCCTTCGGTCCACACCGGGTTGAGGATGCGGGTGCGGGTCTCGAGCGCGACCTGTTCCTGCAGGCTGCGGACTTTGCCCGAACCCTGGGTCTGGTCGCCGATGTAGACCGGCGCGGTCTCTCCGCCCTTGGCGCGGCTGACGGCACGGCTGATCCCGCCCAGGCCATCGACATACTGGTCGATCGCGGTGATCCCGAGTTCGACGCTTTCGAGGTTCTGGTACGTGCAGTCGACCGTCTTGAGCGCCGAGGCCAGCACCGCCGCCTGCCGCACCGGCTCTCCCTTGACGCCGTAGGCAAAGCCCTTCTGGCGCTCGAAGCTGTCGGCCAGTTCGTCGGGATCGGTCCACACGCCGGTGTCGATCATCAGGTTGACATTGGCGCCATAGGCACCCTGTTCGTTGGAAAACACCCGCAGCGATGCCGTGGTGAAATCGCAGCCCAGCGCGCTCTGATGCGCCAGCGTGTGGCGGCGCACGAAGTTCAGCTCCGCCGGCTCGTCGGCCTCGGCGGCGAGCAGCGCGGCTTCGGCCAGCATCCGGGTCTGCAGCGGCAGCAGATCGCGGAACACGCCCGACAGCGTCACGATCACGTCGATCCGCGGCCGCCCCAGTTCGGCCAGCGGGATCAGTTCGGCACCGGCCAGCCGGTTGTAGCTGTCAAACCGTGGCCGCGCTCCGATCAGCGCGAGCGCCTGCGCGATCTGGGCGCCTTCGCTCTTGAGATTGTCGGTGCCCCACAGCACCATCGCGATGGTCTCGGGCAGATGGCCGGCATCGGCGATGCTGCGATCAAGCAGGCGGCGGGCCTGTTCTGCGCCGTCCTTCACCGCGAACGCCGATGGCAGGCGGAACGGATCGAACCCGTGGATGTTTCGCCCGGTCGGCAGGATTTCCGGCGTACGCAACAGATCTCCGCCGGTGACGGGCTGGATATAGCGCCCGCTCAGTGCACGAACGATCCCGTCAAGCTCGTGATTGCACGCCAGCGCCCGGTCAAGCGCGGCCATGTCCTTCAGCAGCGGGGTATCGGCCTTCAGCCTGCCATCGACGAGCGCGGTCGCGGTTTCACGCGTCAGCGGCTGGTCGCGTCCGGCGGCCGAGGCGAGGATCATGTCGATCCGCTCCTCGCGCGTCGCGGCGAGCCCGGCCACGTGCAGCCCCTGCGGGATCAGCTCGCGCTCGATCTCGTAAAGCCGGGCGGCCAGCGCGGGAATGTCGCTGCCGTCCAGATCGAGCGTGGCGGCCTGATCGGCGATGAGTTCGGCCAGCATCGCGGCCTGATCGTCTTCCGGGGCAGTCGTGCGCCAGCGGTCGACCGAGGCCTTGAGTTCGGCCAGCCCCCTGTACACGCCCGAATTGGTCAGCGCAGGGGTCAGATAGCTGACCAGCGTCGCCCCCGAACGGCGCTTGGCCAGTATGCCTTCGGAAGGGTTGCTGGCGGCATAGAGATAAATGTTGGGCAGATCGCCGATCATCCGGTCCGGCCAGCACTCGGCGGTCAGTCCGGTCTGCTTGCCGGGCATGAATTCCAGGCTGCCGTGGGTGCCGAAATGCAGCACCGCATGGGCGCGGAAATCTTCCTTCAGCCAACGGTAGAACGCGGCGAACGCGTGGGTCGGGGCAAACCGGCCCTCGAACAGCAGCCGCATCGGATCGCCCTCGATCCCGATCGCGGGCTGCAGGCCGATGAATACCTTGCCGAACTGCGCGCCCAGGACCTGCACCGAACTGCCATCGGACTGAAGCTTGCCCGGCGCCGGGCCCCAGCTGGCCTCGATCTCGTTCAGCCAGGTTTCACGGGCCACGATGGTTTCGGCGCTGACCCGGGCGTGGACGTTGGCCTCGGTGCCGAAGCGCGCGGCGTTGCCGCCCAGAATGCTCTCGCGCAGCGCATCGACGCTGGCTGGAACCTCCACGTCGTATCCCTCAGCCGCAAGCCGCGTCAGCGTGGCGTGCAGCGATTCGAACACCGCGAGGAACTGCGCAGTGCCGGCCGCGCCGGCGTTGGGCGGGAAGTTGAACAGCACGATCGCCACGCGCCGCTCCGCTTCCGCCGCGCGGCGCAGCTCGATCATCTTCAGCACCCGGCTCGCCAACATCGCGGCGCGTTCGGGGCAGCTTTCCATCTGGCGGACTGCGCCGGTCGCGGCGAACGTGCAGCCGTTCTGGCAGCCAGTGCAGGGCGCTCCGCTGCCGTCCGAACGGCCGCCGAACACCATCGGCTGGGTGCCGCCGTCCAGTTCGGGGATCGCGACCATCATCGTCGCTTCCAGCGGCAACAGGCCCTGGCGATTGGCGCCCCACGCCTGCAGCGTCTGGAATTCCACCGGATGGGCGGCGATGTAGGGCCGGTCGAGCCGGCTCAGGATCGCCTCGGCGGCGGCGGTATCATTATAGGCGGGGCCGCCGACCAGGCTGAACCCGGTGAGGTTTACCACGGCGTCCACGGTCGGCTTGCCGTCGATCATGAACAGCTGCTCAATCGCCGGGCGACCGTCGAGCCCACCGGCGAAGGCCGGGATCACGGTGAGCCCGCGCGCTTCCAGCGCGGCGATCACGCCGTCATAGTGCGCGGCGTCCTTGGCGAGGACGTAGGAGCGCAGCATCAGCACGCCCACCGTGCCGCGCGTGCCGGCGGCGGGCGGCAGATCGGCCAGTCGTGCCGAAATGCGCTCTTTCATCGCCGGATGATAGACACCCACTTCCGGGTATTCGCGCGGTGCCGCCGCCTTCATCGCGCCGCGCATTTCGGCCCGCTCACCGGCGGCATAACGGTCGATCAGCGCGCGGATCATGTCGACGACATTGTCCTCGCTGCCCGCCAGCCAGTATTGCAGCGTCAGGAAGTAGGCGCGCACATCCTGCGCGGTGCCCGGAATGAAGCGCAGGATCTTCGGCAGGCGGCGCAGCATCTTCATTTGCCCCGCGCCCGAATTGGTCCCCGGCTTGCCCGATCCGCGCAACTTCTTGAGCAGAGCCAGCGGGCCGGTCACCGGCTTGTCCATCCGGTAATCGCCCATCCGGGTGAGCTTGACGATTTCGCCCGCCGACATCAGCCCGACGATCGCATCGCACTGTTCGCGCCGCTCGGTCAGTGCGGGCAGCACCGCGCGGATGTGATCTTCAAGGAACAGCATCGTGCACAGGATGATGTCGGCCCGGGCGATATCGTCATGCGCCGCCTGCAGCGAACCGGCTTTTTCCTCCCAGTCGGCGGCGGCGTGAAAGCCGATCGAAACCCCGCTCCCGGCCCGGTCAAACCGTGCCTGCGCCCGTTCAAACGCGCCGGACAGATGGTTGTCGAGCGTAATGACGACCACGCGCACCGGGACCGTCGGGGTGGGGCTGGGCTTACCGCGCATAATGGGACTTGGCCTCATACAGCGTGGCAAGGGTAATGGTGCCAAGACC
>CANGQZ010000068.1 GCA_947455865.1 Sphingomonadaceae bacterium
ACCGGTCCGCGACGGACTCCATAACTTCATCGTCAATTTGCGCGAGCCGGTGGTTTTCCTGAACTTCCTGCTCCAGCTCAAACCCGGCAAGGCGCTACGCACTCTTGGTCGCTTCGCTGTCAATTCAAGCGTTGGCGTGGGCGGAGTATTTGATGTTGCCCGACGTAAGCCGTTCGATCTGCCGCACAAGGCCAACGGGTTCGAGGATACTTTCGCCTGTTGGGGGATCGGCTCCGGACCTTACCTCTTCCTGCCGCTGATCGGGCCGACCACGCTGCGCGACGTCATCGGGGTGACGATGGGCCGCGCCTTCCTGCCGCTGGCAGTTGGCGGGTTCCTCAAGAAGCCCTATTATGCGCTGCCGGCCGCAGCGATCGACACGCTCGATATTCGTGTGGCGATGGACGAAGATCTGCGCCGTATTCGCGAGGAATCGGGCGATCCCTATGCTGCTTCACGCGATCTGTACCTGCGACAACGCTACGAACACCTGAAAGAACTGTGCCCCAGCCGCGCCGCCAAAGCGTTCCGCTTTCCGCCGACGCTGAAGGCCGAACTGACTGGCCAGTCTCCGCCGAAAGCGAAGGCTGCCGCTACTCCGCAGCCCTGACGAAACTGTCGAGCAGCCGCTTGTGTCCGGCGGTCTCGAAGTCGATTTCCAGTTTGTTGCCATCCTGCGCCTGAATGGTGCCGTAGCCGAACTTCTCGTGAAACACGCGGTCGCCCACGCCCAGATCGGCGCGCGGCTTGGCGGCAAAACTGGCGGCGCTGCGCGTCGGTTCCGGAATGCGGCGCGGGGTGGCATCGTAAGGCTGTGCCGCCGCGCGCTGCCAGCCTGGCCCGCGCGTGGTAATCCGCGCCGGTTGCTGCGCCGCCACATGGGCAAAGGGATCGTCCCGTTCCGACCACTGCGCTCGCCACAGCGAGGCCCCGCCTGACAGCGTCGTCTCACTCTCCACGTGCGCCGCCGGAATTTCGGCGATGAACCGTGAGGGGATCGAACTGGTCCACTGACCATAGATCCGCCGATTGGCCGCGTGGATGATCGTGCAGCGCCGCCGTGCGCGGGTGATCGCGACGTAGGCCAGCCGCCGTTCTTCCTCCAGCGCGGCGAGACCGCCCTCGTCCAGCGCGCGCTGCGAGGGGAACACCCCTTCTTCCCAGCCGGGCAGGAACACCTGATCGAACTCAAGGCCCTTGGCGCCGTGCATGGTCATCAGCGTGACTTTTTCGACATCGCTCGCGGCTTCGTTGTCCATGACCAGGCTGACATGCTCGAGGAAATCGCCGAGCGTTTCGTACTCTTCCATGGCGCGGACCAGCTCGGTCAGGTTCTCCAGCCGGCCAGCCGCTTCTACGCTCCGCTCGGCCTGCAGCGCGGCGGTGTAGCCGCTTTCATCCAGCACGTTGCGCGCGAGTTCGGCCGGGCTGAACGACGCCGATGCTTCGCGCCACCGCGCAAAATCACGCACCAGCGCCAGCAACGTACTTCGCGAGCGCGCCGGTAGATCGGCGGTGTCGCACAGTTCAAGCGCGGCGCGCAGCAACGGCAAGCCGGTGGTCCGGGCGTGGCGGTGCATCCGCTCCAGCGCCTTGTCCCCCAGCCCGCGCTTGGGGGTGTTGTAAATTCGCTCGAACGCCAGATCGTCGGCCGGCTGGGCAATCAGCCGTAGATAGGCGAGCGCATCGCGGATTTCGGCGCGCTCATAAAAGCGAAAACCGCCAACGATGCGGTAGGCCAGCCCGATCTGGATGAAGCGATCCTCGAACTCGCGGGTCTGGAACTGCGCACGCACCAGAATCGCAATCTTGTCGAGCGGGGCGCCTTCGCGTTCCAGCCTTTCGATCTCCTCGCCGATTCGGCGCGCCTCCTCAGGTCCGTCCCACACCCCGATCACGCGCAGCTTGTCGCCGTCGCCGCGCTCGGTCCACAAGGTCTTGCCAAGCCGCTGGGAATTGGCATCGATCAGCCCCGAGGCGGCGCCAAGGATATCCGGGGTGGAGCGATAATTCTGCTCCAGCCGGATAACCTTAGCACCCGGAAAACCCTTTTCGAAGCGTAGGATATTGGCGACTTCTGCGCCTCGCCAGGAATAGATCGACTGGTCGTCGTCTCCCACCACGCAAAGGTTGCGGCGTTCCTGCGCCAGCAGGCGCAGCCACAGATACTGGACCTGGTTGGTGTCCTGATATTCGTCGACCATGATGTATTTGAAGCGGTTCTGGTACTGCTCCAGCACCTCACGCTCGCTGCGCAGGATGTTGAGCATGTGCAGCAAGAGATCGCCGAAATCGCAGGCGTTGAGTGCCTTCAGTCGCGCCTGATACAGCTCATAGAACGCCTTGCCCTTGCCATTGGCCCAGCTCTCGTTCTCGCGCACGTCAAGATCACCGGGGTTGAGCCCGCGGTTCTTCCACCGATCGATCAGACCCGCGAGTTGGCGCGCTGGCCAACGTTTGTCATCAAGCCCTTCGGCCACGATTAGCTGTTTCAACAGGCGCAGCTGATCGTCGGTATCGATGATCGTGTAGTTCGGCTGGACCCCGGCCAGTTCGGCGTGTCGGCGCAGCATTCGCGCCGCGATGGCATGGAAGGTGCCTAGCCACGGCATCCCCTCGACCGCCGGGCCGATCAGCTGGCCGACCCGCTCGCGCATTTCGCGCGCGGCGCGGTTGGTGAAGGTGACGCAGAGGATCTCGCTTGGCCAAGCACGGCGCGATTGCACCAGCCAGGCCAGCCGTGCGGTGAGTGCGGCGGTTTTGCCGGTCCCCGCTCCCGCCAGCATCAGCACCGGGCCTTCGGTCGTCAGCACCGCCTCGCGCTGTGGCGGATTGAGCCGCGCCAACCACTCGGGCGGCGGATCGGGCAGGAGAATCGGTGCAGACATCAGTGAACAGTTAGGGAACGCCGGGTGTGGCGGCAAGCGCCAAGGGCGTTGGTGGCAGCCAGCTTGCCACCGCTTCAAAGTGCTGCGGCCGAACTGGGTTTCAGGCGGACCAATCCGGCGCAAGGTTGACACGCGCCGGCTGCTCCGCAACTCCGGCGGCCATGTCCAGCGCCTCCACCAATCCGATCCGCGCCCATTCCCGCGTGCTTGGCGCCTCGCTCATCGGCACGGCGGTCGAGTTCTACGATTTCTACATTTACGCCACCGCCTCAGCGCTGGTGATCGGGCCATTGTTCTTCCCGGCGCAATCGCAGACCGCGCAGCAGCTCGCCGCGTTCATGACTTTCGGGCTGGCGTTTTTCGCCCGCCCGGTAGGGGCGATCGCCTTCGGCCATTTCGGAGATCGGATCGGGCGCAAGGCCACGCTGGTCGCCTCGCTGCTGCTGATGGGCGGATCGACCCTGCTGATCGCATTCGTGCCGACATATGCCTTTCTCGAAGGCTGGGGGGTGGGCTGGATGGCGCCGGCGCTGCTGTGTCTGCTGCGCTTCGGCCAAGGCTTCGGACTCGGTGGTGAATGGGGCGGGGCGTCATTGCTCGCGGTCGAGAACGCGCCGAAAGGCTGGGAAGCCCGGTTCGGTTCGGCCCCGCAGCTCGGCGCGCCGCTGGGCTTTCTGTGCGCAAACGGCCTGTTCCTGCTGCTCGGGTTGGGGCTGTCGGAGGCCGACTTCGTAAGCTGGGGATGGCGCATCCCATTCCTTGCCTCGGCGCTGCTGGTGGTGGTCGGGCTGTGGGTGCGGCTCAAGATCGGCGAGACGCCGGCATTCCGCGAGGCGCTCGATCACGCCCCGCCGCCAAAAGTCCCGCTCGGGCGGCTGCTGGCCGATCATCCTGGCGCGGTGCTGGCCGGGATCGCCGGGGTGGTGGCGTGTTTTGCGATCTTCTACCTCGCCACTGCGTTTGCGCTCTCGTTCGGTACCAAGACGCTGCACTATCCGCGCGAGACCTTTCTTGGTGTCCAACTGGCGGCGAATTGCTTCCTTGCACTCGGCATTCTCGCCGCCGGCTGGTGGGCGGACAAGACTTCGCCGCGGCTCGTGCTGGCGGTCGGTGCTGCGCTCACCGCGCTGGTCGGGCTGGGCTTCGGATCCGGGCTGGGCTCGGGTTCGCTGTTCGCGGTCTTCGCCACACTCTCCGCTGCGCTGTTCGTGATGGGGCTGACTTATGGTCCGCTCGGCGCGTGGCTGCCCACCCTGTTCGCGGTGCCGGTGCGCTACACCGGGATCAGCCTGGCCTTCAACCTCGGCGGCATTGTCGGCGGCGCGCTGGCCCCGTTCGCGGCGCAGTGGCTGGCCGATCATGGCGGCACAGCCTACGTCGGCCTGTTTTTAACGGCGGCGGGCGCGATCACCCTTGCGGGAGTATTGGGTGCGCGCGGCGCCCATGCGCGCGGCGGCTGATTTCAGGAAGGCGCGGCGGCCGGCGCTGGTGACGGGGTGTCGGACATCACGGTGAGCGTGGCCTTCATCGTCCCGTCGGGCTGACGCCGGAACACCGCGATCCAGTTGCCACGTTCGGTGGCCAGCGACTTGGTCTTCGGATCTGTGAAGTTGTAGGTGTAGGCCGCGCGCCAGACGGCCATGTCGCCGCTGGCGGACACGTCGATCTCCGGGTTGGCGACTTCGAATTTCAGCGCGGGATCGCCCAATTGCTGCTTGGTTAGCGCCAGATCGGCAGCCTTGCCTCGCACATTCTCCATGTCATGGAAAATTCCGACAAAATTGTCGCTGTCGATGGCCACCGCCTTTTCGGCATCGCGGGCATTGATCGCAGCCACTGTGCCAGCCATCGCTGTGGAGATTTCATCGGCAATCTTGGTGGCGTCCGGGCCTTTGGCGCAGCTCGCCAGCAGCAGCACTGCGCCAAGGCAGCGCGAATATCCGAAAACTCCCATGGATCCTCTCCCCTGTTGTTGGGGCTAGGGCTTCCCCGTCCCCGGGCAAAAGGCTGCGCCCATAAGCGGGCAGGGTCAACCGGCCGGCGGGTTCATCCGCAAGAGAGTGACGCGGGCCTTGCCGACGCGCCGTTCGGCTTCGACGGCAAAGCCTTTGATCAGCGGAGCCTCGTCTACTGCAGTCTCAAGGCTGATCCAGCTGGCCGGACCGATCCAGCCGAGCCGGGCCAGCTTCTCGATCGCCACTACCCCCGCGCCGCTGCGATAGGGCGGATCGAGCAGGATCAGGTCGAGTGGCGCCTTGGCTGCGCCCAGCGCCAGTACCGAACAGGCGCGCACGTCGCATTGCCCCTGCGCGCGCAAGTTGGCGACATTGGTGCGCAGGGCGCGGATTGCCGGGGGATGCTGCTCAACGAACAGGCAGCTCGCCGCCCCGCGCGAGAGCGCTTCCAGCCCAAGCGCGCCCGATCCGGCAAACAGGTCTGCCGCCGCCAGTCCGTCGAAACTGCCGAGCCGGCTTGCCAGCATCGAAAACAGCGTCTCACGGGTGCGATCGGCGGTGGGGCGGGTGGTGTCGCCCTCCGGCGCAACCAGCCGGCGGCCGCGCCATTGTCCGGCAATGATCCTCAGGCTCATCGACGCGGGCCCCGCGGCGGTTTGCCAGGACCCGGCCTGCCAAGACCCGGTTTGCCAGTACCCGAACGCTTGGAGCCCGGCTTGCCGCCGCCCGGTGCGGAGCGGGGAGCGAGGCTGCGGCCATGCGGTGCTGGGCGGGCTGCGCCGTCGCGGGCGGGGCGTTCTGCGGTGCGGTGCTCGGCAGGCCGTTCATCCCTGCGGTCAGCCCCGCGATCTGCGCGGCGGCCAAGGCGCTCGCGCGGAGCAGCGCGCGCCTCGGAACGATGCTCGAGCCGCTCGCCGCGCTCATGCGGGGCAGGGCGTTCATCGGTCTTGCGTTCGGGGCGGCGCGCCGGCCGGCGCTCAAGGCTGCGGTCCGGCCTGCGTTCGGTGCGCTCGCGGCCAGCGGCAGCGGTGCCCGGTGCAGCGCGTTCGCGCGGGCCGCTGCGGTCGGCGGTGCCGGTGCGGCGTCCCGTTGCTTCATCGGGCCGCGCAGGGTCGGGCTTGCGTCGTCCGCCGGCGGTAAGGGGCGGGCGCGCTTTGGCCCGGGCCGCACTGGCACCCGCAGTCGGCACCGTACGTGTTGGCGCGGCGCGCGGCACCAGCCGTGCCGGCGGACGTTCGGTGGCGGCAAGCGATGGCGGCAGCCCCAGTTCGACCCGGAATCGCTCGACTTGCACCGGGGCGATCTCCCCGGCCGCACCGCGTGGCAAATCGGCGAGTTCGAAGGGGCCATAGGCGGTGCGCAACAAGCGGCTGACTTCGAGCCCGAGATGTTCCAGCACGCGGCGGATCTCGCGGTTCTTGCCCTCGGTCAGGGTCAGTTCGATCCACTGGTTGCGCCCGGTCCGGCGCTCCATATTGGCGTTAATCGAACCATAGCGCACGCCCTCGATCTCGATCCCGTCGGCCAGGTCTTCCAGCTGCGCCTGCGAAACGTCACCATATGTGCGTGCCCGATAGGTGCGCGGAATGCCGGTGGAGGGCAGTTCCAGTTTGCGCTTGAGCTCGCCGTCGTTGGTTAGCAGCAGCAAGCCCTCGGTGTTAAGGTCCAGCCGGCCGACCGGCATCACCCGCGGCGTTTCGGGCGGCAGCGCGTTGCGCAGCGCGGTATAGATCGTCGGCCGCCCGGCGGGATCGCGTTCGGCCGTCAGCAATCCGGCGGGCTTGTGGAATACGAACAGTCGCGCTGCCTCCGCCGCCGCTACCGGCCGGCCATCGACGGTGATGCCCTTCAGGTTGACCAGCACAGTAGCGGGCGTGGTCACCACCACATCGTTCAGCCGCACCCGCCCTTCGGCGATCATCCGCTCGATTTCGCGGCGACTGGCAACGCCGGCGCGGGCGAGGAGCTTGGCAATGCGCTCGCCGGTGCGGGGCTCTGGTTGATCTGACATCGCCCGGCCTTAGCCGGGGCGGGGGGCCGCGTCAAAAAACCGGCGGAACTCCGGGCGTTGCTCTGGCCTTGGCGGCAAACCGCGCTAGGTTTGCGCGTGTTGTGACGATTACGGGAAGCATCATGGCCGAAACCGCCGCACCGGCACCGCGCCCCAAGGGGCTGAAACTTCTGCGGATCGCGCTGCAATCACGCAAGGCGGCAACGATGCTCGCCTTCGGGTTTTCTTCGGGGCTGCCCTATGCGCTGCTGATCGGCACGCTCAATGCGTGGCTGGGCGAGGTCGGGGTAAAGCTGGCGACCATCGGCGTGCTGTCATGGATCGGGCTCAGCTACTCATTCAAGTTCCTGTGGTCGCCGCTGGTCGATCGCCTTGCCCTGCCCGGACTGGAGCGGCTGGGGCGGCGCAAGAGCTGGATCCTCCTGTGCCAGATCGTGCTGGTGATCGGTTTTGCCGGGCTCGCGGCGACGGATCCGGTCCAGCATATAGGCACGTTCGCGCTCTTCGCTTTTCTTGCCGCATTGGCCTCGGCGACGCAGGACGTGGCGGTCGACGCCTGGCGGATCGATGTGGCGGATGCCGCCGCCCCGGTCGAACTGCTCTCGGCAATCTACCAGTTCGGCTACCGCATCGCCTCGATTGTCGGCGGGGCGCTGGCGCTGGTGCTGGCGGCGCGGATGAGTTGGCCGCTGGTCTATCTGCTGATGGGCGGGCTGGTCGTGCTAGTCGCGCTGATCACCATGCAGGCGGAAGATACCCCGCGCCCGGCTAGCGGCCTGCTCCACGCCGCGCTGACGGAACCAGGCGCGCTCGATCCCAAGGCACGTGCGCTGGCATTGGCGGTGGTCGGGGTCAGCTGGGCATGGGCGATCGGTTCCATCGGCGTGTTCATGGTCAGCGTGCTGGATCCGGCGCCAGGCCTCTCGCCGCCCTCGGTGGGCGATTTCACCCGCCACACCGGGCCGTGGATCATCGCCGCGACGGTGGCGGTGCCGCTGGTGATCGCGGCGCTGACCAACTGGCTGAAGGCCCACGGGCGCGCGGTGCTGACCGAACACGATGCCCGCATCTCGCCGCTGCGCACTGCGGCCAATCACCTCTATGTCGCACTGGTCTCGCCGCTGGCGGAACTGTCTGGCCGGCTTGGCTGGGGGGTTCTGATCGTGATCGGGATGATCCTGTCCTACACCCTGTGTTATAATATCTGGTCAAGCTTCGCCTTTCCGTTTTACCTCGATTTCCTCAAGTATTCGAAGGACGAGGTGGCGTTCGCCTCCAAGGTGTTCGGCATCTTCATGACCATGCTGGGGATCAGCCTTGGCGGCTTCCTGTTCGCGCGGATGGGCCGGATGCCGACCATTCTGGTCGGCGCGATCCTCCCGATCCTCGGCAATTTCGTCTATGCCGATCTGGCCGACGGCGCTGCGCATATCGATGCCGTCGGCGCGGCTATCGGGCTCAAGTGGCTGTTCGGCCTGTTCGGGTTCGATCCGCGAATGACCCGGCTGCTGCTGGCGATCAGTTTCGAGAATATCTCGACGGGGATCGCCGGGGCGGCCTTCGTCGCGTATCTCTCTGGCATCGTCAGCAAGAACTTCACCGCCGTGCAATATGCCCTGCTGTCCTCGCTCACCTTCCTGATCGGCTCGCTCGGGCGCGGCATCGCCGGGGAGGCGTTCGATTTGTATGGTTATGCGACAGTGTTCCGTTGGACCGCTGCGGCGGGGCTGGTTGCGGTTGGCTTCGTGCTGATGGAGTGGGTGCGGGTTCAGCGGATGGCTAGTCCGGTAGCTCCCGGTTCAGCTTGAGCACTTCCCCCGCCAGATAGAGCGATCCGGCAATCACCACCCGGCGGAAGCTGTCAAAAGGCTGGCCGATCGATGCAAGCATCGCTAGGGCCGATGGCACATCGGGGGCGCTGCCCACGCGCTTGATCCCTGCTGACCTTGCGATCGCCACCAGCGCTTCGGGCGCATGGTGATCGTGGCCGGGGACCGGCACCGCGATAAGCTTGGCGGCTACAGGCGCCAGAGTCTGGATGAACGCTTGCGCGTCCTTGTTGGCCATCATGCCGATGACGAAATCGGCTTTGCCCAGCTGATCCCGGTTCACTGCGAAATGCACGGCGATGATCCGGGCTGCGTCGGGATTGTGCCCGCCATCGAGCCATATTTCGTCAAGCAGCGCTGCCGCGCTGGTCAGTGGCCCAGCGCCAAGCTTTTGCAGCCGTGCCGGCCAGCGCGCCGCGCGGATGCCCCCGGCCATCGCCTCGGGAGATACTGGCATCGCGGACTGGTGGCGCAGCATCGCCACCGCCAGCGCGGCGTTGTCTGCCTGATGCGTCCCGGCCATTTCCGGCAATGGCAGCATCAGTTCGCCGAAGCGGTCGCGATAGGCAATGCCGGTGGCCGAAACGTCCGCCCACCAGTCGCGCCCGCGCATCATCACCGGGGCGCCTAGCTTTACGGCAGTCTCCAGCACCGCGGCAGTCGGCCTGGGCGAATAGGATTGAGTCACCAGCGGCACCCCCGGCTTGGCGATACTCGCCTTCTCGAACGCGATCCGCGCCAGCGGCTCGTCGGGCGTGCCCGCCTCGGGCCGAAGCAGGAAGCTCTCATGATCGATCCCGAGCGCGGCGATACCGCTGACCAGCGTAGCGGGGATCACGTTGGTGGCATCGAACCGCCCGCCCAGCCCGACCTCGATCACGCAGGCATCGGCCGGGTGGCGGGCGAAGGCGAGGAACATTGCCGCCGTGGTCACCTCGAAGAAGCTGGGCGCAAGGTCCTCACCCGCATCGAGCACTTCGGCCAGCAGGGCGGCCAGTTCGTCGTCTTCGATCAGCCGCCCGGCAATGCGGATGCGTTCGTTATAGCGGACCAGATGCGGCTTCGTTGCAACGTGGACGTTCAGCCCTTGCTGTTCGAGGATGGCGCGCAGGTACGCGCAGGTCGAACCCTTGCCGTTGGTGCCGGCAACGTGAAACACCGGCGGCATGCCGGTTTCGGGTTGGCCTAGCCGGGTGCAGAGTTCACCAATCGTCTCCAGCCCGAAGCGTCCTTGCGGCAAGGTGAGCGCCGCCAGCCGGTCAAGCTGGGCCTGCACCGCCGGGTTGTCAGATGAGCCGAAATCACGCATCGCCGTACTTCCCCGGGCCGGGGAAAGCCTTCACGCCGCCCGGGCGCCGGCCTTGAGATAGCCGAGAATTTGCCCCAGCGTCGCCTTCAGCTCGCCGCGCGGCACCACCATATCGACCATGCCGTGGGCGTGGAGATACTCCGCACGCTGGAATCCCTCGGGCAGTTTCTCGCGGATGGTGTCCTGGATTACACGCTGGCCGGCAAACCCGATCAGTGCGCCGGGTTCGGCGATATGGATATCGCCCAGCATGGCATAGCTGGCGGTGACGCCGCCGGTGGTCGGATCGGTCAGCACCACGATATAGGGCAGGCCTGCTTCTTTCAGCCGGCGCACCGCCACCGTAGTCTTGGGCATCTGCATCAGGCTGAGAATGCCTTCCTGCATCCGCGCCCCGCCGGCCGCGGTGCAGATGACGTAGGCGCTCTTGTCCTTGATCGCCGCCATCGCCCCGGCGACGAACGCCGCGCCCACGCCCATCCCCATCGAACCGCCCATGAAGGCAAAGTCCTGAACCCCGAGAATGACCTTGTGGCTTTCAATCGCGCCGCGCGCATTGGTCAGCGCTTCGGGATGGATATTGGCGGCGCGGGCGGCCTTGAGCCGATCAGGGTAGCGCTTGGAATCGCGGAATCGCAGCGGGTCTTCAGCCACTTTCGGCGTCGGCAGCACCGTGTAACCGGGATCGAGCAACTGGGCAAAGCGCGCATCCGCACCGATCCGGCCATGGTGGCTGCAACGCGGGCAGACGCTGAGGTTGTCTTCGTATTCGGCCGTGAACAGCATCTCGCCGCAGCTCGGACACTTGATCCACAAGTTGTCGGGCGTTTCGCGCTTCTGGGTGAAGGGCAGCGCGTTGCGGACGCGGGTGAGCCAGCTCATGCCGGTGCCTTACGCGATTCGAGGATCGCTTGCGAGAGCGCCAGCGTGGCCTCGCGCACCGGTCCGGCGGCATTGGGACCATGCTTCGCGACCAGTTCGACCAGCGCCGAGCCGACCACAACGCCGTCCGCCACGCGCGCGATGGCGGCAGCCTGCTGCGGCGTGCGCACCCCGAAGCCGACTGCGATCGGAATGGCCGCAGTAGCCTTGAGCCGGGCAACTGCTTCCTCGATCGACGCTTGCGCCGCCTGCTGCAGCCCGGTGATCCCGGCGACCGAGACGTAATAGAGGAAGCCCGACGAACCCGCGAGCACCGCTGGCAGCCGCGCCGCATCGGTGGTCGGCGTGGCGAGGCGGATCGGGGCGATACCGGCGGCACGCAGATACGGCCCCAGCTCGGCATCTTCCTCGGGCGGGATATCGACACAGATCACCCCGTCGACCCCGGCCTTGGCGCAGGCTGCGGCGAACCACTCGGGCCCGCGGGTGATCATCGGGTTGGCATAGCCCATTAACACCAGCGGCACCTCAGGGTGGCGGGCGCGGAAATCGGCGGCGATCTGCAGGATTTCGGCGGTGGTCGTGCCGGCGGCGAGACTGCGCAAGTTGGCTTGCTGGATCGCCGGGCCATCGGCCATCGGATCGGTGAACGGCATGCCGAGTTCGATCACATCGGCCCCGCCTTCGACGAGTGCGTCAAGGATCGCGGGCGTGGGGCCATCACCAGCGGTGACGAACGTGACGAGGGCGGCATGGCCCTTGGCGAAGGCGGCGGCGAGGCGGGTCAAAGTTCCACCCCCAGATGCTCGGCCACCGAGAAGATGTCCTTGTCACCACGGCCGCAGAGGTTGGCGAGGATGATCGCGTCCTTGGGCATCGTCGGCGCGATCTTTTCGACTGCGGCGATAGCGTGGGCGGGTTCGAGTGCCGGGATGATGCCTTCGGTGCGGCAGAGCAGCTGGAACGCGCTCAGCGCCTCCTTGTCGGTGGCGCTGGTGTATTCGACCCGGCCGCTTTCCTTGAGCCACGAATGCTCCGGGCCGATGCCGGGATAATCGAGCCCGGCGCTGATCGAGTGGCCTTCGAGAATCTGGCCGTCCTCATCCTGCAGCAGGTAGGTCTTGTTGCCGTGGAGGATGCCCGGACGGCCGCCGGCAAGGCTGGCGGCGTGGAGCTTGTCGAGACCGTGGCCGGCCGCCTCGACGCCGAGCATCTTGACCGTGCGATCGTCCAGGAACGGGTGGAACAAGCCGATGGCGTTGCTGCCCCCGCCGATCGCCGCGACCAGCAGATCGGGCAGGCGGCCGGTGCGGGCGAGGATCTGCGCGCGCG
>CANGQZ010000069.1 GCA_947455865.1 Sphingomonadaceae bacterium
AGCCAGATCTCGTCGAACGTCGATGTTGCCAACCTCGCCGCCAAAGTCGGGCTCGATCCGGCGATGGCCGAAAAGGCGATCGCCGCGCTCGGTCAGGCGCATCAGGCCCCCGGCGACACTCTTGAAACCGCCGCAGCGCAAACCGGGATCGATACCGGCATCCTCGGCCAGATTGTCGGCCACATCGGCGGAGAAGGCTCGCTTGGCGAATTTTCGCGAATGCTGCACGATCACCCGCAGGCCGCCAGCCTGCTCGGCATGCTGGACCGAGATGGCGACGGCAATCCCCTGAACGACATCACCGGGCTGGCAAAGGGTCTGTTCGGCGGCAACTGAGCCGGATCAAATCGCCTGCCGATAGCCAGCGATGCAGGAAACCGCCCTCTCTCTCGCCATGCTGATGGTCTTCGCCCTGCCGATCGGCGCGTTTGTGCTGTGGCGGCAGGGCGGATCGCGCACCCAGATCACGCTGATGCTGGTGCTCGCCGCGGTGATGGCGGCCAACGTTGCGATCTGGGTCATCCCCAGCGGCAATGTCGCCGCCCCGCCTCAGCGGATCGGGCAATCCGGACTGAGCCGGAAATCGAGATACTTGTCGACCGAGAGCATCATGTCGTCGAGCTCGTGCTCGAAGAAGTGATTGGCGCGCGGGATCTCGTCGTGGTGGATGGTGATGTGCTTCTGGGTGCGCAGCTTGTCGACCAGCTTCTGCACCGAATTGGGCGTCACCACCGTATCCGCCGCGCCCTGAACGATGATGCCCGAGGCCGGGCAGGGGGCAAGGAAGCTGAAATCATACATGTTGGCCGGCGGTGCCACCGAGATGAACCCGCGAATTTCCGGACGCCGCATCAACAGCTGCATCCCGATCAGCGCGCCGAACGAATAGCCCGCAATCCACGTTGTGGTCGCCTCGGGATGGATCGATTGCACCCAGTCCAGCGCGGCGGCCGCATCGGAAAGCTCGCCGATGCCGTTGTCAAAGCTGCCCTGCGAGCGGCCAACCCCGCGAAAGTTGAAGCGCAGCGTCGCAAATCCGCGGTTCACGAAGGTCTTGTACAGGTTCATCGTGATCCGGTCGTTCATCGTCCCCCCGGCCTGCGGATGCGGGTGCAGGATCATCGCAACCGGCGCGCGCGGGCGCGCCGCGGGCTGGAAACGGCCTTCGAGACGGCCTTCGGGACCGGGGAAGATGACAGCTGGCATGGACTGGAGTTACCTGTTCGGGGTTGAAGCCCTGCCGGCGGCGTCGGTCTGGGGCGCGCACCGCATCGGTCGGGGGTGTGAAACGAAAGATAGCGCTATATAGAAATCGTCCCCCCGAAAGCAACGTTTACGCAAATGCCTGCAAAGCCGTTCTATCTCGATCACGCCGCAACCACGCCGCTGCTCCCCGCGGCGCGCGCGGCGATGCTGGCGGGGTTCAATCTGTGGGCCAATCCGTCGAGCCCCCACGCCGCCGGCCGCACGGCCCGCGCCGCGCTCGAAGATGCCCGCGCACGGGTAAAGGCCGCGCTCGGCTGGACGGGCGAGGTGGTGTTCACCAGCGGCGCGAGCGAGGCGCTGGCGATTGGGCTGGGACGAGCGCATGTCGATCGGCGTATCGTCACGGCGGTGGAGCACGACGCGGTCTTTCGCGCCGCGCCTGACGCGGATGTGCTGCCGATCCGGAATGGTGAACCAGATAGTGCGGCCTTGGCCGCCCTCCTCGCCGCGCCGGGGCGCGCAGTAGTCGCGGTCCAGTCGATCAATTCCGAAACCGGCACTGTGCTGATGCCGTTCGCGCAAAACCCGATTGCGCATCAAATCAGGGAAGCTGGCGGCATCCTGCTTGCCGATTGCTCACAATCGGCCGGTAAATCTCCACTCCCGGATGCCGACATGATCGTCGTCTCCGCGCACAAGTTCGGCGGACCCATTGGAATTGGTGCGCTGCTGGTGCGGGACTGGGCGATGCTAGAGCCAACCGGCGGCCAAGAGCGTGGCTATCGACCGGGGACAGAGAACCTTCCGGGCGCTCTGGGATTTGCCGCCGCACTCGAAGAAAGCGATATCGAAAGCTGGCCGACCACCGCCGAGCAGCGCTTCGACTTCAAGAACGCGCTGTTCCGTCATGGCGAAGTGCTCACCCCCGGCTGTCAGTGTTCGCATATCTTCGCCGTGGCCGCTCCGCGCATCGCCGCGACCACGATGTTGATCCGCATGGATTCACTCGGGTTCGCGATTTCAGCGGGGAGCGCCTGTTCCTCGGGCACACTCAAGCCCAGCAAAGTTCTGGAAGGCTTCGGCATTCATCCGGATATCGCGCGGCGTACCGTGCGTATCAGCCTTGGCTGGAACACCACGCCTGCCGAACTGGAGGCGTTTGCGCAGGCTTGGGCCGAGGTGAACCGATGATCTACCTCGATTATCAGGCCACCACCCCGCTCGCCCCTGAAGCCCGCGCAGCAATGCTGCCATGGCTCGGCGGCCCCGAAACCGCCGGCTTCGCCAACCCCCACAGTCCCCACGTCGCCGGCCGGGCGGCGGCCGCAGTGGTCGAAGCCGCGCGCGAGCAGGTCGCGGCCCTGCTCCCGCCGGGCGGCCGGGTGATCTTCACTTCGGGCGCGACCGAGGCGCTTAATCTCGCGATCATCGGCAGCGGCGCGCGCCGGCTGGCCGTCTCGGCCATCGAACACGCCGCGGTGCTCGATGCCTCACGCTTCGTCGATCCCGCTCCGGCGATGCTTCGCGTCGATGGGGAAGGGCTGGTCTCCGCCGACGCGGCCCTGCCGGGCGGAGTCGGGCTCGTCGCGGTTATGCAGGTCAACAACGAGATCGGCACGATCCAGCCGGTGGAAGCGCTGGCCGATGCCGCTCACACCGCCGGTGCGCTGTTCCTGTGCGATGCGGTGCAGGGCGCGGGCAAGCTGGCGCCCCCGACCAATGCCGACATGATCGCGCTGTCCGCGCACAAGCTTTATGGGCCGAAAGGGATCGGCGCGTTGTGGGTGCGCGATGGCCTCACGCTCACCCCGCTGATCCACGGCGGCGGGCAGGAACAGGGCCTGCGCTCGGGCACGCTCAGCCCCGCACTCTGCGCCGCGTTCGGCGCGGCGGCGGCGCTGGCGCTCGCCCGGCAAGAAGCGGATGCCGCCCATGTCGCCGCGCTGTGGCAGGCCGCCCACGCCGCGCTGCCCGGCTTCACCCTGAACGGCAGCGTCGCCCGGCGGTGGCTCGGCAATCTCAATATCCGCCGCGATGGTCTTGATGTCGCCGGATTAATGTCGGATTTGCGCGATATTGCCTTTTCGGCGGGCTCGGCCTGTGCCAGTGGATCGGGGCGGCCCAGCCACGTCCTCCGGGCCATCGGGCTGAGTGACCGTGCGGCACGCGGCTCGATCCGCCTTGGCTTCGGCCGCTATACGACGATGGCGGAAATCGCCGAAGCCACCGCGCGCATTGTCGCGGCGGCCAAGGCGCAGGATGAATAGCAAGGGATTGCGCCTCTGATGGTTTCGGTCTGCTTCATTACGGACAAGGGCGAACGGGTGAGCGCGTCGGCGCAGCCGGGCCAGCGCCTGCTCGAAGTGGGCCAGGCCGCCGGCATGCCGCTGGAGGGCACGTGCGAAGGCCAGATGGCCTGCTCCACCTGCCACGTGATCGTCGCCGCCGAATGGTTCGCCAGGCTTGCCCCCGCCTCGGATGACGAGGAAGACATGCTCGATCTCGCCGCCGGCGTCACCCGCACCAGCCGCCTCTCGTGCCAGATCGTGCTGAGCGAGGCGCTCGACGGCCTTGAAGTGCGGATTCCCGGCGAGGCGCACGATATGCAGCGCTGGTAGGGCAGGGCACTACCCAAACCACCCCGTCATTGCAAACTCAGCGAAGCAATCCAGAGCGATTCAAGCGTCGCTGGAATGCCGCTCGGCTGCGCCGCTCGCAATGACGCTGCGGGGAGAACGTGTGTCGTTGCCAATCCGCCCCAACAATTCCGCCTTCCCCGCCGCGTATTCCGCCGCCAGCCGCGCCACCTGCTCACCCGCCGAGGTCACCGCGTGGACTGCGCCAATCCCTTGGCCCGAGCCCCAGATGTCCTTCCACGCCTTCGCTGCCACGCTGCCGCCGAAGTCCATCTTGCTCGGGTCGCTCTCCGGCAGATTATCCGGATCGAGCCCCGCCGCCTCGATCGAGCCGCGCAGATAGTTGCCGTGAACCCCGGTGAACAGGTTGGTATAGACTATGTCCTTCGCGCTCCCCGCCACGATCCCGTCCTTGTAGGCCGGGGTGGCATTGGCCTCGGTGGTCGCGATCCACGGACTGCCGATATAGGCGAAATCGGCCCCCAGCGCCTGCGCGCCAAGGATCGAGCGGCCGCAGGCGATCGCGCCCGAAAGCGCCACCGGCCCGGTGAACCACGCGCGGATTTCCTGCATGAGCGCGAAGGGGGATAGCGTGCCGGCATGGCCGCCGGCTCCCGCCGCCACCGCGATTAGCCCGTCCGCGCCCTTTTCCACTGCCTTGCGGGCGAACCGGTCGTCGATCACGTCGTGCAGCGTGATGCCGCCCCAGCCGTGCACCGCGGCGTTGATATCCTCACGCGCGCCGAGCGAGGTGATGACGAGCGGCACGCGCCACTTCGCGCAAGTCGCCATGTCGGCCTCGAGCCGGTCGTTCGAGCGGTGGACGATCTGGTTGACCGCGAACGGCGCGGAAGGCCGCTCGGGGTGCGCCCGGTCATGCGCCGCCAGCGCCTCGGTGATCCGGTGGAGCCACTCGTCCAGTTCGCTCTGCGGCCGGGCGTTGAGCGCGGGGAAGCTGCCGACAATCCCGGCGGTGCACTGGGCGATCACCAGTTCCGGCCCCGACACAATGAACATCGGCGCGGCGATCACCGGCAGCGAGAGGTTCGCAAAGGGTGCGGACAGCGCCACCGCTTCAGCCCCGCGCCGCGTTGGCAGCGCTGAGCACCGCGCGGACGCTGGCGGTCGCCACGTCCTCGTCGATCCCCACGCCCCACACGATCCGCCCATCAGCGGCGGTGCACTCGACATAGGCGGCCGCGCGCGCGTCCGAACCCTTGCCCATCGCGTGCTCGGTATAGTCGCGCACTTCCAGCGCCACGCCGAACGCCTCGGCCAGCGTGGCCACCACCGAGGAGATGAGGCCGTTGCCCCGCCCCGAAACGCTCTGCTCCTTGCCGTCGACGCCGATCTTGCCGGCGAACACGCGCGTGCCGTCGCTCGCCCGGCTCTCGTCCCAGTCGGCCAGCTGGAAATGCTGCGCGCCTTCAAGCCGGTAGACCTTGCGGAACACGTCCCAGATGTCGGAAGCCTGCAGTTCCCGGCCCAGTTCGTCGGCCAGTTCCTGCACGTGCCGGCTGAAATGCGCCTGCATCCGCTTGGGCAGCTTCAGCCCCTGATCCTGCTCGATCACCCACGCAAAGCCGCCTTTGCCGCTCTGCGAGTTGACCCGGATCACCGCTTCGTAGCTACGCCCCAGATCGGCCGGATCGATCGGCAGGTAAGGCACCGACCACAGCGGATCGTTGCGTGTTGCCTGCGCCGCGAAGCCCTTCTTGATCGCGTCCTGGTGGCTGCCGGAAAAGGCGGTGAACACCAGCTCGCCGCCGTAAGGATGGCGCTCGGCCACCGGCAGCTGGTTGCAGTATTCGACCGTCTGGATCACCTCGTCGATGTCCGAGAAATCCAGCCCCGGGCTGATCCCCTGCGTGTAGAGATTGAGCGCCACCGTCACCAGGCAGCAGTTGCCCGTGCGCTCGCCGTTGCCGAACAGGCAGCCTTCCACCCGGTCCGCCCCAGCCATCAGCCCCAGTTCCGCCGCCGCCACGCCGGTGCCGCGATCGTTGTGGGTGTGCAGGCTGATCACCGCGCTCTCGCGGTTGGGCAGGTTGCGGCAGAAATACTCGATCTGGTCGGCATAGATGTTGGGCGTCGCCGCCTCCACCGTGGCCGGCAGGTTGAGGATGATCGGATGCTCGGGCGTCGGCATCAGCACCGCCATCACCGCCTCGCAGCACTCGATCGAAAAATCGAGCTCGGCGGTGGAGAAGGTCTCGGGGCTATATTCGAAATGCCACTTCGTCTGGGGGAACCGCGCCGCCTGATCGCGCAGCACTTTCGCTCCGCTGGCTGCAATCTCGCGCACTTGCGCCCGGTCCATCCCGAACACCACGCTCCGCCACAGCGGCGAGACCGCGTTGTAGAGGTGAACGATCGCGCCATGCACGCCGGCCAGGCTCTCGAACGAGGTCCGAATCAGGTCCTCGCGCGACTGTGTCAGCACTTGCACCAGCACGTCGTCCGGAATGCGCCCGCTGTCGACCAGCCCGCGGATGAAATCATACTCGGTCGCCCCGGCGGCGGGAAAGCCTACCTCGATTTCCTTGAGTCCAACCTTGAGCAGCAGATCGAAGAACCGGGTCTTCTTCTCCGCGCCCATCGGGTCGATCAGCGATTGATTGCCGTCGCGCAGATCGGTCGAAAGCCAGCGCGGCGCCTGGGTGATGGTGCGGCTCGGCCACTGCCGGTCGGGCAGGGCGATCTGCGGGAAGGGACGGTACTTTACCGAAGGGTCGTTCAGCATGGTCATGATCAGCTCTCGGGATGCTTGTGGCGGCGCTGCATTGCGGATGCATTACCGTTGCAAATGGGCGGTTCCGGATCCCTTGGGCGCCACGCGCGCCAGTCAAGCCGACGCGTCAGTTCACGCCCAAGGGCGGATAAGTCGCAGGGTAAGGGCCGGCTGAAGGATCATGGCTTTGCCTATGCGCATTGCCCGGCGGCTTGTAAAGAGGCGCGCGCCGCTCATCCCGCCTTGGGCAGAAACAGCCGGTCCAGCCGGCTCGAAGGCAGGCACCAGAACGCCGCCACCAGCGCCGCACAGCCGATCCCCAGCCACGGCGAAACGAAACTCAGCGGCATACCGGCAATGTACAAACCGTTCGCCGCATAGCCCTTGCGCCGGGTCGCGGCGAGGTAACGCCGGGCAGCCGGGCTGCAATGATCACTGCGCGTGATGGTCCCCTGCAGCATGCCATAGCACAGCGCCGGCAGCAGCATCGTCGCCAGATAGATCAGCGTCGCGTCGCGCCCGAAGTGATGCTCACCCAGATAAGCCGTGGAAAATGGGACGAGACTGAGCGCAAACAGCAGCGCGATGTTCGCCCACAGCAGCCCGTTGGTCACCCGCTGGGCGTGGCTGAACAGCTTGTGGTGATTGACCCAGTAGATCGCCACATAGGCATAGGAAAGGACATAGGCGACGAACACCGGCCACAACCGGGCGAGCGCCTCAAGCCCTTCTTGCACCGGAGCCTTCAGCTCCAACACCATGATCGTGATGATGATGGCAATCACGCCATCGGAAAACGCTTCCACCCGCGCGACACCGGCGCGGCCTTCGGACATGTCTTCGGCCATGGGAAGAGGTTAGCGCAAGATGGCAAGGCCGCAAGCCCACCCCCAACCCCTCCCGTTTACGGGAGGGGAGGAGGAACCGCTTCCCCTCCCGAAAACGGGAGCGGCGCGAGACTTGGTGAGGCGAAGCCGAACCTAGTCTCAGCGGGGTGGGCAGATGCCCCTCAGTTCTTGCTCTTGTCCACCAGCGCGTTCTTGCCGATCCACGGCATCATCGCGCGCAGCTTGGCACCGACCGTTTCGATCGGATGGGCCGCCGCCGCCTTGCGGGCGGCCTTCAGCTCAGGCTGGCCGGCGCGGTTGTCGAGCACGAAGTTCTTCACGAACCGGCCCGACTGGATGTCGGCCAGCACCCGCTTCATCTCGGCCTTGGTCTCGGCGGTGATGATCCGCGGGCCGGTGGTGATGTCGCCGTATTCGGCGGTGTTGGAGATCGAATAGCGCATGTTGGCGATGCCGCCTTCATACAGCAGGTCGACGATCAGCTTGGTCTCGTGGAGGCACTCGAAATAGGCCATTTCCGGGGCATAGCCGGCTTCCACCAGCGTTTCGAACCCGGCCTGGATAAGGTGAGTCACGCCGCCGCACAGCACCGCCTGCTCACCGAACAGGTCGGTTTCGCATTCCTCGCGGAAGTTGGTCTCGATGATCCCCGAACGGCCGCCGCCCACGCCCGAGGCATAGGCCAGCGCGACGTCATGGGCGTTGCCAGTGGCGTCCTGCGCGATGGCGATCAGGCACGGCACGCCGCCGCCGCGCACATATTCGCTGCGCACGGTGTGGCCCGGGCCCTTCGGCGCGATCATGATCACGTCGATTTCGGCGGGGGCCTCGATCAGCCCGAAGTGGATGTTGAGCCCGTGCGCAAACGCCAGCGCCGAACCGGGGCGGATGTTGCCCTTGATGTCGTTTTCCCAGATCGCCGCCTGATGTTCGTCGGGCGCCAGGATCATCACGATGTCGGCCCACTTGGCGGCATCGGCGTTGCTCAGCACCTTGAAGCCGGCAGCCTCGGCCTTGGCGGCGGTGGCCGAACCCGGACGCAGCGCGATGGCCACCTCCTTCACGCCCGAATCCCGCAGGTTCTGAGCATGGGCATGGCCCTGCGAGCCATAGCCGACGATGGCGATCTTCTTGCCGGTGATCAGATTGATATCGGCATCGGCGTCGTAATAGACCTTCATTGTATTCGTCCCTCGTTGCTGCCGCCGTGCCGAACGTGTTTCGGCACCCTTATGGCGTTAAATCCTGCTCCGGCGTTTAGCCTACCACCGCACCCCGGGTCATCCCCACGATCCCGGTGCGCGCCGCCTCGACCAGCCCAAGCTCGCGCATCAGGCCCACGAACGTATCGATCTTGTCGGGCGCGCCGGTCAGCTCGAAAATGAAGCTGCCGGTGGTGGTGTCGACCGGCCGCGCCCGAAAAATGTCGGCAATCCGCAATGCCTCAACCCGCGCGTCGCCAGTGCCGGAAACCTTGATCAGCGCCAGCTCGCGCTCCACGTGCGGGCCAATCTCGGCCAGGTCGATCACCTTGTGCACTGGCACCAGCCGTTCCAGCTGGGCACGGATCTGATCGATCTGCTCGGGTGGGCCGTGCGTCACGATGGTGATCCGGCTCACCTGATGGCTTTCCGATATGTCGGCCACGGTCAGGCTGTCGATGTTATAGCCGCGCGCGGTGAACAGCCCGGCGATCTTCGCCAGAACGCCTGCCTCGTTGTCGACGATGACGGTGAGGACATGGCGTTCGGCGGTTTCGGTTGCGATCTTCATCACGCCCCCTGTTTCTCTTCGATCTTGCCGAAAACGGCGTTGTACTCATCCAGGCAATCGCGAAGTAGCGCCTTGCGCCGGTCCGTGTCGTCGTAGGGCTTGGTGATGTTTTCGATCGTCAGCGGATCGACCGAGAAGTTGTCGCCGTTGCGCCCCACCAGCTTGCCGATGAAATAGCCGGAGCTGGCATAGGATGTCCGGATAGCCTCGACATCGCCCTTGGACTTCTTGAGCCCGGAGAAGGCGTTGTAGAGATAGAAGTGGCACAGAAAGTCCCGCTGGTTGTCGTCGGTCATCGGCAGCGGCCGCGGTATCTCGGCGTCGCGGGCCGGGAGATCGGCCGCCAACGAGGCAGAGGCGCTTGTCGCCAGAGCGCACGCCGCAACAACGCAGCGCGCCATCTGCGCAGCTGGCATCGGGGTTGTCATCACACCAGCGCCTTGGCTTCATCGTCCATGGTTCCGGCCACGGTATCGCCGTAGAGGATCATGTCGGTATGCGCCGCCCCCGAGGGAATCATCGGGTAGCAGTTGTGTTCCTTGGCGACGAGGCAATCGACAAACACCGGGCCGGGATGCTCGATCATCGCCTTGATCCCGGCGTCGAGATCTTCCTCGCGCTCGATGCGGATGCCCTTCCAGCCATAAGCCTCGGCCAGCTTCACGAAATCGGGCAGGCTGTCCGAATAGGAATTCGAATAGCGGCTTTCATAGGTCAGTTCCTGCCACTGGCGGACCATGCCCATGTATTCGTTGTTGAGCGTGAACACCTTGACCGGGAGCCGGTACTGGATGGCGGTGCCCATTTCCTGAATGTTCATCTGGATCGAGGCATCGCCGGCAATGTCGATCACCAGACTATCGGGATTGCCCAGCTGCGCGCCGATCGCCGCCGGCAGGCCATAGCCCATCGTGCCGAGCCCGCCCGAGGTGAGCCACTTGTTCGGGCCATAGAACCCGAAATACTGTGCCGCCCACATCTGATGCTGGCCCACTTCGGTGGTGATGATCGGATCGAACGCACGGGTCAGCGCGAACAGCCGCTCCACCGCCAGCTGCGGCGGGATCGCATCGGTGCGGTGCGGATAGGCCAGGCTGTCGCGCTTCCGCCAGCCGGCAATCCGCGCCATCCACGGCCCAAGGCCCTGCGGCTTGCGGGTGCCCCACAGCGCGATGATCTGATCCAGCACGCGGGCGCAGTCGCCCACGATCGGCAGGTCAACCGGCACCGTCTTGTTGATCGACGAGCGGTCGATATCGATATGAATCTTCTTGGAATGCGGGGCGAAGGCATCGAGCCGCCCGGTCACCCGGTCGTCAAAGCGGGCGCCGATGCAAACGATCAGGTCGGCCTGATTCATCGCCATGTTGGCTTCATAGGTGCCGTGCATCCCCAGCATCCCGAGCCAGTCGGCATGGTCGGCGGGGAAGGTGCCAAGCCCCATCAACGTGGTCGTCACCGGCGCGCCGGTCAGCGCCTGCAACTCGCGCACCAGCGCGGTAGCGCGCGGGCCGGAATTGATCACCCCGCCGCCGGTGTAGAGCACCGGCGCCTTGGCCTTGGCGATCAGTTCGACAGCGGCGGCGATCTCCTCGCTGCTGCCTTCAAGCCGGGGGCTATAGCGGTTGCGCCGCTGCGGCGGACCGTCGCTCCACGGGGCAGTGGCGATCTGGACGTTCTTGGGAATGTCCACAACCACCGGACCGGGGCGGCCGGTGGTGGCGATCTGGAACGCCTCGTCCAGCGTTGCCGCCAGAGTGGCCGGGTCTTTCACCAGATAGTTGTGCTTGCAGCAGTGGCGCGTGATGCCCACGGTATCGCATTCCTGGAACGCGTCTGAACCGATCAGCCCGGTCGGCACCTGGCCGGTGATCACCACCAGCGGGATCGAATCCATGAACGCGTCGGCAATTCCGGTGACTGCATTGGTCGCGCCGGGGCCGGAGGTGACCAGCACCACGCCAGGCTTGCCGGTCGAGCGGGCATAGCCTTCGGCGGCGTGGGCCGCACCGGCTTCATGGCGCACGAGGATATGGCGGATCTGCGGATGCTCGAACAGCGCGTCGTAAATCGGCAGCACGGCCCCGCCGGGATAACCGAACACGCAATCGACCCCCTGCCGCAGCAGGGTTTCGACCAGTATCTCCGCGCCGCTGCGCTCTTCACTCACAACCTGTTCCTTTTCGCGCCGGGCACCGCAAACGGCTGGCCCGGCACAGTCTCCTGCGCCGGGCCGCCCATCCCTTGCACCCGCTGGTCTGTCAACCATCGATACGTCGGCTCGCTAGCCAACAGAATATGTCACGTCAACCCCAATTCGTGAAATAAAGAACCAAATAGGGCCATTTCATCGTAAGGAAATGTCTCAGTGAGCGGCCATTCCGGCGGGCACTGGTGCCGCAGCCACGTCGTCTGGCGCTTCACGTAGTTGCGCGTCGCCTGCGCCCCTCGAGTCTGCGCCTCGGCCAAGGCCCATTCTCCCCGCAGATATCCGGCGATTTCCGGCACCCCGATCGCGCGCATCACCGGTAGGTCGGGATCGAGCCCGCGCGCCAGCAGCACCTCGACTTCGCCAATCGCACCGCCCGCCAGCATCGCCGCAAACCGCGCCTCGCACCGCTCGTAAAGCCACTGCCGTTCGGGCAGCAGCACCGCCGGGTGAAGGGCGATCCGCTCGCCGATCCCGCCGCGCCGCTCCGCCTGCCACGCCGCGAGCGGCCGCCCGGTCGCACGCACCACCTCCAGCGCCCGCGCCACCCGCGTCGTATCGTTCGGGCTCAGCGCCGCAGCCCGCGCGGGGTCTTCATACTGCAGTGCAGCATAAGTCTCCGCCACCGGCATGGCCCGCACCGCAGCCCGCACCGCCGGGTCGATCTCCGGCACCGGCGCGATCCCCTCC
>CANGQZ010000070.1 GCA_947455865.1 Sphingomonadaceae bacterium
CCGGGTGGGGGAGCCGGCCGGTGCTTCGCTTAAACCGTAAACGATTCGCCGCAGCCGCAACTGCCCTTGGAGTTGGGGTTGGCGAACACGAACCCAGCGGAAAAATCGTCCTCGCGCCAGTCCATCGTCGAGCCGACGAGGTACAGCACCGATCCGCCATCGATGAAGAACAAACCGCCCGGGGTCTCGATCCGCTCGTCAAAGCGGTCTGCCTCGGTGACATAGTCCACCGAATAGGCCAGTCCCGAACAGCCGCGCCGCGGGGTCGAAAGCTTGACCCCGATTGCGCCTGCGGGCGCCTCTGCCATCAGTTTGGCAATCCGTGCCTCGGCGGCCGCGGTCAGGATCACGGCGGCGGGGCGCTGGCGGGTCTGGGCAATCGTCGTGGTCATGATGTCACCTGATATAGGAAGCCCTTACAGCATCCCAAGCTCGAGCTTGGCTTCGTCGCTCATTTTGGCCGGGTCCCATGGCGGATCCCACACCAGATTGACTTCGGCATCGCGCACCCCCGGCACCGCGGCAACCCGCATCTCGACTTCACCGGGCATCGATTCGGCTACCGGACAATGCGGCGTGGTCAGCGTCATCGCCACCACCACCGCGCCCTCGGGTGAAACCTCGACCCCGTAGATCAGCCCGAGATCGTAGATATTGACCGGAATTTCGGGATCGAAAATCTCGCGCAGTGCATCGATCACCGCCTCGTAAAGCGCGCCGCCCGGCTCGCCGGGGGCCGTATCAGTCGGTGTCTGGGCCAGAAACCCATCGAGATAGTCGCGCTTGCGCGCCAGCGTTTCCGCCGGCGTTTCGGCAACCGCATCCTCGACCCGCGCGCGCGGCGGCGGAGTGACCGCGCTCACTTCCTCGACGGTGAACTTGTGCTCCCCATCGCTCATCCGAATATCCTTCTCGTCCGGTCGATCCCACGCAGCAGCGCTGCGATATCGCTCTCGTTGTTGTAAAGCCCGAAGCTGGCGCGCGCGGTGGCCGACACGCCAAGGTGGTCCATCAGCGGCTGGGCGCAGTGATGCCCGGCCCGAATGGCGACGTTCTCCTCATCGAGGATCGTGCCGAGATCGTGCGGGTGAACCCCGTCGAGCACGAAGCTGACGATCCCCGCGCCGTCGTCCGGCCCGTACAGCGTCACACTGTGCATCCGCCGCAGCTCGTCGCGTAGCGTGCGCACCAGCGCCGCTTCGTGAGCATGGATCGCCGGCAGGCCAAGCGCGCTGACATAGTCAATCGCGGCGGCCAGCCCGATCGTCTCGATGATCGCCGGCGTCCCCGCCTCGAACCGCGCTGGCGGCGGGGCAAAGGTGGTTTCGGCGAACGTCACCCGGTCGATCATCGCCCCGCCGCCTTGCCATGGCGGCATCGCGGCGAGGATATCGGCCTTGGCCCACAGCACCCCAATGCCGGTCGGCCCGTAAAGCTTATGGCCTGAAAAGGCGTAGAAATCGCAGCCGAGCGCAGCGACGTCGACCGGCGTGCGCGGTACCGCCTGGCACCCGTCGAGCAGCAGCTTGGCGCCCACGCCATGCGCCAGCGCCGCCGCACGCGGCGCATCGAGCGCCGAGCCGAGCACGTTGGAGATATGCGCGAAAGCCACCAGCTTGTGCGCCGGGGTCAGCATGGCCTCCGCCGCATCGAGATCGATCTGCCCGTCTTGCGTCAACGGGCAGACGTCAATCTGCACCCCGGTTGCACCGCGCAGCAACTGCCATGGAACGATATTGGAATGATGTTCCAGCAGCGACAGCAGGATGCGGTCGCCCGCCTTGAGATTGGCAGCGCCCCAGCTCTGCGCCACCAGATTGATCGCCTCGGTCGCGCCGCGGGTGAACTCCACCTCGTTCTCGCGCCCGCCGATGAACGTCGCCACGCGCCGCCGTGCCGCCTCATAGGCCTGTGTCATCGCCGCTGAGCGGCCATAGACCCCGCGGTGGACGGTGGCATAATCGGCGCCCATCGCCCGAACGGTGGCATCGATCACTGCTTGCGGCTTCTGCGCGGTCGCCCCGGTATCGAGATAATGCCATGGCTGGCTGTCGGCGGTTACGAGGCCGGGGAAATCGGCGCGCGCCGCCGCCAGCGGAGCGATGGCCGACACGTCTGGGGCGGCGGCGAGAACGGCAGGCGCGGTCACAGCAATCCTGCCAGTGCGGCCTGCGCCGCTGCGGCCAGCGCATCCTCATCCGGCGCGCCAACGAACGCTTCGGCGATGAACGCCTGCAGCATCAGCCGCTTGGCCGCCGCCGGGCTGAGCCCGCGCGATTCGAGATAGAACAGCCCCGAAGCATCGAGCTCACCGATCGCGCAGCCGTGCGCGCACTTGACGTCGTCGGCATAGATTTCAAGCTCGGGCCGGGCATTGGCGGTCGCCGTCCGGTCGAGCAACATCGCCCGGACCGACTGTTCGGCATCGCTGCCGATCGCCCCGCGCGCCACGGCCACGCGGCCGAGATACGTCCCGGTGGCCGATCCGGCGAGCACCGAGCGCACCACTTGCCGGCTGACCGCATCGGGCTCGGCGTGAGTGACTTCGGTGACGAGTTCGAGCGTTTCGCTGCCATTGCCCAGTTGCGCCGCGCCAAGGCGAAACTCTGCCCCCCGGCCCAGCAGGACGTCGACCGCGACTCGCCCGAACGCGTGCCCGGCGTTGAGCACGAACAGGTCGAACCGTGCGCCTTCTTCCAGCGACACCACCAGATGTCGCGCGACCAGTTCGCCTTCGGGCACCACAACGAGGCTGCCAGCTTCCCCGGCCGCCACGACGATGGTCTCGCGCGCCACCGGCCATACCGTGCCCAGCGCGGCAAGATCCGAATAGCGGAAGTCCTCGTCCTTACGGGTGGGGAGGGCCAGAACCTCGCTCATGCCGTCGCCTCGTAGCCCTGCGCTTCAAGCTCGTGGGCCAGTTCCGGTCCGCCCGAGCGGACGATCCGCCCATCGGCCAGCACGTGCACCACATCGGGCTGCACGTAATCGAGCAGGCGCTGGTAATGGGTGATCAGCACCACCGCCTTGTCCGGCTGGCGCATGATCGCGTTGATCCCCTCGCCGCAGATCCGCAGGGCGTCGATGTCGAGCCCCGAATCGGTCTCGTCGAGGATCGCCAGCGTCGGGCCGAGGATGCCCATCTGGACCATCTCGGCGCGCTTCTTCTCGCCGCCGGAAAAGGCGACATTGACCGGGCGTTTGAGCATTTCCATGTCGAAGCGCAGCAGCCCCGCCTTCTCGCGCGCCAGCTTGAGGAATTCCCCGCCCGAAAGCGGCGCCTCGCCGCGCGCGGTCCGCTGGGCATTGAGCGCTTCGCGCAGGAACTGCACGTTGGAAACGCCGGGGATTTCGACCGGATACTGGAAGCCGAGGAACAGCCCCGCCGCCGCGCGTTCATGCGGCGCGAGCGCGAGCAGGTCCTGCCCGGCGAACGTCACCGAGCCGCCAGTCACCTCGTAACCGGGCCGACCACCTAGGACATAGCCGAGCGTCGACTTGCCGGCCCCGTTCGGGCCCATGATCGCGTGGATTTCACCTGCGCCAACACGCAGCGACAGCCCCTTGAGGATCGGCTTGCCGGCAACTTCGGCGGACAGATCAGCGATTTCGAGCAAACTGGTCATTGGTGTCAGAGCAACTTTCTCACAGAACCTGCGGCAGGTAAGATTTCTCGCCGCGCAGCCGGTCGCGCATCACCTTGACCAGTTCGCGTGGCAGGCGGCCGCGCGCCCAGGCGCGGTGGCCGGCAAGGAACCTCGGGGTTTCGAACGGCAGGTATTCGCGTGCGAGATATTCCTTGCACGCCGGCAAATGGAACAGCGTGCATTCCGCCGCTTCCTTCCACGATCCGATCTGGTTCTTGGTGCGAAGCGACCACCAGCGGGCAACCATTTGTTCCGCGCCGGCATCCTTCACTTTTGCGCCCTTCTGGATCATCCGGTTTAGCGCGGCCGAAAGCACCATTTCCTCGCCGGTGTGATACATCTGGCGAGCGACGTCGTGATAGCGCGGCCACATTTCCGCGATCTCGTCGCCCAGTGCCTTGAACATGCTCGCTGGCCCGGCCTTGAACTCGCCGCCGAACCAGCGCGGGTTGGCGATATGCTCGCCCGCCACCGTGTCCAGATCGGCCTGCGCCTTGGGCGGCACGCTCTTGCCGAAGTGCTGCGGCGATATGTCATAGGCATAGAGCGTATCGGGATCGGGCAACACCAGCGGGCGCAGCAGCACCGCATCGATATCCATCATCGCGCAATAGTCGCCGAACGCGCCGGTTCCGAAAGCCTGGACAAGTTCGAGCTTGTAATGGGCCGACTGGAACCTGATCCCGCGCGGCACTTCCAGCTTGAAATCATAGAACGTGAGCGCCAGCGCCTCGTGCCCCGGTACATTCGCAGCCACCCGGCTCAGCCGGTCGGGATCGTTGGTGACCAGTTCGAAGTGCATCCCCGCGGCCAGCGCCGACTGGGCCATCGTCACCGCGTTCTTGACATAAACCGCAATCGGATCCGCCGTGGCCAGATTGACGTGGGCCTCCTTGTTTTCGGGCGCATAGAACATCCCGTAAGCTTTCGGGATAATCCCCTGCGCCGCCGCCCCTGAAACCATTAGCCAACGCTCCCTTCGAGAGAAATTCCCAGCAATTTCTGCGCCTCTACCGCAAATTCCATCGGCAGCTGCTGCAGCACCTCACGCGCAAAACCGTTCACGATCAGCGCGATCGCCGCTTCCTGATCGAGCCCGCGCTGCATCGCATAGAACAGCTGATCATCGCTGATCTTGCTCGTCGTCGCCTCGTGCTCGATCTGCGCGGACGGATTGCGCACCTCGATGTAGGGGACGGTATGCGCGCCGCATTCGCCGCCGAGCAGCAGGCTGTCGCACTGGGTGAAATTGCGCACCCCTTCGGCGCCCGGCGCGACCCGCACCAGCCCGCGATAGGTGTTGTTGGATCGGCCGGCGCTGATCCCCTTGGAAACAATGGTCGAGCGGCTGCGCTTGCCATTATGGATCATCTTGGTGCCGGTATCGGCCTGTTGGCGATTGTTGGTCACCGCCACCGAATAGAACTCGCCCACCGAATCCTCGCCGTTGAGCACGCACGACGGGTATTTCCAGGTGATCGCCGAGCCGGTCTCGACCTGTGTCCAGCTGACTTTCGAGCGCGCACCCTGACACAGCGCACGCTTGGTGACGAAATTGAAGATCCCGCCCTTGCCGTCGGCATCGCCGGGATACCAGTTCTGCACGGTCGAATACTTGATCTCGGCATCGTCCAGCGCGACCAGTTCCACCACCGCGGCGTGGAGCTGGTTTTCGTCGCGCATCGGCGCAGTGCAGCCTTCGAGGTAGGAGACGTAGGCGCCCTTGCTAGCCACAATCAGGGTGCGTTCGAACTGGCCGGTATTCTCGGCATTGATCCGGAAATAGGTCGAAAGCTCCATCGGGCAGCGCACGCCCTCGGGAATGTAGACGAAGGTGCCATCGGAAAAGACCGCGGAGTTGAGCGCGGCGAAGTAATTGTCGTGCTGCGGCACCACTTTGCCCAGCCATCGGCGCACCAGCTCGGGATATTCGCGCACCGCTTCGCTGATCGAGCGGAAGATCACCCCCGCCGCCTCCAGCTCCTTGCGGAAGGTGGTCGCCACCGAGACCGAATCGAATACCGCATCGACCGCGATCTTGCGCGCGCCCTCCACCCCGGCGAGCACCTTCTGCTCTTCAAGCGGAATGCCCAGTTTGGCATAGACCCGCAGGAGTTCGGGATCGACCTCATCCAGGCTTTTCGGCCCGTCCTTAGTCTTGGGTGCCGCCCAGTAATACGATTCCTGATAATTGATCGGCGGGATGTTGAGCTTGGCCCAATCGGGCGCAGGCATCGTCAGCCACAGGCGATAGGCCTTCAGCCGCCATTCCAGCATCCAGGCTGGTTCATCCTTCTTGGCCGAAATGAACCGGACGGTATCCTCGTTCAGGCCCTTGGGGCCATATTCCTGTTCAATGTCCGAGACCCAGCCGTGCTCGTAATCGGCCACCCGGGCCGCGGCTTCGCGCGCCGCGACGTCGCGCACGGTCACATCCTCGCTCATGCTTGGGCCCCTACCACCGGCGGCTGGGTCAGCCGGCTGAGCGGCACCCCGGCAAAGGCGCTACGCAGGGCCTCGGTCACCACCGGCCAGTGCGGCCGCAGCGTGCAGCTCGCCTCCAGCGTGCAATCGCTCCGCCCCGGCTCGGCGCAGGCGGCCAGCGCGAACGGCCCTTCGACCGCCTCGACAATATCGGCAAGCGTGATCGCTGCCGCCGGCCGCGCCAGCTTGAATCCGCCGCCAGCACCGCGCACCGCCTTGATCAGCCCGGCCGCGGAAAGCTTGCTCACCAGTTTCTGCACCGTCGGCAGCGGCAACCCGGTTTCCGCCGCAAGCTGCGTGGCGTTGACGCGGGACCCGCCGCAGTGGCGGGCCGCAGCAGTCATCGTCAGGACGGCATAATCGGCCATACTCGACAGGCGCACGCGGCTTCTCCGGCAAATCGGATTGATTCGCTCCGGTTAATTTAGGGCGATGCCCCGGACTTTACAATCGCCTAGCCGCTTAGCCGATGTTGCGCTGCAAAAAAAGGGGCGGCTGCCCGGCCGCAAGGCCGCAGGCAACCGCCCGTTAAGTCGAGAACTCTTCGCAAATCTTGCGCAGAGCCCTTCGGGTCGCAATGGCGCTGTGATCGGTGAATGGGCTGCCGAATTGTATGAATTCGACATTTGCCCGCGCGCACGGTCGCAGCGATGATTTGCGATGCATGGCGTTGCCACGATGCAACACTTACAGGCGCATCGACTTCGGCACAGCGGTTTGCCATAGCGCTGGCAGCGATGTTTTACCCCCTGCTCCGCCCCGCCCTGTTCCGGCTCGATGCCGAGAGCGCCCACCAATTCGCCATTGCCGGGCTCAAGCTGCGCGGCGGCGGGGCTTCGCGCGGCAGCGCCGGCTCGCTTGCGACCACAGTGGCGGGGATTGCGTTTCCCAATCCGCTGGGCATGGCCGCCGGGTTCGACAAGGACGGCGAAGTGCCCGATGCGCTGCTCGGTCTGGGCTTCGGCTTCGTCGAAGTCGGCTCGATCACCCCTTTGCCGCAGCCGGGCAATCCGCAGCCGCGCCTGTTCCGGCTGACCGAAGACCGCGCTGTGATCAACCGCATGGGCTTCAACAACGGCGGGGCGGCGGCCGCGGCGGCGCGCCTGGCTGAGCGCGCCGGACGCCCCGGCGTGGTCGGGATTAACCTTGGCGCTAACAAGGATTCGGCAGACCGCATCGCCGATTATGCGACGATGGCGCGGATCATGGCCCCGCTCGCGGATTATCTCGCGGTCAATGTTTCCAGCCCGAACACCCCCGGCCTGCGCGCCCTGCAGGACGAAGGCGCGCTCGGTGCGCTGCTCGATGCGGTGCTCGTGGCGCGCGGCGGGGATGGCCCGCCCGTGTTCCTCAAGGTCGCCCCAGATCTGGAACCTGCCGATATCGACGCGATCGCCCGCATTGCGCTCGATCGGCGGCTCGGCGCGCTGATCGTCGCCAACACCACGCTGTCGCGCCCGCCGCTGCAATCCGCCCACGCCGGGGAGAGCGGTGGCTTGTCGGGCGAGCCCTTGCGCGCGCTGGCGGCCCAGCGGCTCGCCGATTTCCGCAAGGCCACTGGCGGTGCGATCCCGCTGGTCGGGGTTGGCGGGATCGCCACCGCCGCAGACGCCTGGACCCGCATCCGCGCCGGGGCCAGCCTGATCCAACTCTACACCGCGATGGTCTATGCAGGGCCGGGTATTGCCCGGCGGATCGTGCGCGACCTTGCTAGTTTGATGCGCCGCGACGGGTTTTCCAGCATTGCCGAGGCGGTGGGCAGTGCCTGACCCGCTCAGGTTCTTGCTCGCCGCCTTGCTGCTGGCGTTCGCCGCGCCGGCGGCCATGGCCCGATCTGCGCCGGCACCCGCCACCGGCATGGTCTCCGCCGCCGACTCGCGGGCCGCCGCCGCCGGTACTGAAATGCTCCGCGCTGGCGGCAGCGCGACCGATGCCGCACTGGCGACGATGTTCGCGCTGACCGTGGTCGAACCGCAAAGCTCGGGCATCGGCGGCGGCGGATTTCTCGTCCACGGCACTGCCAACGGTCAGGTCGCAGTGTTCGACGGGCGCGAAACCGCCCCGGCTGCGGCCACGCCAGACTGGTGGCTCGTGAACGGCCAGCCCATGCCATTTGGCGAAGCGCACCCGGGTGGCAAAAGCGTCGGCGTACCCGGCGCGGTGGCGCTGGCCGCGGCCGCGCACCGCCGGTTTGGCCGCTTGCCGTGGGCGCGTCTGTTCGCTCCGGCGATCCGGCTGGCGCAGGCGGGCTTCCGCGTCACCCCGCGCCTTTACCGCGCGCTGGATACGTCGCGGGAAACGGGCGCGCTCAGCCCCGCCGCACGCCGCCTGTTCTACACCGCCGCGGGAGAGCCGGTGGCCGTCGGCACCCGGGTGCGCAATCCGGCGCTGGCCGCGTTCTTCACTCGCCTCGCGCGGCAAGGCCCGGCAGCGTTCTACACCGGCCCCAACCGCGCCGCGCTGGTCGCCGCCGTTGCGCAGGCACCGCACAATCCGGCCCCGCTAACCGCCGCCGACGTCACCGGCTATGCGGCGATCGCGCGCGAGCCGGTTTGCGGAACCTACCGGCAATGGCGCCTCTGCGGGATGGGGCCACCCTCGTCGGGCGCGACCACCGTGTTCGCCGTGCTCAAGCAGCTCGAACGGTTCGATCTCACCGCGCTGGGGCCGAATTCGCCGACCGCCTGGCACCTGATCGCCGAATCGATGCGCCTCGCTTATGCCGACCGTGACCGTTACCTTGGCGATCCCGCCTTCGTCACCGTGCCCGTGCAAGGGTTGACCGATCCTGCCTATCTGGCCGCGCGCTCGGCGCTGATCGATCCAGGCAAGACCATCAGCCTTGTCACCGCCGGCATCCCTCCGGGCGCGCAGACGCTGTCCCGCGCCGCCGCCCCCACCGCCGAGGAGCACGGCACCAGCCATTTCGTCGCGGTTGACCGGCGCGGCGAGGTGGTCAGCTACACCAACACCATCGAAGGCGCGTTCGGCTCCGGGCTGATGGTGAATGGCTATTATCTCAACAACGAACTGACCGATTTCGACTTCGTGCCCGAACGGCAAGGCCGCCCCGCCGCCAACGCCGTCGCCGGGGGCAAGCGTCCGCGCAGCTCGATGGCGCCGACGCTGGTCTACGGCGCGGACGGAGCGCTGCGCCTCGCGGTCGGTGCGGCGGGCGGCTCAACGATCCCGGCGCAAGTCGCCAAGGCGATCATCGGCGTGCTCGATTGGCACTTGTCGGCGCAGGCCGCCATCGCCCTGCCGGTGCTTTTCGCACCGGGGGACACGCTCTATGTCGAGCGGGGCAGCGCGCTCGAGCCGATGATCCCGGCACTGCAAGCGCTTGGCCATGCCGCCGTCCAGCCGCGCGTCATGCCGCTCAAGGCCAACGCGGTCGAGCGCATTGCCGGGCAGCTGGCCGGGGCAGCCGATCCACGCAGCGAAGGCGTCGCGCTCGTCCCTTAGGCGCAGCGGCCTCAGAGTCGGCACTGGCCTTGCCGCAGCGGCGCCCCGCATCTACATCCGTCGCCCAACCCGCGCCAAGCGGAGCGTTGAGAGGGTCCCGGGGTGCAACTTGCCGATTTCGATGCCAGCCCCAATCTGGTGGCGCTGTTCCTGTCCCGCGCCGACGAACTGGCCGAAAAACCGTTCCTTTCGGCCAAGCGCGATGGCGCATGGCATGCGCTGAGCTGGCAAGAGGCGGCGCGGCAGGTGTGTCTCGCCGCCGAAGCGCTGCGCGAACTGGGGCTGAACGCGGGCGACCGGGTGATGCTGGTCTCCGAAAACCGCCCCGAATGGTGCCTCGCCGATCTGGCGATCATGGCCGCCGGACTGGTCACCGTCCCGGCATACATCACCAACACCGAACGCGATCACCTTCACGTCCTTGAAAACTCGGGCGCGCGCGCAGTGATCGTGGCGAGCGCCAAGCTGGCCAAGCCGCTGCTCCCCGCGGTGCTGCGCAGCAACGCGGTGGCGCACCTGGTCGCGATCGAAAGCTTCAAGCTGCCGCAGATGGGCCAGACTGCCGGGCATGAGTGGGCCACGCTGCTCACCGGCGATGGCGCGGCGGCGCGCGCGGCGGTGGATGCCCGGATCGCCGGGATTGGCCGCGACGATCTCGCCTGCCTGATCTACACCAGCGGCACCGGCGGCGCCCCGCGCGGGGTGCGGCAGCACCACGGCGCGATCCTGTGCAACGTCGCCGGCGCCGCCACGGTGCTCGCCGAGGATTTCGATTGGGATGCCACCGGCCGGCACCGCGAGGTGTTCCTCTCGTTCCTCCCGCTCAGCCACGCATACGAACACACCGGCGGGCAATTCCTCCCCATCGGCATGGGCGCCGAAATCTACTATGCCGAGGGGCTCGAAAAGCTGGCCGGCAATATCGAGGAAGTCCGCCCCACGCTGATGGTGGTGGTCCCGCGCCTGTTCGAGGTGCTGCGCACGCGGATCATGAAGCAGATCGAAAAGCAGGGCCGCCTCGCCAATTTCCTGATGGACCGGGCGATGAAGATCGCCGGGCAGCGCAAACGCCGCCTGATCGACCTGCCGCTCGATTTCGTGATCGAGCGGGCGCTGCGCCCCAAAGTGCGCCAGAAGTTCGGCGGCCGGCTCAAGGCGATGGTCTCGGGCGGCGCGCCACTCAATCCAGAAGTCGGGACGTTCTTCTCGGCCATGGGCCTCACCGTGCTGCAGGGCTACGGCCAGACCGAGGCCGGCCCGGTGGTCTCGTGCAACCGCCCCCGCGTCGGCCTTAAAATGGATACCGTCGGCCCGCCGCTCGCAGGGGTGGAGGTCAAGATCGCCGAGGATGGCGAAATCCTCGTGCGCGGCGAACTGGTGATGCACGGCTATTGGCAGAACCCGTCCGAAACCGCGAAGGCGCTGATCGGCGGCTGGCTCCACACCGGCGACATCGGCCACCTCGACGAGGCGGGGCGGATCGTCATCACCGATCGCAAGAAGGACATGATCGTCAACGACAAGGGCGACAATGTCTCGCCCCAGAAAATCGAGGGCATGCTCACGCTCCAGCCTGAGATCGGTCAGGCGATGGTGATCGGCGACAAGCGGCCTTACGTGGTCGGGCTGATTGTCCCCGATGCCGAATGGGCGCTGGCCTGGGCGCGGGCCGAGCACGAGCACTTCGATTTCCACGAGTTGCAGGATCTCCCCGCCTTCCGCAGCGCAATCCGCACCGCGATTGACCGGGTCAACCGCGATCTCTCGGTCACCGAAAAAGTCCGCCAGTTCGCCTTCGCCGACGAAGCCTTCACCATCGATAACGAAGAAATGACCCCCAGCCTCAAGATCCGCCGCCACAAGCTGAAGGAGCGCTACGGCGCGCGGCTGGAGGCGCTGTACAAGGGGTAATCAGTCGGTGTGATGCAAGACCAGGGGCGGCCGCATAGCGCGGGCAGCCGCCCCCTTTTTCGGCGTTCGCTCAGAAGCGGTAATTCACCCGGACCTGCGCCGTCGAATAATGCGCCCGGGTGGTGATGCTGAAGTCGGGGTTGTATTCGTTCTGCGGCGCGCCCCCGACAAAGCCGACCCCGAACGTGCCATAGTCATGGTAGTCGTATTCGAGGCCAAGGCTCACGTGATCGTCGAGCGCATACTCGATCCCGCCGCCAACGAGATAACCGGCGCGGGTATGGCTGGTCGAGCCATAGCCTTCGGTTGCGGCGAACCCTTTCTCATCGGCCGGCTCCAGCTTGAGATCAGCCCAGTTCACGCCGCCAGTGGCATAGATCAGCGCCCGCCCCGTCGCGACGCCAAGTCGTGTGACAACCGGACCGATACGCCATAGCCTGTAACCTCGGGAAAAACGGAAGCTTCACGCCTTCGGCGGCTTCCGTTTTTCCCGAGGTTACAGGCTACACACCGAGTCTGTGGCTGAAGCCAGTATCCGACTGAAGTCGGAG
>CANGQZ010000071.1 GCA_947455865.1 Sphingomonadaceae bacterium
ATCTTACCAGCCCCGGCCCCCGCGATCACCACGCCAGCCATCGTGGCCGTGCCGACCGTGGTCGCGATGCCGGCCACGATGTTCGCGCCATTCGTGGCCGCGCCAACCGTCCTCGCGCCAGCCGCCGCGATAGTAGTAGTTGGGGCGGTAGTAGGAGCGCGGATAGCGGTCATAATAATAGGCACGCGCTCGCGGATAGCCGCGATCGTAGTAATAGCCGCGATCGTCATAATAATAGTCGCGATCATAGCGGCGGTCATTCGCGCTGGAGGCGATTGCGGCACCCAGCGCAAGGCCTACCACCCCGCCGGCAATCGCCGCGCCGGTGGTGTCGCCGCCGCCGCGGTGACGATAGCGCCCGTCGTCGGCCATCGCCGGCGAGGCCGCGGTAAGCGTTGCCGCGCCAAGCGCGACTGCGAGTATGGTTTTGCGGATGAGTTTCATCGTATCAGCTCCCAACCCCCGAAAGCCAGCCTCTTGGGCCTTGTGTTCAGGAAGCCACCGGCGCCCTGAACGGCAAATTAACTGGCGTACAACTTGCGACAAACCGTTGCGGCTGTGCTGCTGGTGATCTTGTCAGAAGGCGCCCGGGTTGACCCCGGGCACCCCCCGCATCGGCGCCGTCACCAGGAGGGACGGCCAGCGCCGAACTCAGTGGCCTGAACGATAATTCCGGTCGCCGTAGTAGCCTTCGCGGCCATAATATCCGCGGTCACCCTGATTGTAGCCGCGATCGCCCCAGCTGCCGCGCCGGTTGTCATAGCTGCGGCCATAGTAACCCTGGTCGCCGTAGCCGCGCCGCGAGTAGTAGTCGTCATCGTCGCAGGGCTGGCCGTCGCGGTCATAGCGGTTGCCGTTGCCGTCCCAGTAATAGCCATCGCGCCATGACCAGCCGCGGTCGCGATAGCGATCGTGCTTGTTGCTGGAGGCCGAAACGATGATCGCGCCCAGCGCGAGGCCGATGATCCCGCCGGCAATCGCCGCACCGGTGCTGTCGCCGCGATCGCGATGATATCCGCGATAGTCATCGGCCATCGCCGGCGAAGCGGCGGTCAGCGCGGTGGCGGCAAGGGTGGTGGCAAGGACCGCCTTGGTCAAGATCTTGGTCATCGCAGATACTCCTGCGGCGATTGCAGAAGGCCCGATTGCCTTCGGCGATTCGCCGCTTGAGTTAATCTTTAGCCTTGCGAAACTGAACGGACGCGGAGTGGGGGTGGCAGCTTTTGTTCAGGTTCAGAGGTGTGATCCTGAACGAATGCAGCAGCCCTTACGCCGCTTCCTTCTTTCGCCCGGCCTTCTTGCGCTCGTTCGGATCGAGGATCGCCTTGCGCAGGCGGATCGACTTGGGCGTCACCTCGACCATTTCGTCATCGTCGACATAGGCGATGGCCTGTTCCAGCGTCATGATCTTCGGCGGGGTCAGGCGGATCGCGTCGTCCTTGCCGGTCGAGCGGAAGTTGGTCAGCTGCTTGGACTTCATCGGGTTGACCTCAAGGTCATCCGGCTTGGCGTTCTCGCCGATGATCATCCCTTCATAGAGCGGGGTGCCGACGCCGACGAACAGGATGCCGCGTTCTTCGAGCGGGCCGAGCGCATAAGCCACCGCTTCGCCCGCGCCGTTGGAGATCAGTACGCCGTTCTTGCGGCCTTCGATCTTGCCCTTGTAAGGCCCGTACTTCTCGAACAATCGGTTCATGATCCCGGTGCCGCGCGTGTCGGACAGGAATTCGCCATGATAGCCGATCAGGCCGCGGCTGGGGGCGGAGAAGATGATCCGGGTCTTGCCGCCACCAGAAGGCCGCATGTCGGTCATCTCGCCTTTGCGGATCGCCATCTTCTCGACAACCGTGCCGGCGTGCTCGTCGTCCACATCGATCACCACCGTTTCGTAAGGCTCGGTGCGCTTGCCGTCCTCGTCGGTGCCATAAAGCACGCGCGGGCGGCTGATGCCGAGTTCAAAGCCTTCGCGGCGCATCGTCTCGATCAGCACGCCGAGTTGCAGTTCGCCCCGCCCGGCCACCTCGAAGCTGTCCTTGTCGGCGCTTTCGGTCACGCGGATCGCCACGTTGGATTCGGCCTCGCGCTCCAGACGGTCGCGGATCAACCGGCTGGTCACCTTGGTGCCTTCGCGCCCGGCCATTGGGCTGTCGTTGACCGCAAAGCGCATCGACAGCGTCGGCGGGTCGATCGGCTGGGCGTAAAGCGGTTCGCTCACGCTGGTATCGGCGATGGTGTTGGCGACGGTCGCCACCGCCAGTCCGGCGATCGATATAATGTCGCCAGCGCGGGCCTCGTCAACCGGTACGCGTTCGAGGCCGCGGAACGCCATAAGTTTGGAGGCGCGCCCGGTCTCGACCACTTTGCCGTCGCGGTCGAGCGCGTGGATCGGCGAATTGACCTTGATCGTCCCGCTCTGGACCTTGCCGGTCAGGATCCGGCCGAGGAAGTTGTCGCGATCGAGCAGGGTAACGAGGAACTTGAACTCGCCGTCGACATCGGCGGCGGGCGCCGGCACGTGGCTGACGATCTTTTCGAACAGCGGGGTGAGGGTGCCTTCGCGCGCGTCGACGTCCTCGCTGGCATAGCCGTTGCGGCCGGAGGCATAGAGCACCGGAAATTCGAGTTGATCGTCGTTGGCTTCAAGGCTGACAAACAGATCGAACACTTCGTCGAGCACTTCCTGCGGGCGGCCGTCGGAACGATCGATCTTGTTGACTACCACGATGGGCCTGAGCCCGAGCGCGAGCGCCTTGCCGGTGACGAACTTGGTCTGCGGCATCGCCCCTTCGGAGCTGTCGACCAGCAGGATCACCCCGTCGACCATGCTCAGGATCCGCTCCACCTCGCCGCCGAAATCGGCGTGGCCGGGGGTATCGACGATGTTGATGCGGGTGCCGTTCCATTCGACCGAGGTGCACTTGGCCAGAATGGTGATGCCGCGCTCCTTTTCGAGGTCGTTCGAATCCATCGCCCGTTCCTCCACCCGCTGGTTGTCGCGGAAGGTGCCGGACTGGCGGAACAGCTGGTCAACCAGCGTGGTCTTGCCATGGTCGACGTGGGCGATGATCGCGATGTTTCGCAAGGGGAGCGGGGCGGACATGGAGAGAGGCTTTCAATCGAAGGGCAGGTGGCAGGTGGGCCGATAGCGTTTCGCTGCGGCGCACAATGGCGCGCCCGTAGCTGAAGGCGGGGATTCGGGCAAGCGGCGCGGCGGTGCGGCCCGATCAAGGGCGATGGTCGCAGTGCCGGATTGCTGTAACCAGTATGCCACAGATTGGCTCGCGCACCCGCAATAAAGGCGAATGCGATTGCGCCAGAACCGCAGAAATCCTATGGTTTGCTCAGTTATGCGGGGTTGCAGGACAGACGGCGCAAAGCCGTAGCGGCAACCGTGGCGAGAGAGAGGACCGATTCATGAAAACCATTTTTGATGGGCTGACTTCGGGCACCCGCGGGTTCTTGCTGGGCGGGGTTGCGCTGATCGCGATCGCCGTTCCGGCGTCTGCACAGGCACAGGCCGATGGTGCTCCGCTGCCGGCGCAGGAAGAGGCCCAGCCGGCTCCCGAAGCCGTGGTCGATGACGGCAACGGCAACGAAATCGTCGTCACCGCTACCAAGCGCGAACAGACGCTGCAGGACGTGCCGGTCGCGGTTTCCGTCACCACGGCGCAGACGATCGAACGCGCCCAGATCCGCGACATCCGCGATCTCGCCACGGTCGTCCCATCGCTTCGCGTCAACCAGCTGCAAAGCTCGGCAAACACCAATTTCTACATCCGCGGTTTCGGCAACGGCGCCAACAACGCCGGGATCGAGCCTTCGGTCGGCCTGTTCGTGGACGGCGTCTACCGCTCGCGCTCGGCCTCGATGATCGCCGACTTGCCCGACGTCCAGCGCATTGAAGTGCTGCGCGGCCCGCAGTCGACCCTGTTCGGCAAGAATGCCTCTGCGGGCGTGATCTCGCTGGTCACCAAGAAGCCGCAGTTCAAGTTCGGCGGCAACATCGAGGCGAGCTACGGCAACTTCAACGCTATCGTGCTCAAGGGCGTGGTCACCGGCCCGATCAGCCAGAATGTCGCGGTCAGTCTTGCTGGCGGCTACAACAAGCGTGACGGTTACGTCGATGATCTTGGCACCGGCAACAAGGAGAACGAGCGCAACCGCTGGTTCGTTCGCGGCCAGATGCTGTTCGAACCATCGAGCGACCTGTCGATCCGGCTGATCGGCGATTACAGCAAAATCGACGAGAACTGCTGCGCGGTCGTCAACCTCCAGCGCTCGAGCGCGTCGAGCGCGATCCTCGCGCTGGGCGGCAAGCTCAGCGATCCAGCCAACCCGTTTGCCGATGTGATCTACAACAACTTCGATTCCACCAACAAGATCGATAACTGGGGGGCATCGGCGCAGATCGATTACAGCATGGGCCTGCTCAAGCTGACCTCGATCACCGCCTATCGCCGCACCAAGGCGATCACCAATCAGGATTCGGACTTCTCCAGCGCCGATCTGCTCGGCCGCAACGCGCAGGATCTGCGGATCGACACCTTCACGCAGGAATTCCGCGCCTCGACCGATTGGGACGGGCCAGTCAACGTCCTGCTCGGCGCGTTTTACTTCAACGAGAAGATCAACCAGACCAACCAGCTGCTGCTCGGCACCCAGTTCCGGCCTTATGCCGATCTGCTGATCCGCGGCCAGTCGGGCGGGGCGTTCAACCTGTCGCAGGTCGAGCAGGTGCTCAGCGCCGCGGCGCAGCAGAACTACATTGGCAAGTTCTTCGGCAATGGCACCGGCTTTACCGAAGCCTATCATCTGGCGGACGAGAGCTTCTCCGGCTTCGGCCAAGTCGATTTCAAGGTGACCGACCGGCTGACGCTGACCGGCGGGGTCAACTACACCCACGACAAGAAGGAATTCGCCACCAACAGCCAGTCGAACGAGATCTTCTCGGCAGTCCCGCTGGGCAGCGCCGCGCTGCAGGGCGGGGTGACCCAGGTGCTGATCGCGCAGAACGTGGCCGACGCCTTGCAGATCCCGGTCAACACGATCACTCAGCAGATCATCGGCCAGTTCGCGCAGGCCCGTCCAGCGATCTTCCAGCAGATCGTCGCCGGGTCGACTGCGGCCGGCACGCAGCTTCAGGCACTTCGCGCGCTGCAGTTCCTGCCGCCGTTCCTCAATCTGCCCAACGCGGTTGAATCCGGCCATGTCAGTGATGGGCACTGGACCTTCACCGCGCGCGCTGCCTACGACGTCAGCGATACGGTAAACATCTATGCCAGCTACGCCACCGGCTACAAGGCGGCCTCGGTCAACCTCTCGCGCGATAGCCGGCCAACCGCGTCAGACCTTGCGCAGATCAACCAGCAGGGCCTTGGCATTCCCAACCTCACCGCTGGCAGCCGCTTTGCCGGGCCGGAGGAATCCACCGTCTACGAGGCCGGGCTCAAGGGCAACTGGGGCGTCGCCAGCGCCAATCTTGCGGTGTTCAAGCAGACCATCAAGGGCTTCCAGTCGAACATCTTTACCGGGCTCGGCTTCTACCTCGCCAACGCGGGCAAGCAGTCGTCGTTCGGCATCGAGTTCGAGGGCACCGTCAAGCCGACCAAGACCCTGACTTTCAGCGTCTCGATGACTTACCTCGATCCCAAGTTCGACGATTTCAAACTGTCAGGCGTGGGCGATCTGACCGGTACGCGGCCGGGCGGGGTCAGCCAGCTGTCCTCCACCTTCGGCGCACAGTGGGATGAGCCGCTGGCCAATGGCGATCACATCATCCTGCGCGGCGATTATCACTATGAGGCGCCGTTTGCGCTCGTTGAAGGCTTGCCCGGATTGGTGATCAAGAACCCGATAACCGGCCTGCCGGCCACCGGCACCCCGGCCGACTACGTTCCGGCGATCGCCGCCGCGCAGAACCGCAAGCAGGAGATCAACCTCGTCAGCGCCTCGCTTACGTATGCGATGCACAACGGTCTCGAACTGACCGTGTGGGGCCGCAACCTCACCGACAGCCGGACGATCCTCCAGATCTTCGATTCGCCGGCGCAAGTCGGCTCGATTTCCGGCTACCCCAGCGAGCCGCGCACGTATGGCGTCGCCGCAAGGTTCCGCTGGTAAGGACCAAGTCTTTGAAAGCGAACGAAGGGGGCCGCAAGGCCCCCTTTTTCTTGCCAGTGCCACGCAATTGTGTTGGCATTCACCGTTATTGGCCGCGCGGTCGATAAGCAAAACAGGGGGCAATTCGATGGAATGGATGCTTTTGCCGTATCGGCGCTATGCGGATTTCGAAGGCCGCTCGCGGCGCAAGGAATACTGGATGTTTCAGCTGCTGCAGATCATTGTACTGACCTTGGTGATCGGCCTTATGTTTGCCGGCGGGATGGCGATGACCGACATGGGTGAAGCGCCAGGAGCACTGTTCTGGCTCGGCGTTGTTCTGCTCGTGATCTACGGGCTGGGCTCGATCATCCCGGCCATTGCGGTGCAGGTGCGCCGCTTTCACGATCAGGACAAATCCGGCTGGATGTGCCTGCTCGGCTTCATCCCCTATGTGGGCGGTATCATTATCATCGTGTTTATGTGTCTCGATGGCACGCGCGGCTCTAACCGTTTCGGCCCAGATCCGAAGGACCCGAACAGCGCCGACGTGTTCGCCTGACCGGCACTTGCCGCAGGCGTGGCAAAAAGGGGGCGGCAACGCCCCCTTTTTCGATACTGGCGCATTAGACTAGACTGCAACAGTCTCAGGCCCAGCTTGCCGCGAAAGGATCGCCCGATGGAATGGATGCTGCTGCCCTATCGCCGCTATGCCGAATTCACCGGTCGCTCGCGCCGTAAGGAATTCTGGCTGTTCCAGCTGTTCCAGTGGCTGGTCGCGCTGGTGGTCATGGCGGTGTTCGGCCGAACCGGATATGTCAGCAGCGGGTTCTTCGCGGCGGCGGTCACCGATGTCAGCGGCGTCGGCGGCGGCCTGCTGGCGCTGTTCCGGCTGGTCAGCCTGATCCCAGGCCTCGCTCTCGCGGTGCGTCGCCTGCACGATCAAGACCGGTCGGGCTGGCTGCTGCTGCTGATCCTCATTCCGTTATTCGGCTGGTTCGCGCTGCTCGTGCTGATGTGCCTCGATGGCACCCGCGGCGCCAATCGCTTCGGGTCCGATCCGAAAGACCAGAACAACGCCGACGTGTTCGCTTAAGCAACACAACTCCGCTAACCCTGAGCCTGTCGAAGGGAGTGGCCGCAAGCGCCACGCCAGCATGCTTCGACAAGCTCAGCATGAACGGGGCTGGAGGCCGGCGAAACGGAAATTGCGCGGCTTGCCCTAAAGCTCGCGCAGCACTGCCGCCGGCCGCGTCCGCAGCACCGGCAGCGATCCCGCCAGCGCGATGGCTGTCACCAGCGCCAGCCCGGCGCCCAGCACCGCCAGCATCTCGCTCCAGTTCGGCAGCCACTCGAAGCCGAACAACTGCACGATCACCAGCCAGCCCACCCCTGCGCCCAGCGGCAGCGCCACCAGCGCCAGCAGCGCCGCCAGCAGCGCATATTCCAGCAGCAGCTGGCCCAGCACTTGCCCCCGGCTTGCCCCCAGCACCCGCAGGATCGCGGTCTTGTATGTCCGGCTGGCCCGCGCCGCCGCAACCGCGCCCAGCAGCACCGCCAGCCCGGCGAGCACCGCCACCCCGGCCGCGGCGATGATCGCCAGGCTCATCTGATCAAGCAGGGCGCGGGCATCGCGCAGGATCGGCCCGGTCTCGATCACCGAACTCGAAGGGAATGCGCCCACCAGCCGCCGCAGCAGCGTGCCAGTCGGCATTCCCGGCGGCAGGTCGATCGTCGCGGCAAGGTTATGCGGGGCATCGGCCAGCATCCCCGGGCTGAACACCAGCACATAGTTGAACCCGAAGCTGTCCCAGTCGATCCGCCGGAACGAGGCGATGGTCGCGCTGCGCTCGACCCCCAGCAGGCTCACCGCAATCCGGTCGCCCAGCTTCAGATCGAGCGCCTCGGCCAGCTTCTCGTCGATCGAAACCAGAGGCGCCCCGGCATAGCCTGGCGGCCACCAGCGTCCGGCGGTGACCGTGTTGCCCTCGGGCACCGCATCGGCATAGGTCAGTCCGCGTTCGCCGCGCAGCTGCCAGGCATCCTCGGGCAAGTTCTTGAGATCGGCCACCCGCACCATTCGCTCCGGCGGGCCATAGGCCAGAATCGCGCCGCGCAGGTTCGGCACCATCCGCAGCACTGCCCCCGGCGCAGTCTGGTTGACCGCAGCGGCAAACTCTGCCGCCTTGGCCCGCGGCACATCAAGCACGAAGAAATCAGGCGCACGCTGCGGCACCCGCGCGGCGATGTTGGCGTCAAGGCTCGATTGCACCGCCGCCAGCAGGACGAAGGCGGAAAGGCCGAAGCCAAGCGCGGTGACCAGCGCTACCGTTGCCGCACCCGGCCGGTGCAGTGCCGCCAGTGCGGCACGCAGCAGCGGCCGGTGCGGGCGGGGGAGGCGGGCCGCTGCCCATTTCAGGCCCTGTCCCAGCGCTGCCAGCAGCACCAGCGCGCCCGCCGCTCCGCCCAGAAAGCCGAGCGTCACCAGCGGCTGTGCAGCGGTGAACAGAGCCAACGCGGCGATCAACGCCAGCCCGATGCCAACCGGCAGTGCCGCTGTCCGCCACACCCGCCCCGGCGCGCTCGCGCGCGCGCGCAGCAGGGCCATCGCCGGCCATTCGCGCGCGCGGACCAGCGGCGGCGCGGTGAACACCAGCGCCACCAGCAGGCCATAAGTGGCAGCGCGCGCCAGCGCTGCACTGTCCAGCGCGAAACCCGCCGGCACAGGCAAGAGCCCGCCCAGCGCCCGCCCCAGCAGCGGCGTTACCAGCACCCCGCCGGCCAGCCCGGCGATACTGCCGGCGAGCGCCGCCAGCACGATCTCGATCAGGAAGATCCGGGCGATGTCGCCGCTGGTCGCGCCCAGCACTTTCAGCGTGGCAATCGTGCCGCGGCGGCCCTCAAGGTACGATGAAACCCCCAACCCGATCCCGATCCCGGCGATCACCAGCGCCGCCAGCCCGACCAGCACCAGGAATTCACCCATCCGCGCCACGAACCGTTCGGTCCCGGGCGCAGCCTTGTCGCGGGTGCGCACTTCGAACCCGCCACTGGGGAACTTCGCCTTGAGCGCCGCCGTCGCCGCTGCGGGATCGGTGCTCCCGGCAAAAGCCACCCGCGCGCGCGTGCGGAACTGCGATCCCGGCGCGGTCAGCCCGGCTTGCACCGGAAGCTCGGCGCGCACGATCACCGGCGGGCCCCACGCAAGCCCTTCGCCCAGCCGGTCAGGCTCGTCGGCGATCAACCCGCCCACCGTCAACTGCACCCCGCTCAGGGTGAAGCGCTGGCCCGGCGAAAGATCGAGCCGCGCCGCCGCACCTTCGCCCAGCCACGCCTGCCCGGAAGGCGGGGCGCCCACCAACCGCCCGTCGGCCAGCCGCAACCGCCCCACCAGCGGCCATGCTTCGTCGACCGCTTTCAACTGCACCGGCGCGGTCAGATTGCCTGATACCGCCATCGCCTGCAGCCGGGTGCCGGTCGAAACCCGGCCTAGCGCCGCCAGCGCAACATGTTCGGCCGGGGTCAGGTCGCGCTGCCACACCTCGATCTCAAGATCGCCGCCCAGAATTGCCCGGCCGCGGCTCGCCAGTTCGCGCTCGATCGTCCCGGTCAGCGTGCCGATCGCCGCCAGCGCGCCAACCCCCAGGAACAGGCACACCAGCAGCAGCCGCAGCCCGCGGAACCGCGCCGAAAGATCGCGCCGCGCAATCCGCAGGGCAAAGCGCCAGTCGGCGCCGGAACCGGTCACGTGCTGCGGTCCGCCGCGATCCGCCCGTCGGCCAGCGTCACCACCCGGTCGCAGCGCGCGGCCAGCGCGGTATCGTGCGTGATGATTACCAGCGTTGCCCCGGTCTTGGCGCGCCGTGCGAACAGCAGGTGGATGATTTCCGCCCCGGTCGCGGCATCAAGGTTGCCGGTCGGCTCGTCGGCGAACAGCAGCGCCGGGCGCGGCGCCAGCGCGCGGGCGATCGCCACGCGCTGCTGCTCGCCGCCGGAAAGCTGGGTGGGGTAATGATCGAGCCGGTGGCCAAGGCCAACTGCGGCCAGTTCCTCCGCCGCCCGCACCCACGCATCGGGTTCGCCCGCCAGTTCCAGCGGGGTCGCGACGTTCTCGCGCGCGGTCATCGTCGGCAACAGGTGGAAGGCCTGCAGCACGATCCCGATCCGCCCGCGCCGGGCGCGGGCCAGCGCATCCTCGCTCAGCGCCGCGAAATCGGCCTCGGCCACGCTCAGCGCCCCGCCGCTGGCCCGCTCCAGCCCGGCGAGCACCGCCATCAGCGAGCTTTTGCCCGAACCGGACGGCCCAAGCAGGGCCAGCGTCTCGCCGGCACCAACTGTCAGGTCGATCCCCCGCAGGATTTCGGTCTGGCCAAGGGTGAGGGTAAGGCCGCGCGCGGCGATGACGGGATCGTTGGGGGTGTCTTGCACCCGGACGGGATGGCACGCCAAGGCGAACTCGGGCAAGAAGGGAATATGGTCAGGTATCTCTCCGCATCGGCTGCGCTCGTTCTCCTTGCCGCCTGCTCGCAGCCGGCCCCGCCGCCGGCCCAGCCGTCCGGCGCGGCAAGTGCGGCCGTCGATGCGTCGCTGCCGGTGATGGGGCCCGAGCGTCATATCCTCGCGATCGGGGATAGCCTGTTCGCCGGCTATGGCCTCTCCACGCCCGCCGATGCTTATCCGGCGCGGCTGGAGACTGCGCTCCGCGCGCGCGGGATCAACGCGCGGATCGTCAATGCCGGTGTCTCGGGCGATACCAGCGCCGCCGGGGCTGAACGGTTCGCCTTCGTCCTCAAAAGTCAGGCACAGCTGCCCGATCTCGTCATCGTCGAATTCGGCGGCAATGATATCCTGCGCGGGCTGCCACCCGAACAGACCCGCGCGAATTTGTCCGCAATGCTGGGCGCGGCAAAGAGGGCAGGGGTGCCGGTGCTGTTGATGGGCATGCTCGCCCCGCCCAACCTCGGCGCTGATTTCAAGGCAAAGTTCGAACCGATCTATCCCGAACTGGCGAAGCAATACGGCGCCAGCCTTGTCCCGTTCTTTCTCGCCGCGGTGCAGGGCAAGCCCGATCTGGTGCAGGCCGATCACATTCACCCGACCGCAGGCGGAGTGGATGAGATCATCGCTGCCACCGCCGATCAGGTGGCGAAAGCACTGCCTCCGGCGGCGCGCTAAGCCCGCTCCACTGCGCCGCCGCGCACCCGCCACACCGCGGCCTCGCCGGCAATGTCGCTGAACGGGGCCAGTTCGGTGCCGGTCAGCCAGACTTGCGCCGCCCCGCCGCGCAGCCGCTCGAACAGCGCCGCGCGCCGCACCGGGTCAAGATGCGCCGCCACTTCGTCCAGCAGCAGCATGGCCGGGCGGTCCGCGTCGAGCAGGCCGGCATGGGCCAGCGTGATCGCGATCAGCAGCGCCTTCTGCTCGCCCGTCGAACATTCGGCAGCCGGTTGGCCCTTGCCGGCCAGCGTCACGATCAGGTCGTCGCGGTGCGGACCCACCAGCGTGCGCTGTGCTGCCCGGTCGCGCCGGCGGCTTTCGGCGAGCGCAGCAGCAAGCGCGGCGGGTTCGAGCGGCCCGCCGGGCGCATAAGCCAGTTGCGGCTGCGCGAACGGCCCTTCCGGTACCGTTGCAAGGGCGTTGCAAAGCCGTTGTATCAGGCGCTCCCGTGCCTGCGCCACGGTCGCCCCGGCCTCGGCCAGCTGCGCCTCGATCGCCTCCAGCCAGCGCGCGTCCGGCTCGGAAGCCTCTGATAGCAAACGGTTTCTTTCGCGCAGCGCGGTCTCCAGCCGCGCCGCGTGGCGGGCATGCGCCGGATCTAGCGCCAGCACCAGCCGATCCACCATCCGCCGCCGCGC
>CANGQZ010000072.1 GCA_947455865.1 Sphingomonadaceae bacterium
AACAGTCTGGGGATCGATCAAACATGGCCGGCACATCGCCCGCGGCGCACAACCGCCCGCTGTCACCGCACTTGCAGATCTGGCGTTGGGGCGCGGCCATGGCCGTCTCGATCCTCAACCGCATTACCGGCAGCGGCCTTTCTGTGGTCGGGCTGGCGGTGCTGCTGTGGTGGCTCGGCGCGCTCGCCAGCGGGCCTGAGGCTTATGCCTTTTTCGCCAAGCAGGCGGGCAGCTGGTATGGATTGGTGGTCCTGATCGGACTGACCTGGGCCTTCTTTCAACATCTGGCCGGCGGGCTGCGCCACTTCGTGCTCGATACCGGGGCGGGGTATGAGCTGGAATCGAACAATTTCTGGGCGGTGGTATCGATGGTCATTCCGGTCGTGCTGACCGTGGCCGTCTGGGCCCTGCTGCTGCTGCGCTAAGGGACAAAGTTATGGGCAACGGAACTTCGATTGGCCGCGTGCGCGGGCTGGGCTCGGCGCATAGCGGGGCCGGGACCTGGCTGAACGAGCGTCTGACCGGCGTCGCCAGCATGATCGTCTCGCTCTACCTGCTGTTCTCGCTGCTGATGCTGCCGAGCTACAATTACCTGACCGTGCACGCATGGATCTCGCATCCGGTGCCGGCGACGGCTTCGATCCTGTTCGTGTTCGTCAACTTCTGGCACGCCCGCGCCGGAATGCTGGTGGTGATCGAGGATTACATCCACGAACACGGCAGCAAGTTCGCGCTGGTCACGCTGCTCAACTTCACCGCCTTTGCCGGCGCCGCGTTCGGCATTCTCTCCATCGTCCGGCTCGCGCTGGGGGGCGCGTAACATGGCTTCCGCACCCGCTTACAAGATCATCGATCACACTTATGACACCGTCGTTGTCGGCGCGGGCGGATCGGGCCTGCGCGCGACGATGGGTTCGGCCGAGGCCGGGCTCAAGACGGCCTGCATCACCAAGGTGTTTCCTACTCGCAGCCACACCGTGGCGGCGCAGGGCGGGATCGCCGCATCGCTGTGCAACAACACGCCGGATCACTGGACGTGGCACATGTTCGACACCGTCAAGGGGTCTGACTGGCTGGGCGATCAGGACGCGATCGAATACATGGTGCGTGAGGCGCCGGCTGCGGTTTACGAACTGGAACACGCCGGCGTGCCGTTTTCGCGCAATGCCGATGGCACGATCTATCAGCGCCCGTTCGGCGGCCACATGCAGAACATGGGCGAAGGCCCGCCGGTCCAGCGCACTTGCGCCGCGGCTGACCGTACCGGCCACGCGATGCTCCACGCGCTCTATCAGCAGAGCCTGAAGTACGCGGCGGATTTCTTCATCGAATACTTCGCGATCGATCTGATCATGGAAACCGGCGCCAATGGCGTGCCGGTATGCCGCGGCGTGATCGCGATGTGCATGGACGATGGCACGATCCACCGCTTCCGCGCCAAGGCCGTGGTGCTCGCAACTGGCGGCTATGGCCGCTGCTATTTCACCGCGACCAGCGCTCACACCTGCACCGGTGACGGCGGCGGGATGGTGCTGCGCGCCGGTCTGCCGCTGCAGGACATGGAATTCGTCCAGTTCCACCCGACCGGGATTTACGGCGCGGGCGTGCTAATCACCGAGGGTGCGCGCGGTGAGGGCGGGTATCTGACCAACTCCGAAGGCGAGCGCTTCATGGAGCGCTATGCCCCTTCGGCCAAGGACCTTGCCAGCCGCGACGTCGTCTCGCGTTCGATGGCGATGGAAATTCGCGAGGGCCGCGGCGTCGGTCCGCACAAGGATCATATCCACCTCCACCTCGATCACATCGATCCCAAGGTGCTGGCCGAACGGCTGCCGGGGATCACCGAAAGCGGCAAGATCTTCGCCGGCGTTGACCTTACGCGCCAGCCGCTGCCGGTGGTGCCGACGGTGCACTACAACATGGGCGGCATCCCCACGAACTATCACGGCGAAGTGGTCACTATCGGTGCCGACGGCAATCCGGAGACGATCGTCCCCGGGCTGTTCGCGGTGGGAGAAGCGGCCTGCGTTTCGGTGCACGGCGCGAACCGCCTCGGCTCGAACTCACTGATCGACCTTGTCGTGTTCGGCCGCGCCGCCGGGCACCGGCTCAAGGAAATCATCAAGCCGGAAGGCAGCCACGAAGAACTGCCGAAGGATTCGGCCGATCTCGCGCTGACCCGTCTCGACCATTTCCGCCACGCTGCGGGTAGCTCGTCGACCTCTGAAATCCGGCTCGAAATGCAGCGCACGATGAGCCTGAACGCCGCCGTGTTCCGCACCGACGAACTGCTGGCCGAGGGCAAGGAAAAGCTCGCTGCGACGTATGCCCGGATGCGCGACATCAAGGTGACTGACCGCTCGCTGATCTGGAACTCGGACCTGATCGAGACGCTCGAGCTCGACAACCTGATCAGCCAGGCGACGGTGACGCTCCACGGCGCCTTCAATCGCAAGGAAAGCCGCGGCGCCCACGCGCACGAGGATTTCCCCGATCGCAATGATGCCGAATGGATGAAGCACACCGCAGTGTGGTTCAACGGCTGGGGCGGCGAAGGCGGCGAGGTCAAGATCGACTACCGCCCGGTCCACGAATACACGCTGACCGACGATGCCGAGTACATCAAGCCGAAGAAGCGGGTGTACTGAGGACGCAGGCTTAGGCTGAACGATAGATAGGCCGGGGCGGAAACGCTCCGGCCTTTTCGCTTTAATGGGCGCAGCCCTCTGGCCGTTCAGCTTCGGTGCAGCGTCCTCCCCCTTTAATCTGCGCCAAAGCGTGCTGTGTCAGCGAGGAACCGATCCATGGATGATACCGTAAGGCGCGAACGGTCTCCCGGCATTCGTCTGCTGTTCGTCATCCTCGTCGGTCTGGCACTCTCGGTGCCGCTGCTGCTGGTTTATGCGCTGGTCTACGACCGGCAGGATCAGGCCAACATCGCGCAGGCTTCGATCAACGCCGGATGGGGCGGTGCGCAAGTCTTGTCCGGCCCGCTCCTCGTCGTGCCGTTCCGCACCACCCAGAGCCAGAACGAAACCGTCGACGGCAAGGCGGTCAGCCGCGTGGTCGAGGTGGAGAAGCTGTTCTACATCGCTCCGCAGGCCAACAAGGTTGCAACCAGCATCGTCCCCGAGGAACGGCGCAAGTCGATCTATCGCAGCGTGCTCTATTCGGCGACGGTGAAGGGGGCGGCGCAGTTCGCGCTGCCGGCCGATCTCGAACGCTTCGGGGTGACGCGCGAGCGGCTGGAGTGGGACCGGGCCGAACTGCGCTTCGGCGTATCCGACGCGCGCGGGCTGACCACCGGAGGCAGCGTGTCTGCCAATGACAAGCCGCTGGCGGTTCAGCCCGGCAAAGGCCCGGCGGCAAGCAACGGGCAGGGCTTCTTTGCTTTCGTGGCGTGGGATGGGCAGGGCGAACTGGCGGTACGCTATGATCTGTCGCTGCGTGGCAGCCGTTCGCTCAGCCTCGTCCCGCGCGGCGGTTCGACCACCTGGACAGTTACCTCGGCGTGGCCATCGCCCAGCTTTGCCGGAGCATTCCTGCCAGAGCATCCGCAAGTGTCGGGCAAGGGCTTCACTGCCCAGTGGACTGTCGACAAGCTCGCACTAGGCCAGCCGCCGGTGGGCATGGAGGATTTCGGTGCGCCGGCCGATGCGCCGGATAGCACCTATGTTCAGGCCCGGTCCGATCCCAGCGCGGCGGTTACTGCTGGCGGGGCACAGGAAGTGGTCAGCGGGCAAAGCGCCGCGGTGACGATCGGGCTGATCGAGCCGGTAAACCTTTACAGCAAGGTCAACCGCGCGGTGAAGTATGGCTTCCTGTTCATCGGCTTCACCTTCCTCGCCTACCTCCTGTTCGACATCGTCGCCGGGGCGCGGGTGGCGACGGCGGAATATCTGCTGACCGGGGCTGGGCTGGTGCTGTTCTTCGTGCTGTTGCTGGCGTTTGCAGAAGTGATCGGGTTCACCGCCAGCTATGTGCTGGCGAGCGGAGCGACGATCGCGCTGCTCTCTGCCTATAGCGCCGCGGTGCTGCGCAGCCGGCGGCGCGCCGGGTTTATGGCCGCGCTGCTGGTCGGCCTCTATGCGCTGCTGTTCGTGCTGCTCAATCTTGAGGCGTGGTCGCTGCTGATCGGATCGGTTATGCTGTTCGTGGCGCTCGCCGGGGTGATGTACGCCACACGCAATGTGGAGTGGGCCGCGGCAGGACGGGAGCGGCGGACGGGGGTCTGAGGCCTCACCCGCCGGGGCCGGACGTTACTTGCCTGGCCGTTCGCCGAATATTTCCTGGATCATGCCCTGCAGATTGGGATCAAAGCGGGCGAAAGTGCGGTATTCGCCGGCGTATTCGAAGTGGGTGACGACGTCCTTGCCGTTCCACACGTGCAGGCAATAGCCCGGCGGTTCGTCGGTGATGAGCTTGCGATTATCGGGCTGCTCGGGGTTCATCGGGCTGAGATCGAGCCCGACGGCAGGCGCGGTTGATGGGCAGACCAGCACTGGGAGATCTTCCCAGTGCGAAAGGATCGTACGGTGCAGGTGGCCGGTGATCAGGCCTTTGACCTGATCGTGACCCTTCAGCGCGCCAGCAAGGCGGGCGATCCATGGCTCGCGCTCGTCTGTGTCCATCCAGGGGATGCCGGCGGGGAACGGCGGGTGGTGCAGCGCGATCAGGGTGGGACTGTCGGGCGAGGCGGTGAGTTGATCGCTGAGCCACTGCACCCGTGCTTCGCAGAAGCCGCCACCGTGTCGGCCAAGTTCCAGCGTATCGAGCACGATCAGATGCAGCGGCCCGTGATCGAGCACATAGTGCACAAAGCCATCGGGTGAGCGTGGCGTCTGCGGGAAGGCATCGAGCAGCGCCGGGCGCAGATCGTGATTGCCGGTCATTGGCCAGACCGGGAACGGGCAGATCGAAACCGCCTCGGCCAGCCGGGCATAGTCCTCTGCCGCGCCGTCTTCGGTGAGATCGCCGCTAAGCAGCATGAGATCGGGCCGGTTGGGGCCATTGACCAAATGATCGAGCACCGCGCGCAGGCGCACCATATTGTATTCGTCAGGGTTGCCCTTGTCGAACCCGATATGGATATCGGTGATCTGTGCGATCAGCACGCTATCTTCCCCCACCACCGCCCCGTGCCGATCAGCACGGGAGCGGCCGCGGCCGGTCCCCGGGGCCGAGTCAACGCTTGTTGCGCCGCGTCAGCAACGGGGCCGAACCCGTCGGGTGATAGGCATGGCACATTGCGCAGCTTGAGGGAACCTTACCTTTGGGTGCGTCCTCACCAAGGTGGCAGCTCTGGCATTGGGCCAGCTTGGGCAGCAGCACATCGCTCGCACTGGTCGAGCCGGCGGCGGCATGGCAGTCGGCGCACTTGGTCTGTTTGTGCGAAGCATGATCGAACCAGCCGTGCGCCATGTAGCGGGCTGGGATGGTAACCGGGACCACGCCGGGTTTGCCATTCTTCCACACCGGCTTGTGGCATTCGCCGCAGACGCCGTCTTTCGCCAGCGCGCGCTGAACAAAGCTGCCGGTACCGCCAGGCGGGGAGAAGTTGGCATAGTAGACATGCTCGGCAGCATAGTCCCCCGGCCGACTCCGCCCGGTTACGATGGGCTGCGTATTCGCCCCGACCACCGAGAGATCGGCAACCATCTGGGCGACATCGCCGTGCTTGAGTTTGCGGAAGGTATCGCCGACCTTGTCATAGACAAGGCTGTGGCAGGCTTCGCAATCGCGCTCCATCGTGATCGGCTTGAACCGCACGCCGTCCTCGCTGGGTCGGTGACAGTCAGCGCAGACGAGGCCATTGGCGCCGTAACCCTTATCGCCAGAAAGCGTCATCGCCATTTTCGCGACGCCGCCGCGCGGATCGAGGTGGACCTTGTGTTCAAACTCCAGCCCGCTGTTTTCGCGGGGGTTTGCATCGAGCGAGACACGCTGGAAGGTCTTGGCCACCGGATCGGTCATCACCGCCGGTGAGAATTGCGGGTGGATACGGCCGAAATCGGACGCGTTGCCCAGCCCGGTATCCTTCAGGCGATCCTTGAGCGAGCCATGGCAATCGGCGCAGAACTGCTGCTTGGGCAGTTCCATCCGATTCATGCCCTGGTGCTCGTTATGGCAATCGACGCATGCACCCGGTCCGGGCTTGCCAAATGCGTGAGCGACACCCCACAGGACCTTGCCGCCAAGGCCCGGCTCGGCGCGGGCCAGCGCAAGACGGCCGCTCGGGGCGTGATCGTGAACCGCCTTGTGGCAATTCATGCAGGTCTCGTCGCGCACCGACTGGAAGGGCTTGACGTGGCAAGCTTCGCACTTGGTCTCAAGCTGATGGTGCGCCGCGCTGAGCGGCCCCGGGGTCCATGCCTTGTCGCCGATAATCTGGCTCTGTTTGAGATCGGGCGAGCGGGTGAGGTTGCTGATGATTGGCAGCGCAAGAAAAACCGCCAGCACGATGGCAGCGAGAATCCATGAGATCGTCCGCTTGCCGGGCATTACCGACGAGAGCGACAGCCCGTCCTTTTCGGCGGTGTCCTTGCTCTCGTCTTCGCGCACCAGTTCGACTGTAAGCAGGACCGCGCCATCGTCCTCGAGCCCGAGCGAGATGCGCGTGCCGCCGAAGCGCAGTTCGGCGCCGGTGCGGCAATCGACGCTGGCGCTGCGCGAGGTCTGCCCGTCAAGCCCGAAGCCGAGCGAGCCGGTTGCTTCGACCTGAACGCGGCCGGCGCCTTGCTCGGCAATGGTGGCGTGGCTCGGCTCGACCGCGAGATCGGGCAGGTGGATGTCGTTTTCGGCGGACCGGCCAATGCTGAGCAGCGGCTTGGCAATGTCCTTCTCACGGACGATCTTGCGACCATCGGCGGTGAAATCGATCGTGCGGAGGCGGAAGGTCATGGTCGCCTCACCAGTAGTAGAAGACGCTGATGACATGCGCGGTGAGCGCGGCGAGGAGCGCGATGGTCGCGGGAATGTGGAGGTAGAGCCACACTTCCAGCAACGCACGCAGGCGCATTTGCCGCCGCAGCCGGTCAAGCTGGGCCTTGCGCCTTATCAGTAGCTTTTCAACCCGGCTGATCGCGCTATCGCCCGAACCCTGCGCATCGGCGAGCGCGATCCGCTGGATCGCCTGCTCGGTCGCGCAGCCCCGGTAATTGCCGGTAAGCCGCGACCACAGGCCTGCAGCAAAGGTATCCTGTTCGAGCGCGGCTATAACCAGATCGGCCTGATCGCGCGCGAGCGGCTGCGCCGCATCGTTCAACTGGCGATCAATCGCGGCGATGCCCTCGATCATCTGTTCCTGCGTCATCTCGTCGCGGTTCGAACTGAGCGCAGCGGGGAGAGAGGCGTATACGCTGATTCCCCAGATTCCCGAGACGATGACGATCATCATCAGCACATAAGCAAGCGTGTGGACATTCCAGCCGAACTGGAACGCGCAGTGCAACGTGCCGATCACGATCAGGCTCAGCCCGAGATAGACGTGGGCGGAAGTCCACGCCTTGAGCGACCATGTTCCTGCGGACATCGCCCGCTTGCGGACGCCGAGCAGCGATAGCCACACAATCAACCCCGCGCCGATGGCTCCGAGGGTGTAGCCGAGCCACGTTCCGCCGCCGGGATGCGGGGTGACGTCGATCAGGGCATAGCTGAGGATCGCAATCAGGCTGAGCATCGCCGCCAGCTTGAGCCAGCGGAAGTTGCGGTAGCGCAGGAACCCTTCGTGATCGGATGAGACCTGACGGCGCACGCCGCCGGATCCGGGGTTGGTCTTGGCTGTGCTGGCCATCAGCTATGCTCCCCCAACCGGGCAACCGACAGGAACGCCTCGGGCGAGACGCGCAGCGCCGCCCCGGTGGGGCAGGCACGCACGCAGGCCGGACCGCCATCGATCCCCGAACACATATCGCACTTGATCGCCTTCTTGGGCTGTTCCTGCCCGGCAGCGACGTTCTTCTTGCGCCACTTCTTCGAAGGCTCACCCGGCCCGGGGCCGGAGCCGAAGAAGATCCAGCTCAGGATCGAGGGCTTCTTCGGTGGCACCGAATCCATCCGGATCACGCCGTAGGGGCAATTGCGCTGGCAGTTGCCGCAGCCGATGCAGGTCTCATCGATAAAGACCTCGCCGTCCGGGCCGCGGCGAATCGCGTTGGGCGGGCAATCGGCCATGCAGTGCGGATGCTCGCAGTGGCGGCATGAGGTCGGCACGTGAAGGTGGGCGTAGGTCTTGCCCGCTTCGCGGTTGAGCCGGCTGAGCCCCTCGTGGCTATCGGCACAGGCCTTTTCGCAGTTGTCGCAGCCAACACACAAGGTCTCGTCGATCAGCAGCACGTCGGTGGCTTCGCCGATGCCGTTATCGATCAGGAACTGGGCGGTAGCCGAATACATATCGACCGCGCCGGCGAAGTTGTCCTTTCGCCCTTCGATGAAGGCGTTGACTTCGCGCCGCTTGTCCATGTCTGCGCGGGCCTTGCGAAACAGCTCGGGCTTCTTCTCAAGCAGCCGCGCGAAAGCCTCGCCGGGCAACTTGATCACTTCCGAACGGATCGCTGCCTTGACCGTGGCCGAACGCGGCGCCTTGTCGATCAGCGCCATTTCGCCGACATAGCTGCCGGCGGGGACGTAAGAGAGGAACACCGGCTTACCGCCGAGCATCTTCTGCACGATCATCGAGCCGCGGCGGATGATGTAGACGTCCTGCCCCTCATCGCCCTCGGCCAGCACGACTTCACCGGCACGCACGGTCTTGACCTGGGCGCCTTCGACCAGCTCGGCGACATCGGCGGGGGTGAGACCAGAGCCGAACATTTGCAGCAGCTGGCGCTCGATCGAAATGCGCGTCACCGCGCGGCCGGCAGCCGGGGCGGTGGCGATCAGCTTGAGCGCGGCGGTACGCGAAAGCTCGACAACCACCGTGGGCTGCGCCGCACGCACGGTCGCACCGCGGCGGCGGCCCGAAATCAGGCCGACTTCGCCGAAGATCGAACCCTGGCCGATCGGCACGGTCATGCTGGGATCGTCCTTGTTGATCTCGACCAGCACCGAGCCTTCGGCAATCGCGAAGAGCGACGATCCGGGGGTGTTGCGCTCAAAGATCATGTCGCCGGGGCCGAACGACTTGACCCGGCTGTCCAGCATCAGCTCGCGCAGCTGCAGCGTGGAGACTTCCTTGAAGATTTCGATGTTGCCGGCAAACACGCCCAGCCATTCGTCGACCGTGCGGTTGCCGGGGAGCGGCGCGAACTTCTCGGCGAGGATCGGTTCGTCGGCCGGCTTGAGGCTTTCGTTGCCGCCGATGAACTCGACCACGTCGTAGCCCTGGTTCATGCAGTGCTTGATCAGCGGATAGCCGGCGAGCGCGCCGATCACGTAGATGCCAGGCACCGTGCTTTCGAAGCGCGGCGAAAGCTTGGGGAAGGCCTCGCGGTCGGGGCTGGTGAACTCGATCCCCGTGCCGGGGACGATCGATTTCTTGATGCTGGTCTTGCCGTCGCGCCCGGTGACTTCCTTGTCTTCGAACTTGGCGCAGCAGCCTTCCAGGAAATCACGCGGCGCGGCCGAGCCCATGCGGGCAATGATCCGGTCACACGGGATGGTTTCCTGCCCATCGCGGGTATCGAGCACCAGCTCGCCCTCACGCACTTCGGCAGGCGAGGTTTCGAGCCGGATGTTCATCCGTCCGGCTGCGGCGGCTTCCTGCAGCAGCTTGACGTTCGCAGCCTTGGCGCGGGCGAAATCGGTGCCGCGGTTGAGAATGGTAACGACGTTGCGCTGGACCGGATCGGCGGCGAGACCGAGCGCGTTTTCGATACCCGCATCGCCGGTGCCGATCACGGTGATGTGCTCATCGACATATTCGCCGGGATCGTTGAGCTGGTATTGCACGTGGGGCAGGTGGCCGCCGGGGGCGCGCAGCAGGTTGGGATTGCCCTGCGTACCGATGGCGAGGATCACCGTATCGGCCTCAATCACCGACTTGTCGCGCAAGGTGAGCACGAACGCGCCCTTCTCACCCTCGATCTTGGCGACTTCGGACTTGTAGCGGACGTTGACCCCGGCTTCGGCCGCCTGCTTGTCCCAGATGCCCAGGATTGTTTCGCGCTTGCCGGCATCGAAATCAAAGTCCGAGCGCAGCACCAGCGAACTGGGCGTCGCCATGACGTGCTTGCCCTTCTGGTACTTGTAGATGGTGTCGGAGAGGTGATCGGTCTTTTCGAGCAGAACATGGCTCAGACCGAGGCCGGCCGCCCGCGCGGCGGCGCTGAGCCCCGCCGGTCCGGACCCGACTATCGCTACACGCACGCGATCCGTCACTTTAGCCCCCCAGCCATATGCCCGCCCGCGATTGCTTTCGCCGGCGGACTACCCCACACCCGTGCCCGTAATATCGCGGATTCGCCGGACGATGTCCGACTAATGTTGCGGCATATGGACGGAAACGGCGCAAGGATACAATAGTCATGACCGGCATAACGACAGGACGGATCGTTCTGGGCGGAGCAGCACTCGTTCTCGGCTTTGCGGTGACCTATGCGGTAACCCGCGAACCGGCAGGAAGCGGGACCCGCGCCGAGGCCGTAGCGTCATCCGAGGCTGACCCGATCATCAATCTTGAACAGCAGGCGCAGGCCCATCCGCAGGACGTTTCGGCTTGGCGCGTGCTCGGCCAGGCCTACTTCGACGGCGGACGATTCGCCGATGCGGCGGGCGCATATGCCAAGGCCGCCGCGCTCACACCGAACGATGCGGTGGTGTGGTCGGCGCTCGGCGAGGCGCGGGTGATGGCCAGCAAGAACGATCCGATGCCCAAGGAAGCGGCCGAAGCGTTCGCCAAGGCGCTGGCGCTCGATCCCAAGGACCCGCGCGCGCGCTATTTCAGCGCGGTGAAGCGTGACCTCACCGGCGACCACGAGGGCGCGGTGGCCGATTGGCTGGCGCTGTTGGGCGACACGCCGGTGGGTTCGCCATGGGAAGCGGACTTGCGCCGGACGATCGAGCAGGTCGGCAAGATCCACAAGATCGACGTGGCGGCCAAGATGGCAGCGGTTAAGCAACCGCCCGCGCTTCCAGGAACCCAGGGGCAAGACGTGATGGGGCAAGGGGGGATGGCCGGTCCGGCGATGATGGGCACTGGTGGCCCCGGCATGCCGGTCGCCGCGCAGGGCATCCCGGGCCCGACCGCGCAAGACCTGCAAGCCGCCGGCAGCATCCCGCCGAGCCAGCAGCGCCAGATGGCCGAAAGCATGGTCGCGCGGCTCGAAGGAAAGCTCAAGGCCAACCCTTCCAACATTGATGGCTGGGTGATGCTGATGCGCAGCCGGGTGACACTGGGCCAGACTGATAAGGCGGCGCAGGCGCTGAAGGACGCGATTGCCGCGAACCCGGCTCAGGCGGGACGGCTGAAACAGGAAGCCGGGGTGCTGGGGGTGAAGTGAGGGGCGATACAGAATCGATCGGCCCGTCATCTATCGGCCCCTCATCTATCGGCCCGTCAAAATTTCTGTTCAGTGGAGATCTGCTTTGCGATTGAAGGCTAATTGCATCGCGGCAGAAATGAACGCCACCGGTTCTGGATCAAGCCCCAGACGACTATCTCGCGAAAACATGCAACATCAACCCGGCATAACCCCCACCAGCCCCGCCACGAACACCGACGCCGAACACACCAGCCCGGCCAGAAAGATCCGGTAGGCCCAGCCCAGCCGCTTGTATTTCTTGTTCTGGAGGACCTGGCCGTTCTGCCAGATATCGCGCAGCATCATGCGGAACATCGTTTCGTCGGTGGCGAGGTGATCGAGCATGGT